>DATFVX010000318.1:0-22817 GCA_035259985.1 Acidimicrobiales bacterium | reverse complement strand
GGCCAGCGTCGCCATCGGCTTGCGCAAGCGCGGCTACGACGTGATCGCGGTGCAGGAGGACGAGACCCTCACTGAGTCGGACGACGCGTTGCTGTTCCGGATCGCGCAGGACCTGGAGCGCGCCATCGTGACCGAGAACGTGAAGGACTTCCTGCCGCTCGATGCAATGACCCACGGTGCCGGCCGCGCTCACTACGGGTTGATCTTCACGACCAACCGCAGCTTCCCGCGCCATCACCGACGCTTCGTCGGTGCGATCACCACCGCTCTCGCCAATTGCCTCGACCGCCAGCCTCGCCGGGCGGCGGCGGCAAGCGTCGTCCACTGGTTGCGCCCACCCGAGACCCGTTCCGGGCGCGGATCTGGTTGCTGAGCAACCAATACGGCGCCAGGAAGCCCGGCCGGCCCGGCTAGAGGCCCGGGCCGGTCCGCCGCCCCGAAGCCCGGTGGTCAGAAGTTGCTGACGACCGCGGTGAAGACCTTGTCGATGCTGGTCGGATCGGACGAGTCGTAGACCGCGGCCGAGGTGGCCTCGGCGATCTGGCGGAGGGTGGGCAGGTCGGCGTCGCTCCCGTACGCGATGGGGAAGACCCGGACCGGCCGGCTGGCCTGGCCCTCGCTGCCCGCTTGGAGCGTGTCGATGAGCTCGCTGAGCTGGTCGCGGTCGTCGGCGGAGTCGTCGTCCTGGTTGCGCCCGTCGGACAGCAACACCACGGCGTTGATCCGGGCCGGGTCGTAGGCGGCCAGCGCGTCCTCGTAGGCCCGCTGCGTCACTGCGTACAGCGGCGTGTTGTTCGTCGGCACCAGGTCGCGGATCCGGTTGGCGAGCTGCTCGCGCACGTCCCCGACCCGCGACGTCGGGACCAGCTCGAGCACCTCCTGGTCGCCCTGATCGCCGAGCTCGGTCGAGAAGATCGACAGGCCCACCTGGTCGTCGTCCTTGAACTCCTCCAGGGCCGTGATCGCGGCCTGCTTGGCCAGGTCGAGCTTGGTCTCACCGGTCTCGGGGTCGCCCGGGTCGCCCATCGAGCCCGAGACGTCGATGACCATCTGCACCCGCGCCGACCGCCGCTGGGTCGACCAGTCGTCGAGCAGGCGCGCCAGCACCTCGGGCTCGGGTACGTCGAGCAGCGTCTGCGGGGTGGCGGGGTTGACGCCGTTGGCCTCGCTGATCGGCGCCGCCACCGGCACGTCGGCGATGCCGGGCCGGAAGCCGTACTCGAGCACGCGTTCCTGGTTGTCGGGCGTCTGCACGTAGTCGACGAACGCCGCGGCGGCCTCCTGCTGCTGGGCGTCCACCCAGTCGGCGTCCAGCACCATGAGCGGGTTGTCGCTGTAGAGGGTGCCCTCCTCGGGGTAGATGGCGACCAGCGGCACCCGGGGCTCCCGCGGCTCCTCGCCCTGGTCGAGGATGCCGTCGGGGTTGCCCGAGTTGTAGTCGATCACCGACTTCTCCTCGACGGCGACGGCCGAGACGTACTGGTAGGGGTTGCCGCGCTGGTCTGCCCGGTACCAGTTGTTCAGGAACGTGAGCGTGGTGTCGCCGTAGTGCACGACGGCCGACTCGACCCCGCTGGCGAAGCTGGCGACCGCAGGGTTGGCGAGGTCCTCCAGCGACAGCCCGGTCGTCTTGCCGGTGGCGGCGTAGGCCTGGGCGATGAGCGCCGACAGACCGCTGGTCGAGAAGTTGGGATTGGTCTTGCCGAGCTTGAACGCGCCCCACTCGGGGTGGCCCCGCGAGCTCCAGCCGGCGCCGTCGCGCGCCAGGGCCAGGACGTCGGCCCAGCCGATCGGCGTGTCCGGCCAGCCGAGGGCCTCGGCCATCGGCTGGGGCATGGCGATGACCAGGGGCGTGAGCATGAAGCTGGCGGCGTCGGTGGGGGCCAGCGCCGGCCGCCCGGCCTCGGACAGGTGCTGGTCGAGCACCTGCCCCCATGTCGAGGCCGCGGGCGACCAGATGACCGGGCGGGGCCCGTCGATCGACTCGTCCCAGCCGTTGGCCAGGAGCTGCTCCGCCGCCCCGGACGACTTGTTCTGCACCCGCACGAACGCGCAGTCGCCGTTGGCCAGCGTGGCGGCGTCGGAACCATTGAAGCTCTCGGCCAGGTCGCCCAGGAGCTCGAGCTTCTCCGGCGAGCTGGCGATGTCGACGACCACGCAGTCGCCAGGATCTGCGAGGGCGGCATCCCCGTCCCCGCCACCGTCGTCGTCGCCCGTGCAGGCGCTGGCGACGATCAAGCCCCCGGCGACGAGCGCGGCCGCCAACCGGGTCCCCGTGCTCCCCGTGATGCCCCTCATCCCGTCACCTCGTTCCACCGGGCGAGCAGTGCGCCCAGCACGCCACCGCCCGGCAGGGAGTCGTCGGCCGGCAGCTCCAGCCCCTCGTCGACTCCCGCGACCGAAGCCTCTCCGTCGACCCGCCACCCAGCGCCGCCCAGGGCGCGGCGGAAGTCGTCGTTCCCCGCGATGTCTCCCGCAGCCCGCTCGGCGTCGCCGATGGGGACGGCCACCAGGTCCGCCGTCGCCACGGGCGCAGGGTAGACCACGCGCACGTCGTCCCGGTCGGCGGCCTCCGCTGCGTCGGCCTCCAGCGCGCCGACGGCGCTGAACTGGCCGGGCCCGCGGGTGAGCATCTCGTTCACGACGCCGGTGGCGGTCGAGTCGGCCTGGGCACCCAGGGCACCCAGCCAGCCGGAGAGCTCCCCGCCGAGGTCGTTGGCCGCGTAGTCCGCGCCCCCGAAGAATCCCGCTGCGGCCCCGCCGAGCACGACGAGGCCGGTCGCCGTCTCGGGCCCGCTGAGCCCGACGTTGACGCGCCCCCAGGCGCCCTGGCCGCCGACGCTGTCCCACGGGCGGTCGGCGGCGTCCCCCAGGCAGCGCCACTGGACCGGCCCGCCGCACGCACCGGCCTCGAGCGCGGCGGCGCGGTCATTCCAGATCACCAACACGACGGGGGACCGCCCGATCACGTCCGACGGCTCGCCCACCAGTGGCGGCGCACCCGCACGCTCCCGGGCGTCGGCGACCACCTCCACCCAGGGGGCGGGAGCCAGCCAGACGTCGGCGTCGGCCTCCTCGGCGTCGGACGCCGTCGTCAACCGGTCGGCGGTGACGGACGCCGGCTCCACCCGCACGGTGACGTCGTCCTCCAGCGCCGCGCACGCGTCGGCCAGCTCCGTGGGGCAGACCACGGTCGTGCCGCGCCCCGCCGCGGAGCCTCCGGCGCTGTCGCCCCCGTCGTCGATGGCGTCGCGGGCGAAGATCGCCGCCACGATCAGCGCAGCCGCGGCGGCGAGTGCTGCGAGCGCCTTCACGGCGCCGCTCCCGATCCCGGTCCGGGGGTCGTGGCCGAGACGGGGGTCGCGGCGGGGATGTCGGCCGCGGTGAGCGTGGTGAGCTCCTCGTCGCTCGGCTGGTCCCGGGCCACCAGGCGGGTCGCCTGGTTGGCCACCGCGGCCTCGAACAGGTTGCGTGCCAGCCGGCCGTTGCCGAAGCCGGCGTCGCGGGGCTGGGCGGCGAACCACGCCAGGACCGCCCCCCGGCCGCCGCCGTCGAGCTGGTACCGGCCCTCGGCGCCAATTGCCTCGAAGATGGCCAGCAGCTCCTCGTCGCCGTAGTCGGGGAAGTGGATCGTCCGCGAGAAGCGCGAGCGCATGCCCGGGTTGGCGTCCACCAGCGCCGCCATCTCCTCGGGGTAGCCGGCCAGGATCACCACCAACCGCTCGCGCCGGTCCTCGACCAGCTTGACGATCATGTCGATGGCCTCACGGCCGAAGTCGTCCTCCCCGCCGCGCGTGAGGCTGTAGGCCTCGTCGATCAGCAGGACCCCCTCGTCGGCCCGGTCGAACGCGGCGACGACACGGCCGGCGGTCTGGCCCACGAACCCCGCCACCAGGCCCGCCCGGTCGGTCTCCACCAAGTGGCCCCGCTCGACCACTCCGAGGGTGCGGTAGATCTGGGCCAGCAGGCGGGCGACGGTCGTCTTCCCCGTGCCTGGGTTGCCCGTGAAGATCAGGTGGCGGCTGGTCTCGAGCACGGGCAGGTCGCGCTCCCGCCGCATCTGCTGGACCCGCAGCAGGTTGGCCACGAGGTGCACCTCGTGCTTGACCTCGCGCAGGCCGATGAGGCCGTCGAGCTCGGCCAGCAGCTCCTCGAGCGGTCGGGGCGGGGGCAGGTCGGTGCCGGCGTCGGTGGGAGGGCCCGAGCCCGGCGAGTCGGCGTCGGCGCCGGCCGGGGCGTGCGGCGTCCCACCACCGCCCGCCTCTGCCCGGGCGGCGTCGAGCGCGCGCTGCACCATGGCGCGGAATCGCTCGACGGCGTCGAGCTCGGTGCGCGACGGCAGCAGGTCGAGGGATGCGATGGCGTGACCGATCTGGGCCCCTCGCCGGGCGTAGGCGCCGGCGCGTCCGCCGCCGTCGCGGGCGTCCGAGCGCACCAGGATGTCGAGCAGGGTGGACGGCCGCTCGAGGTACGAACGCCTCCCGGCGACCAGCCCCGCGTCGCGCAGCGCCCGCGGCGTGGCCCGGGCGAGGTCGGTCCGCATCTGGTGCCCGAACGCCCGGATCAGCGCCCAGAGCTCCTCGTCGGTGTGCAGGCCGTCGGCGTCGATGAACCCGCAGGCAAGGTTGTAGGCGTCGACGACCACGTCGGAGCGCAGGCGGGAGGTGTCGACGCGGCTCACCGTGGTCGCGAGCGCCTCCACCTCGGGAACGAGGTCCGCCACGAAGGCGGACACGGCGTCGTCCAACGCCGCCGACGCAGTCGGGCTCATCTCGGGTCGCGCCACATGGGCCACACCGGGGGGCCCGCCGGCAGGTCGATCTGCCCGGTCACGCTGAAGCCGAAGCGCTCGTAGTAGGGCACGTTCGCCGGCTTGGACGATTCGAGGTACGCGCCCAGGCCCTCGCGGTCGCAGCGCTCGAGCACCGGACTGACCACCGCCCTGCCGGCACCCTTGCCCTGGTGCGGCGGGTCGGTGCCGAGCACCGCCAGGTACCAGTGGTGCTCGCGGGGATGGGCGCGCTCGATGAGGTCGAGCGCCTTGAACGCCCGGAGGATCCGGGGGCCCATCGCCGGGAGCGTCACCGGTGTCGAGCGCAGGAGCTGCGGCCACGTCGCCCGCCAGTGCCCGGGGGGATCCCAGAACGCCGCTCCGGCGTGATCGCAGCTCATCAGCACCTGGCCATGGCGGCCGTGACGGCGGGCCTCGGAGGCGAAGTAGCGCCGCAGGCGCCGCAGGCGGGGGCCGGGCCTGTCGCCGAACAGCCAGGTCATGACCGGGTCGTCGTGGAACGCACGGGCGAGGGCGCTCGCAAGTGACCGGACGTCGCGCTCGGTGGCCTGCCGCGCCTCCATACGACGCTGAGCCTGCCACGCGGCCGTCGTGGGCGGCGATGCGACGCGGCTCCCGTGTCAACCGAGGATGCTCGACGAGCGTCTGTACGGGATGATGACGGTGATGAGCGTCCCGCCTGGCGGGGTTGGACGGCGAAGTTTCCTGCGGGGTGGCAGGGCGACTCGGTCGACGGCCGACCTCCAGAGCCCCGTCGCCGGAATCGACGGCCTCCAGAGTCCCGTCGCCGGAATCGACGGACTCGCGCCTGAGGTCGGTCGCCGCGCGCGCCGCGGGACCGGCGCGGACCCGCTCGCCGCCCTGCACCGCGAGCACTACGCCTCGCTCGTGCGCCTGGCGTCGCTGGTGCTCGGGGACGTCGGGCTCGCCGAACAGGTGGTGCAGGACGCCTTCGTCAAGCTGCACATGCGGTGGGGCGGGCTGCGGCAGCTCGACCGGGCGCCTGCGTATCTCCGCAGCAGCGTCCTGAACGGTGCGCGGTCGCAGCTCCGGCACCAGAAGGTTCGCGACCGCCACGACGCCCGCCGAACCGTCGCCCCCGCCGCCGGGACGCCGGAGGGATCGGCCGTCGCCGCCGCCGAGCACGAACGGGTCGTGGCCGCCCTCCGCCGCCTGCCGGAGCGCCAGCGCGAGGCCCTGGCGCTCCGCTACTTCCTCGACCTGCCCGAGGCGGAGACCGCCGCCGCCATGGGCGTGTCGGCCGGTTCCGTGAAGACGCATGTGCACCGGGGCCTGGCCGCACTCGCCCAGCTTCTCGGGGAGGAGGACCAGTGAGCGAACGCACCGAGCTCGAGGACCGCCTTCGCACGGCCGTCCACGCCCACGCCGCCGGCGTCGAGGCCGACGACGCCAGCCTGGAAACGATCCGCCGGCGCGTCAGGGTGGCGAAGCACCGCCGCCGGACGATCCTGGCGGGTGCGGGCATCGCCGCCGCCCTGGCCGTGGCGTTCGCGGTGCCCAGGTTCCGCGACGAGGGCAAGGTCACGGTCTCCGACGAGCCGCAGCCCACGACCACGGCCGAGCCGCCGTCGACGACCACCCCGCCCGACCAGTCGTCCACGACGGTGGCGCCCGAGCCAGCCGGCGTCGACCCCGACCAGGTCCTCTGGCCCGACCCGGCCGGCGAGCTGACCACCGACCCGCTCGCCGCGGTTCGGGGCTTCCTCGGGCAGCTCGAGATCCCCGACGCACCGCTCTCGCCGTTCCGCGAAACCGAGCCCAACGCCGGCGAGGTCGACGTCCACGCCCGCGGCGAGGGAGGGCAGACCCTCGACCGCGTGGCCAGCACGATGATCCTGCGCCGCCCGGACGGCGAGCACTGGTTCGTCACGGGCGCGGTGTCCGGCGACGTCCAGATCGACACGCCCGACCCGCAGGCGACCGTGTCGTCCCCGTTCACCGTCTCCGGCCGCGCCCGCGGCTTCGAGGGGACCGTCGTCGCCCGGGTGCTCGACCGGTTCGGCGGCGGCGGGGTCGACGCGAGCCCGGCCGTCGGCACCGCCGCCGGCACAGCCGCAGGGCAGGGCCTCGAGGCGTTCTCGGTCGACGTGTCCTTCGTCGCGACGGCCGAGCGCGGGGTCCTGTACGTGCACACCGACAGCGCGGTGGAGGACGGCATCCCGAGCTTCGTCGCCCTGCCCGTACGCCTGTCGGGCGACGGCACCGGCCCCTCGAGTGGCCCCGCCGAGTTCCGCTACCCGCCGCTCTGGCCCTTCAGCACGCAGGCCGAGGTCGATGCCTGGCGCCAGCAGTACGCCGCCCAGGGGACTCAGCCCTGGCACCTCGACGCGGACGAGACGGCCCTGGCGTTCACGACCGGCTACCTCGGCTTCACCGAGATCGACCAGGTCGTCGGGCGCGACGTGCGTGACCGCGAGGCCTGGATCAGCGTGGGCTACGACGCCGGCTCGGGGCCGGCGACGGCCGCCGTCGTCCACCTGGTGCGGTTCGGCCCCGGCGACGACGCCCCCTGGGAGGTCGTCGGCACCCGCGACACCGACCTGACCCTGGAGACGCCGAGCTACGGGTCGACGGTGTCGGGGACGGTCGCCGTCGGGGGCCGCATCACGGGCGTCGACGAGAGCCTGCGCGTCCAGGTGCGCCAGGCCTCGTCGGAGGCGCCCATCGGCGAGGCGTGCTGCCTGCCGGCCGGCGGCCAGGACGCAGCGTGGGAGACGACGGTCTCGTTCTCGGGTGCCACGGCCCCGGCGCTGACGATCGTGGTGTCGACCGGCGGGCACGTGCAGGGGGTCGAGCGCTTCGCCATCACTGCGGTTCGGCACTAGGCGAGGCGCCCGGCGACCGGTTCGGCGACCGCCGCGAACCGATCGGACCCATAGCATGTCTGCATGAGCGAGCGTCCCAAGGGGCGAGAGAGCGAGCCCGGCCCGAGCGGCCTTCGGAGCGGGGAGCAACGCGTCGACGGCCCGAGCGGCCCGGCCGAAGGCCAAGAGCGGGGCGCACGGTCTGCGATAGCCGACCTGGGGCGGCGCGTCCGCGCCGCCAGCCGCCCGCTGGCCACGGCGTCGACCTCCGCCAAGGACGCTGCGCTGCTCGCGGCCGCCGACCTGCTCGCCGAGCGGGCGGACGACCTGGTCGCCGCCAACGCCGAGGACATCGAGCGCGCCGAGGCCTCGGGCGTGGGCGCCACCGTCGTCGACCGGCTGCGGCTCAGCCGGGCCCGGATCGACGGCATGGCCGGCGGCCTGCGGCAGGTGGCGGCCCTGGCCGATCCGGTGGGCGAGATCACCGACGGCTGGGTCCGGCCGAACGGCCTGCGGATCCACAAGGTCCGCGTGCCGCTGGGGGTGGTGGCGATCATCTACGAGAACCGCCCCAACGTCACCAGCGACGCGTTCGGGCTCTGCCTGAAGTCCGGCAACGCCGCGTTCCTCCGGGGCTCGTCGGGGGCGATCCGCTCGAACGTCGCCATCGCCGGCGTGCTGCGCGAGGCGCTGGCGAAGGCGGGGCTCCCGCCGGACGCGCTGGTCCTCGTCGAGGACACGTCCCGCGACGCCGCGATCGAGTTCATGCGGCAACGCGAGACCGTGGACTGCCTGATCCCCCGGGGCGGGCCGTCGCTGATCCGCTCGATCCTCGACAACGCCACGGTCCCCTACGTGATCGACGGCGACGGCAACTGCCACGTCTACGTGGACGCCGGCGCCGACCTGGCCATGGCCGCCGAGATCGTGGTCAACGCGAAGACCCAGCGCCCATCGGTCTGCAACGCCGCCGAGACGCTGCTGGTCCACGAGGCCGTGTCCGGCGAGTTCCTTCCCAAGGTGGCGGCGCAGCTCGACGGTGTCGAACTGGTGGGCGACGAGGCCAGCCGGCGCGTGCTGGGCGCCGGCCCGGTCGGCGTCGCGACCGAGGACGACTGGGCCCGCGAGTTCCTGGGCCTCAAGCTCGCGGTGCGGGTCGTCGCGTCCCTCGACGATGCGCTCGACCACATCGCCCGCTACGGGACGGGGCACAGCGAGGCGATCGTGACCGGCGACCTGGAGGCGGCCGAACGCTTCACCCGCGAGGTCGACGCGGCCGCCGTCCTGGTCAACGCCTCGACCCGCTTCGTCGACGGCGAGGAATTCGGCTTCGGCGCCGAGATCGGCATCTCGACGCAGAAGCTGCACGCCCGGGGCCCCATGGGGCTGCGCGAGCTCACCACCGAGAAGTACGTCGTCCACGGCGACGGCCAGACACGGGGTTGACGCGATGAAGGCTGCTGTTTACGACCGGACGGGCGGGCCCGAGGTGTTCCGCTACGAGGAGGTCCCCGACCCCGAGCTGCGGCCCGGCGGCGTCATCGTCGAGGTCCAGGCCGTCGGGGTCCAGGGGGGCGACCTGCTGCACCGCCAGCGGGGCGAGATCCCGTCGACCCCGCACATCGTCGGCTACCAGGCGGCCGGCGTCGTGCGCGACGTGGGCGACGGGGTCGAGGGACTCGCCGTCGGACAACCGGTCGTCTCCACGATGGCAGCCGGGTCGCACGCCGAGCTGGTCGGCGTGCCCGCGGCGTCCACCTGGCCGCTGCCCGACGGCCTGTCGGTCCGGGAGGCGGCGGGGGTGCCCATCGAGTTCGCCACGGCCCACGACTGCCTGTTCGAGTTCGGCCACCTCCGGGCCGGCGAGACGGTCCTGGTGCAGGCCGGGGCGGGCGGCGTGGGGCTGGCCGCCATCCAGCTCGCCAAGGCCGCAGGCGCAACCGTGGTGGCGACCGCCTCCAGCGACGAACGCCTCGAGCGGCTCCGCGAGTTCGGCCTCGACCATCCCATCAACTACGCCGCTGCGGACGTCGTCCGCGAGGTGCTGAACGTGACCGATGGCCGCGGCGTCGAGCTCGTCGTCGATCCGGTCGGCGGGCGCGTGCTCGAGACGAGCATCGCATCGCTGGCGTACCGGGGGAGGATCAGCTGGGTCGGACGGGCCGGGCGCGACGACGGCGTCCCCGACGTCTGGCCGCTCGCCAGGAAGAACGCCACCCTCACGGGCGTGTTCCTGGGCGCCGAGATGATGATGATGCCGGAGCGCGTCAGGCCGCTCGTTGCCGAGTTGCTCGGGAAGGTGGCACGCGGTGAGTTGCGGGTGGCGATCGACCGCACGTTCCCCCTGGCCGACGCCGAGGGCGCACACCGCTACGTCGAGGGCCGGCAGGCCTTCGGTCGCGTGCTCCTCGTCCCCTGAACGCCCCCGGGGCAGGCTTGGCGCAGGCGGGGCGCCTACGTGCGGAGCCGGCGAGCGGCCGCGAGGCGCGCGACCGCGGTCGGCAGGAGCAGGTCGCTGGGGCGGGCCGACGCCACCGCCCGCTCCAGGACTTCGACGTCCCACGGATGGACCTCGGCGTAGCGCAGCAGGGATGCAGCCGACCCGTCACGCAGCAGCGCGGTGCGCAGGGCCACGTCGATGTGGTGGCGGCGCTCCACCAGGAGTGGGGCGTCGCTGGCCGGCAGGAGCTGCCCGCTGTACAGCTCACCGGCCCCGTCGACGTCGCCGACGTCGAGCCGGTCGAGCAGCCTCAGGGCGTCGGCATCGCAGGGAACGGCGAGCCGGTACGGGCGCGAGGCGATGTGCCCGCCGAGGACGCGACGCAGGCGTGAGACCTCACCCTTGAGGGTCGTGGCCGCGACCGGCCTGTCGCCATAGAGGAGAGCGTGGAGCTGGTCGAGGGTGGCCGTGCCGACGACGGCCAGGATCGTGAGGATCTCGATCTGGCGCAGCGACAGGGCGAGCGGGATGTCGCCCAGGGTGGCGCGGCCCCGACCGAGGAGCCGAAGGTGGAGGGCCGGTCCGCCACGCGTCGCCGACCACTCGCGCTCGACGGCCTGCAACTCGTGCTCGACCAACCGCGCCATCGCCGTCACCGTCGTCAGCCCCAGGGGGTTGGCGTGATCCCACTTGGTCGACAGGTTGAGCGCGCCCACCTGCGACCCGTCCGCCGAGTGCACCGGGGCGGCGTAGCAGACCCAATCACGGAATGGCGTGAGCCAGTGCTCGGTGGCGAAGACGGAGACCCCGAGGTCGGCGGCGAGCGCCGTGGCGACGCCGTTGGTGCCCGTTGTCGTCTCGTTCCAGACGCCGCCGGGAATGAGGCCGATGCGCTCGGCGCCGCGCCTCAGCCACTTGGGCGTCCACCCCCAGAGGAGGCGGCCCTGCGGATCGTTGACGGAGGCGATCAGGTCGCCGTTGGACGCCAGCGTCTCGAGCTGGACCGCCAGGGTGGGGACGGCTCGACGGATCGGCGAGGCCTCCCAGCGCTCGCGCGTCTCGTCCGCAGGCTCGACCGGAGCGGCGTCGCGCTCGGTGTCGAGCCCGTCCGCACACCGGCGCCACGAAGCCCTGATGACCGGGCTGACGACGGGGCCCGGCGCGGCGCGACGGTGCGTACCCTCCTCCTCGGCGGGCAGTGCGCCTCTGGCCTGCTCGATGGCACGGCGTCGCTGAACGAGATCGCGATCCACAGCACCCCTCAACCTGCCCGTTCCTCGCCGCCGAGTCTACGCGCCGAACAGGTGGAGGAATCGATCACGGGGCCCCGCAGCGAGGTCGGAGGCAGTGGGCGGGCGGACAAACCGCCCCCGACCCCGCGGCTGGGTACCGGGGGAGAAGCGGCGCTGCCTGGTGGCGCCGCACCACCAGAATCGCCGATGGGGGGTTGGCGAAAGGTTGGTTGCGCGCCGTGGTCACGGGCGCCGGGCAGGGGCGCAGCTGATTGACCGTCTGGTCAAGGCGACCGGTAGCCTGGCGGGATGACCGAGGCCTACCGGTTCGAGTCCGTCGCCGCCGTCCGAGAGTCGCTGGGGAAGGTGGACTACCTGGCCGACGAGGGCATCGCCGGCGTCGTCTACCTCGCCGATCGACTCGGCAAGCCGGTCCTCGTGGAGGGGCCTGCCGGCACCGGCAAGACGCAGCTGGCCAAGTCGGTGGCCGAGATCACCGGGGCCCGCCTCATCCGGCTCCAGTGCTACGAGGGCCTCGACGAGTCCAAGGCCCTGTACGAGTGGAACTACAAGAAGCAGCTCCTGCGGATCCAGGCCGAGCGCAACGAGGGCACCACCTGGGAGGAGCTCGAGGACGACATCTTCTCCGAGGAGTTCCTGCTCACCCGCCCGCTGCTCGAGGCCATTCGCGCCGACCAGCCCGTCGTCCTCCTCATCGACGAGGTCGACCGGGTCGAGGTCGAGACCGAGGCCCTCCTGCTCGAGATCCTGTCCGACTACCAGGTGTCGATCCCCGAGCTGGGGACGGTCCGGGCAACCCAGGTCCCGCTCGTCTTCCTCACCTCCAACAACACCCGCGAGCTGTCCGAGGCGCTGAAGCGGCGCTGCCTGTTCCTGCACGTCGACTACCCGGACCTCGAGCGCGAGCGTGAGATCGTCCTGGCCAAGGTCCCCGGCATCACCGAGAGCCTGGCCGACCAGGTGGCGCGGATCGTCCGCTCGATCCGCCAGCTGGAGCTGAAGAAGCCACCGTCGGTGTCCGAGTCGATCGACTGGGCGCGCACCCTGCTGCTGCTGGGGGTCGACCAGGTCGACGCCGCCACCGCCACCGGCACGGCCAACATCCTGCTCAAGTACCAGAGCGACATCGCCAAGGCCACCAAGGAGTTCGAGCAGGACACGGCGCTGGCCGGGGGCGAGGCTGCCGGGGCGGGCGCCGGTGCGGCCGCGGGTGTGGCCAAGCCCTGGCAACGGAATGCCTGAGCGAGCGGCCACCACGATCGACGGGGCCCGGCACCGCCTGGCGGAGGTCGGCGCCGGCGCGGCGCTGACCGAGCTCCTGGCCGGGTTCATCACCGAGCTGCGCGCCGCCGGCCTGCCGGTGAGCCTCACCGAGAACCTCGACGCCATGGCGGCGGTGCAGCACATCCCGCTCGAGGACCGCGACGCGTTCAAGTACGCCCTGGCCGCCACGCTCGTGAAGAACGCCGCCCACTGGCGGGTGTTCGAGACGGTGTTCGAGGTCTACTTCTCGCTGCGGGGACGGGAGTTCGCGCTCACCGACGAGCAGATGGCGGAGCTGCCGGACCTCGACGACCTGCTGGGCGAGCTGGCCGAGCAGCAGCAGGGCGAGCGGGGCGCCGGCGGCACGGGCGAGCAGCTGACGCCCGAGGAGCTGGCCGAGATGCTGTACAAGGCCCTCGCCCAGGGCAACGAGGCCATGCTCAAGGCCCTGGCCCGCCAGGCGGTGCGGCGCTACGCCGGCATGGAGCCCGGGCGGCCGGTGGGCGGCACCTACTACCTGTACCGGACCCTGCGGAACCTGGACCTCGACGGCGTGCTCGACCGCCTGATGCAGCAGGCGCGCGACGAGGCCTCGCAGGCACTCACGCCGCTCGAGGAGCGGCTGGAACGCGACGAGTACGAGGCCCGGATCGACCAGCTGCGCAAGGAGATCGAGGCGGAGATCCGCCGGCGGCTGGTGGCCGACCGCGGCGTCGAGGCCATGGCCCGGACGCTGCGCAAGCCGTTGCCCGAGGATGTCGACTTCATGCACGCCAGCCGCGAGGAGATGGCCTCGCTGCGCAAGGCGATCTACCCGCTCACCCGGAAGCTCGCCGTCCGCCTCGCCCGCAAGCGCCGCCACGGCCGCAAGGGGCCGCTCGACTTCCGCTCCACGATGCGGCACTCGTTGTCGTCCGGCGGCGTGCCGGTGGACCCGCAGTTCCGCTACCCGCGGCCGTCCAAGCCCGAGATCTTCGTGGTCGCCGACATCTCCGGATCCGTGGCCGCGTTCGCCCGGTTCACGCTGCACCTCGTCTACGCCATCAGCCATCAGTTCTCGAAGGTTCGGTCGTTCGTGTTCATCGACGGCATCGACGAGGTCACCCGCATGTTCGAGGGCGTGGAGGACATCGCCGACGCCGTCCACCGCGTCAACACCGAGGCCGACGTCGTGTGGGTCGACGGCCACAGCGACTACGGGCACGCGTTCGAGGTGTTCTGGCAGCGCTGGGGCAAGGAGGTCGGGCCCAAGACGACGCTGTTGCTGCTGGGCGACGCGCGCAACAACTACCACGCGTCGCAGTCGTGGGTGGTCAAGGAGATGCAGCACCGGGCGCGCCACGTCTACTGGCTGAACCCGGAGCCCCGGAGCTACTGGGACACCGGTGACTCGATCATCGGCGAGTACACGACGTTCTGCGACGGCGTCTTCGAGTGCCGCAACCTCCGCCAGCTGGAGCGCTTCGTCGACAACCTCGTGTGACGGTGGGGCCCCCGCCGGTCTTTGCGCGCCCTGACAGACCATCCACGCCCCTGCGGTCGTGAGGCAATAGGGTTCCGCGGGCGTGAGGTCGAGGCAATGGGTTCCGAGGCCGGAACCCATTGCCTCGGGCTCGGCCGGACGGTACCCATTGCCTCGCCATGGTCGGGCTCTCTCGATCGCCGGGGCGCCGGTCGGCGTGTCATGGAACTGTCATGGAACTGTGGAACCGGTTCCATTGACAGGCGGGTTCACCGGGCTTACGTTGCACCGGACAACGGTGGAAGCGGTTCCATCGAGCGTTTGATGGTCGACCGAGAGAGGGGGGTGGTGGTCACCATCGCTGACGTCGCAGCGCATGCCGGGGTCGGGGCGGGCACCGTGTCGCGGGTGCTCAACGACAGCCCGCGCGTCAGTGACCGCACCCGCGCCCGGGTCCTGGCTGCGATCGAGGTCCTCGACTACCGGCCGAACCCGCTGGCCCGGGGGCTCTCGCGGGGCCGCTGCCAGACGCTCGGCGTCGTGGTCCCGTTCTTCACGCACGCCTCGGCCGTCGAGCGCCTGCGCGGCGTGGCCGCCGCGCTCGACGGCAGCCCCTACGACCTGGTGCTGTTCAACGTCGAGTCGCCCGTCCACCGCGACGAGCACTTCGCCAACCTCACGCGCCGGGATCGCGCCGACGGCCTGCTGATCATGTCGCTCCCCCCGCCGCCGCGGAGCCTGGCCCGGCTGGCCGCGGCCGGCGTGCCGGTGGTGCTGCTCGACACCACCGGGCGGGGGGTCCCCGCGGTCGTGACCGACGACGTCGAGGGCGGGCGCCTGGCCACCCGCCATCTCCTGGCGCTCGGGCACGAGCGCATCGCGTTCATCGGCGACGATCCGGACAATCCCCTGGGCTTCACCGCTGGCACCAGCCGAGAGGCCGGCTACCGGGAGACCATGGCCGACGCCGGCGTGAAGGTCCCGCCCGGCTACGTGTGCCACGGCCCCCACGTCCGTGCGGTTGCCCGGCGGCTCACCGAGGCACTGCTGGCGCGGCGCGATCGGCCCACCGCCGTCTTCGCCTCGTCCGACGTCCAGGCGCTCGGGGTGCTCGAGGCGGCGCGCGCCGCGGGCCTCGACGTGCCGGGCGATGTGTCGGTCGTGGGCTTCGACGACGTCGAGGTCTCCGGCTACAGCGGGCTCACAACCGTGCGCCAGCCGCTGTTCGAGAGCGGCAAGGTGGCGGCCCGCATCCTGCTCGACGCGCTCGACGACGGGCAGCTCCCCGAGCCGCGCGAGCACCGCCTCGGCTTGGAGCTGGTGGAGCGGTCGACCACCGCCCCACCGTCCGGCAGGCGGGAACGCGGGGCGCCGGCGACACCGGAGAAGACCGTGCGCGCAGCGAAAGGCTTGAGGAAACCCGCCAGAGGGTGAACGGTAGGGACATGGCACAGATCGTTCTGGAAGATGTGTGGAAGGTGTTCCCCGACGGAACCGAGGCCGTGCGCTCGTTCGACCTCGACATCGCGGACGCGGAGTTCATCGTGCTCGTGGGCCCGTCGGGCTGCGGGAAAACCACCGTGCTGCGCATGGTGGCGGGCCTCGAGACGATCTCGAAGGGGACGGTCACGATCGGCGACCGGGTGGTGAACGACGTGCCACCGAAGGAACGCGACATTGCCATGGTGTTCCAGAACTACGCGCTCTACCCGCACATGAGCGTGTACGACAACATGGCGTTCGGCCTGAAGCTGCACAAGATGCCGCGCGAGGAGATCAACGACCGGGTCAAGGACGCCGCGCGCATCCTGGGTCTCGGCGATCTCTTGAAGCGCAAGCCGGCGGCCCTGTCCGGCGGCCAGCGCCAGCGCGTCGCCATGGGCCGGGCCATCGTGCGCCATCCGCAGGCATTCCTCATGGACGAGCCGCTGTCCAACCTCGACGCCAAGCTGCGCGTCCAGACGAGGGCCGAGATCGCGCGCCTGCAGCACGAGCTGGGCGTCACCACCATCTATGTGACGCACGACCAGGTCGAGGCGATGACCATGGGTGACCGGGTCGCCGTCATGCGAAAGGGGGTGCTGCAGCAGGTGGACACGCCCCAGTCCCTCTACGAGCACCCGACCAACCTGTTCGTCGCGGGGTTCATCGGCTCGCCGGCGATGAACATGATGGAGGCCAGCCTCGTGCCCGCCGACGGGGGACTGGCGGTGAAGCTGGCCGGGTTCCAGCTCCCGGTCCCCGACGAGATCCTGGCCGAGCGCCCGGACCTCCGCCGGTTCGAGGGCCAGAGGGTGATCGTCGGCATCCGCCCCGAGGACATGGAGGATGCGTCGCTGGTCACGGATGCGCCGTCCGAGCGCCGCATCTCGTCAACGGTGGAGCTGCGCGAGGCGCTGGGCTCCGACGTGGTGGTCCACTTCCCCCTCGACGCGCCGGCGCCGACGACGGAGGACGCCCTCGACCTGGCGGCCGACGTGGGCCAGGAGGCGATAACGGGTGTGGAGGACGCGGCCGAGACCGCCCGCTCCAACGTGCTCGCCCGGCTGAACCCTCGGACGCAGGCCGACAAGGGCGACGCCATCGAGCTGGTGGTGGACACCCATCGCCTGCACTTCTTCGATCCCGAAACCGGGCTGGGGATCTACGGCAAGAACGAGTAATCCACAGCCAACGACAGCAACAAAGGAGAAATCCAATGCGAATGCGCCGGTTATTGGCGGTGCCAGCCGTCGCCATCCTCTTCCTCGCCGCCTGTGGCGACGACGACGATGACGGTGGTGGTCAAGCCGAGGGAGGTGACGGCGGGAGCGAGCAGGGCGAGAACACCGGCACGGTGAACTTGATGAGCGCCGGTGAGCCCGAGGAGGTCGAGGCTTACCAGGCCATCTTCGACGACCTGATCAACTCCGACGCCGACTACACGGCCGAGGTCGAGTCCGTCGGCGACTTCGAGGAGCAGTTCCAGATCCGGGCCGAAGGCGGCACGCTGGACGTGGCTGCCGTGCCCCAGCCCGGCGCGATCCCCGACCTCGTCGAATCGGGCTCGCTCACCTCGCTCGAGGACCTCGGCATGGACGTCGACGCGCTCACCGACCTCGTGGGCGAGTCGTTCATGGCCCTCGGCGAGGTCGATGGCAAGCACTACGGCCTGCCCACCAACATCAACCTCAAGAGCATGGTCTGGTACCCGAAGGACGACTTCGACGCCGCCGGATACCAGGTGCCCGAGACGTGGGACGACATGATCGCCCTGAGCGACCAGATCGTCGCCGATGGCGGCACGCCCTGGTGCGTCGGCTTCGAGTCCGAGGGCTCGACGGGTTGGCCGGCCACCGACTGGATGGAAGACATCATGCTCCGCACCGCGGGCGTCGATACCTACGACCAGTGGGTCGCGCACGAGATCCCGTTCAACGACCCGGCCGTCGTGACCGCCGGCGAGCGGTTCGGTGAGATCATGTTCGGCGACGGCTACGTGCTCGGCGGTGCCGACCAGACGCCGTCGGTCCCGTTCGGTGACGCGCCCGCGCCGATGTTCCAGGAGCCCCCGGGTTGCTGGCTGCACCGCCAGGCCAGCTTCATCACCGCGCAATCGGGCTGGGACCCGGACGCGGAAGCCGGCGTCGACTACGACTGGTTCCCCCTCCCGCCGATCGACCAGGAAGGCACCCTCTACGCGGGTGAGCTGACCGTCGTCGGCAGCAACGCCAACCGGCCTGAGGTGAAGGACTTCCTCGAGCAGTTCATCTCTGAGGAGGTGCAGTGCGCGATGGGAGGTGTCCAGGCGTCGTCCCGGATCTCGCCGAACGTGAACGTCGGGCCCGACTGCTACGTGAACGACATCCTCGCCGACGCTTCGGTGGTCCTCACCGATGCACTGGCGAACGACACCGGGCGCTTCGACGCCTCTGACCTCATGCCCGCCGAGGTCGGGTCCGGGACCTTCTGGACCGGGATGATGGACTACATGTCCAACGGTCCCGATTCGCTCCAGGGCGTCCTCGACGACATCGAGGCGAGCTGGCCGCAATAGGCGGTCGCCGTCGGGTATCCGACAACCGCTGACAACGGGGAGGGAGTGGCCGCGGCAGGCCGCTCCCTCCCCATCTACTCTTGCCTCACCCAGGAGCAAGCGACGAGGAGGAGGGGCGCCGCGTGACCACCACGGTCGAGCAGCCGCCGATTGCACCTGAGCCCGAGCGGGAACCCCAGCAGCCGCCCAAGGCACGGCACACACTCGGCATGGTGGCGCTGCGCGTCGTGGGTGCGCTGGTGGTCCCGATCGCCGCCTTCGTCGTGCTGTGGGCGACGTTCGACTTCCTGCGCGATGCCGACGCCAACCGCTTCGTGCTGGTGGGCGTGGCCATCGCCGTCGGTGTCGGCGGGGTCTTCTTCCTGTACTGGGCGATGAACTGGGTCGTGAACTGGCTGCCCGAGCGCTACCGCGAGGGGGTACGGCCGTACGTGTTCGTCGGGCCGGCGCTGGTCATCCTCGCCGTCTTCCTCATCTATCCGGTCATCAACACGATCGTTCTCAGCTTCGGCGACCGGCGGGGCCAGGGCTTCGTGGGCCTGGACAACTACGAGTTCGTCTTCACCGACGAAAGCATGCGCCGGGCCATCCGCAACACGCTGGGCTGGATCGTGATCGTTCCGGTGGTGGCCACGACGATCGGGCTCGCGTTCGCCACGCTGGCCGACCGGCTGCGCCGGGGCGAGGCGGTGGCCAAGTCACTGATCTTCCTGCCGATGGCGATCTCGTTCGTCGGCGCCGCCGTCACGTGGTCGCTCATCTACAGCTTCCGGCCCGAGGGGTTCGGCACCAACATCGGCCTGTTGAACGGCATCAAGCAGGGTCTGGGGATGAGTCCCACGCCGTGGCTACAGGAGAAACCGTGGAACAACCTGCTGCTCATGGTGATCATGATCTGGCTGCAGGTCGGGTTCGCCATGGTGGTGCTGTCGGCGGCGATCAAGTCGATACCCGACGAGATCATCGAGGCGGCCCGCATCGACGGTGCGTCGGAGCTCCAGGTGTTCCGCCGGATCATCGTCCCGAGCATCGCCCCGACCATCGCCGTCGTTGCCACCTACATGGTCATCAACGCCCTGAAAGTGTTCGACATCGTCTTCGTGATCGGCAACGCGGAGACCAACGAGACCGAGGTCATCGCCGAGCGGATGATCCGGAACTTCTTCATCCTCGACAACGACGGGCGGGGAGCGGCGATCGCGGTCGTCCTGTTCCTCGCGGTGATACCGGTGATGATCTGGAACATCCGCCGCTTCCGCGAGCAGGAGGCCCTTAGATGACGCTCACCGCGCCGCTGCCGACCGGGGTCGAGGAGCCGGCGCCGCCGTCGGGTGGGGGCAGCGATGTGCGCCGGGGCGGATGGTTCGTCCGCATCACCGTCCTGATCATCGTCCTGCTGTGGCTCGTGCCGACTGCCGGGGTGCTGGTCACGTCGTTCCGGCCCGAGCAGGCGGTCAACACCACGGGGTGGTGGACGGCGTTCGCCCACCTGTTCGATCCCGCCCAGTGGACCTTCCAGAACTACCGCGACACGCTCGACGCGCAAGGCTTCGAGAACGCGTTCCTGAACAGCCTGGCGGTCACCATCCCGGCGACGGTCATCCCGATCACGATCGCGGCGTTCGCCGCCTACGCCTTCTCGTGGATGGACTTCCGGGGGCGCTACGTGATGTTCGTGGCGGTGGTGGGCCTGTTGGTCGTGCCCCTGCAGATGGCGCTCATCCCCATCCTGCGGCTCTACGTGGACGGGGCGAACCTCGGAGGGGCGACCATCTTCCCCGACCTCGACCTCAACGGCACGTTCCTGGGCGTGTGGCTGGCCCATACCGCCTTCGGGCTGCCCCTTGCCGTCTACCTGTTGCGCAACTTCATCGGCGCGCTGCCCTCGTCGATCATCGAGTCGGCCAAGATCGACGGCGCCGACCACTTCACGATCTTCTGGCGGCTCGTCGTGCCTCTGTCGGTGCCGGCGCTCGCGGCGTTCGCCATCTTCCAGTTCCTGTGGGTCTGGAACGACCTCCTGGTGGCCTACGTGTTCCTGGGGGGGACCACCCAGAACCGGGTGCTCACGATCGCCCTGCAGAACCTCACCGGCTCCCGCGGCGAGGACTGGCATCTGCTGACGTCGGCGGCGTTCATCTCGATGATCCTCCCGCTCATCGTGTTCTTCTCGCTGCAGCGCTACTTCATCCGCGGGCTCACGGCGGGGGCGGTCAAGGGGTGACGGGGTGATGGCGGCGACGCCGACATCCCGGCGGCGGAGCTCACCCGCCGGCATGCAGCCGTTGTCGCCGCAACGCAAGTGGCTGGCCATCACGGTGGCGACGCTGCTGCTCGTGCCGGCCTTCTGGGCGCTGCTCGCCGGCCTGGTGGCGGCCGCCGACGATGCCGCCGACACGGACGCGGCGCCCAACGTGGCGATCGCACTCGCCGTCGGGCTTGCCGTCGTCCCCTTCGTGTTCGTGGCGCTGGCCTTCCTGTCCGAGCATCCGCGGGCCCCCGGTGCCGTGCTGCGCGCCATGGGCTGGTCGCTGCTCGTGGGGATCCCGGTGTCGGCGCTGGCCGGCGACGCGGTCACCGGGATCGTGGCGGGGGTGGGTGCAGGGGGCATCCAGGCGCTCAGGATGGACGAACCGCAGAACTGGCGGGCGCGTGCGCTGGGGGTCGTGGTGGCGGCGGCGTACACGCTCGTGTTGGCGCGACTCGCGGGGGGCCTGGTGCTGCTGCCGGCACCGATCTTCCCGCTCACGGCCATCGGCGTCGCCGACCACCTCTCCGAGCGCCGCGCCGAGCAGGACGCCGCCCGGGGCTCCGATCCGGGTCGCTGAGCCGGCGACCGTCGATCACGCCGAGCGGCGCACGACCAGCTCTGTCTCGAGGGTGATGCCGCGGGGCGGTGCGCCACCTTCGAGCTGATCGAGCAGCAGCCGGCCCATGTCGGCCCCGAGCGCCTCGATCGGCTGCCGCACCGTCGTGAGCGGCGGGTCGGCGGCCGGGGCGAGCTCGCTGTCGTCGAATCCGATCACTGCGACGTCCTCGGGGACCCGACGACCGGCGGACCGCAGCGCGTCGAGCGTGCCCAGTGCCATGAGGTCGGATGCGGCGAAGATGCCGTCCACCTCGGGATGGCGCTCGAGCAGTAGCCGGGTGGCGTCGGCACCGCCGGCGCGGGTGAAGTCGCCCTCGCCCACCAGCGACACCGGCGCCGGGCGGCCGGACGCGTCCAGGGCCTGGCGCCAGCCGGTGAGCCGGTCGGCCCCGGGCGTCATGTCCCGTGGGCCGGCGATCGTGGCGATCGTGCGGCAGCCCCGGCGGATCAGGTGCGCGCAGGCGCGGCGGGCCCCGCCCACGTTGTCGGCGTCGACGAAGCCGATGGCCGGTCCGCTCACGCGCTCCGCGGGGTGGCCGGCGATCACGCAGGGGACGCCGGCGGCGACGAGTCGGTCAGGCAAGGGGTCGTCTCGGCGCGTGGACAGCAGGAGCACTCCGTCCGTGTTGCCCCGCAACAGCAGGCGCTCGACGCCCGCTCGGTCCGACTCGTCCGGGACCATCAACAGGACGAGCTGGTAGCGCGAGCCGGACAGTGCGGCGGCGATGCCGCGGATCGTCCCGGCGAGGAACGGGTCGCCGAACAGGCGGGTGCTGGGCTCGGACACCACCAGGCCGACCGCGTCGCTGCGATGGGCGGCCAGGCTGCGCGCCGCCCGGTTGGGCGCATAGCCGAGCTGCTCGATGGCGCGCTCGACGGCGGCGCGGGCGCCGTCCGACACCCGGGTGCTGCCGTTGACCACCCGCGACACCGTGGCCCGCGAGACACCGCAGCGGGCCGCCACGTCCTCCAGCGTGCATCGGGCGCCCGGGGGCCGCGCCAATCGGTCACGCCCCCGGCAGCCCGTTGGCGGCGATGACGTCGCGGAACCACAGGGCGCTCGCCTTGGGGGTGCGGCGCTGGGTCTCGAAGTCCACGTGCACGATGCCGAAGCGCTGCCGGTAGCCCTCGGCCCATTCGAAGTTGTCGAGCAGCGACCACACGAAGAACCCGCGCAGGTCGACGCCGGCGGCGATGGCGTCGTGGCAGGCTCGCAGGTGCGCGTCCAGGTAGGCGCGGCGGTCGGCGTCGTGCACCCGGCCGTCGTCGCCCGGCACGTCCACGAATGCGCCCCCGCTCTCGTGCACGTACAGCGGCGGTGGCTCGTAGTCGGTCGTCACCGCGACCAGCGCCTCGTACAGGCCGTCGGGCTCGACCGCCCAGCCGTTCGACGTCGGCGTGTGGGCGGGGTCGGCGAAGGCGACGTCGGGCGAGCCCGGCCACGGCGACGGCGGCGCCGACGCCCCAGCCTCGTGGCGCACGTGGTGGCGGCGGTAGTAGTTGACGCCCAGCGAGTCGATCGGGCGGGCGATCTGGGCCAGGTCACCGTCCCGGATGTGGTCGAGGTCGCTCACTGCCGCCAGGTCCTCCAGCACGTCGTCGGGGTAGGCGCCCCGCAGCACCGGGTCGTACCACAGGCGATTGGCGATGCCGTCGATCCGGCGCACCGCGTCGCGATCGGTGCCGGTGGCCTGCGCCGGCGCGTTGATGGCGACGACCGGATAGGGGTTGAGCGTGATCCCGATTTCCGGGCCCTGTGACGGGTCGTGCCCGTTCGCGGACACGCCGGCCCGGAGCACGTCCATGGCCAGCCCGTGCCCGAGCAGCAAGTGGTGGGCGGCGGCCACGGCCGCGGCCGGCTCGCGGCGCCCGGGGGC
>DATFVX010000317.1:0-2983 GCA_035259985.1 Acidimicrobiales bacterium | reverse complement strand
AGCGCCACCACGAGCCGTCGACCGATGACCCGCGCCCGTGTGTCCACCCCGAGACGATGGCACGGATGCGGCCGCCACGACGACACGCGGCGTTCAGGGATCCACCACCGGGCACCGCAGATCCGGTATGCCTCGTCCACCAAATTTCCTGTGGGGAGGTCGGACAATGATCGCTGCGCTGTTGGTCGGGTTGGTCCTGTTTCTCGTTGCCACGTTCCCGGCGACCTGGCTGCTGATGCTGTTCCTCGGGAACATCGGGACCAACGTGTCGTACTGGGGCGCGCTCCCGCTCGGCATCCTGGCCTCGGCCCTGATCGGCGCCGCGGGATCCCAGTCGGACTACCGCTAGGACGGGCGGGCGGCGGCCGGTGGTGGATCCCTGAACCAGGCGTGTCGTCGTGGTGGCCGCATCCGTGCCATCGTCTCGGCGTGGACACACGGGCGCGGGTCATCGGTCGACGGCTCGTGGTGGCGCTCGTGGTGGTCGTGCAACTCGCACTCGTGGCGCGCGGCTACTGGTCCGCGCACAAGGAGTTCGCGTTCCAGATGTTCCCCGAGTCGAGCACCTGGCAGGCGGAGATCGTCAGGGTGACCAGCGACGGTGCCCGGGTGTCCGTCACCCGACCGTGGGACGGCTACCAGTGGGCCGAGCTGGTCGTGGGGCGCGGGCTCGGGCGCCCGGAGGTGCGCCACCACGCGGACGCCGGCCTCGACAACCAGCTGGCCTTCCTGGACGCCGCCCTCGACTACGTCGCCGACAACACGCCCCGCGACGACGAGACGCGGTACCTGGAGGCGAGGGTCACGACCTGGCACAACACCGACCCGCCCGAGGTGACGGTGCTGCGCAGCGACGACCGGCCGGAGGCGACGTGACGGCGGTGGTCGCGCCCCCGCGTCCGGCCAGCCCGATCGCCGCCGTCGACGCACTGCTGGGACGGCGGGTCAGCATGCGGTCGCTGGCGCTGCTGCGCGTCCTCGTCGGACCCGTGACGCTCCTGCACCTCCGCCCGTTCGTAGCCGACGCGCTCGGTGGACGGATCTATCGCGATGCGTTCTACGAGCCCTACGCGGCGTGGTATCCCGACCTGCCCCGCCCGCTGTACGGCGCGGTGCTGGCGGTCGGCATCGTCGCCGCCGTGGCGATGTCGCTGGGCTTCTGCACCCGGCTGGCGACGGGCACGACGCTCGGCGTCGTCGCCTACAACCTGTTCCTGTCGACGACGCACCTCCACAGCAACCGGGCCTATCTCCTGATCGTGCTCGCGGCCCTGGCCGTCGCGCCGTGCGGGCGCGAGCTGTCGGTGGATGCCTGGCTGCGGAGGCGGCGCGGTCGGCCGCCGCTCGACCTGCGCGCTCCCGCGTGGCCCCTGTGGCTGCTGAGGTTCGAGGCGGCCGTCGTCTACGGGGCGTCCGGCCTGAGCAAGCTCGTCGACCCGGACTGGTTCGGGGGGACGGTCACCTGGCACCGGATCGTGCAGGTGCGTGACCGCCTGGACGCGTCGCCCCTCCCAGCATGGGCGGTCTCGTTGCTCGCCGACCGCTCGTTCCACACGTACGCAGCAAAGCTGATCGTTCTCACCGAGCTGTTCATCGCCGTCGGCCTGTGGTGGCGGGCCACCCGCTACGCGGCGGTGTGGGTGGCGGTGTGCTTCCACGTCGCGATCGAGGTCTCGGCGTCGGTCCAGGTCTTCTCGTACCTCGCGATCGCAGCCCTCGTCATCTGGGCGGTGCCGTCGACGCGCGATCGCCTGGTCGTGATCGACCCCGGCAACCCGCGGCACCGGCGCCTGGCGTCCTCGATCGGTGCCCTGGACTGGCTGGCCCGGTTCCGCGTCCTCGAGGGCCCGCCCGGCACCCCCGTCACGCTCACCGACCGCAACGGCGCCCTGTCGACGGGCCCGGCGGCGGTCGCCCGCGTGCTCAGCCGGCTGCCGCTGACGGCGTGGTTCGCGCTGCCCACCTTGGTGCTGCCGGGCGCCCGCCCTCGGCATCGATCCGGGGTCGCCGGCGGGGGGCAACGCTGACCATGCCCCGCAGACCGCGCCGGCCGTGGACGCGAGTGGCGCTGGCCGCCCTCGCCTTCGGCGGGATCGCGGTCGCCGTCTTCGGCGTGCTGTCGCCGCCCGAGCGCTGCCCGGCGGTGGACGCGGCCGGGCTCCGCGCCGCCGCGACCGAGACCGTCGACTGGTTCGCACGCAACCAGGAGGGCGACGGCCGGTGGCTGTACCTCTACGACGCCGACCACGACGCCGCCGCCGCCGACTACAACGTCGTGCGGCACATGGGCGCGGGCATGGGCCTCTACCAGGCGGCCGCCGCCGGGATCCCCGGTGCGCTCCAGGTCGCCGATCGCGGGACGGCGTGGGCGCTCCATCGGCTGGTCGAGCGTGACGACTGGGCCGCCCCGCGCTACCGGGGCGAGGTCTCGGCCGGGGCGACCGCGCTCCTCGTGGCCGGGCTGGCGGAGCGGCGCGCCGACACGGGGGACGGTCGCCACGACGAGCTGCTCGCCCGGCTCGGCCGCTTCCTGCTCGGCCAGACCGAGCCGTCGGGCGCGGTCCTCGCCTACTACGACGCCGCCGCCGGCCGTCCCGTGCCCGGCGTGTACTCGAAGTACTACACGGGGGAGACGTACTGGGCCCTGGCCAGGCTCCATCGGCTGTTCCCCGGGGGGCCGTGGGGCGACGCCGCGACCCGGATCGGCGCGTACCTCGCCACCAGGCGCGACGTGGACGAGGACCTGTGGCCCCCGATTCCCGACCACTGGGCCGCCTACGGGCTGGCGGAGACCGTCGCCTTCGACGACCGGGGGGACGGTCAGCCGCTCACGGACGCGGAGGTCGCCTACGCGCGCCGCCAGGCGGGCCTGTTCGGGTCGCAGGTGCGGTGGGTGAGCCAGCGGTTCGGCCCGTGGGGCGTCGCCGTGAGGGGGCCACACGTTCCCCGCGGGGGCGGGTACGGCGTGGTCGGCGAGGGCCTG
>DATFVX010000316.1:0-10221 GCA_035259985.1 Acidimicrobiales bacterium | reverse complement strand
GTCCGGTCGCGGGGGCCCGTGAACGGGACCGGTTCCTCCCGCCCCGTCCGCGCCGACAGGTAGGCGGCGCACACGATGTCCAGCACGTGGCGACCGAGCTGGGGCCCGGGCGTGGGGGCCCGCCCGGCGTCGATGTCGGCGGTCAGCGCTTCGAGCTGGGCGACGTAGCCAAGGTGGTGGAGCTGCGGCGTCGCCAGTCCGGGCGGCGGCGATGCCAGCACGACGGGCACGCCGTTGACCTCCACCGACGGGTGCGGCACCAGCTCGAGGCGCACCGCCCCGGTGGGGCTCGCCGCCTGCGCCTCCCACGTCGGTGTGGGCGCGCGCCACGTCGCCCGCACCTCGGCGCGAAGGCCGGAGTCGAATGCCAGCGTCACCGTGGCGTCGTCGTCGATCTCCAGGCCCGGGCCCGCTAGCAGCTGCGCGCCGACGCTGGTGACGCGCGCCGGCGCCGCCGCCAGCAGGGCCAGCGCGACGGCGTGCACGCCGAGGTCGAACAGCGCCCCGCCGCCCCACGACGGCTCGAGGTGGTCGCCCCAGTCGGGACGACCCTGGGCGAACCGCACCTCGAGGTGCGTGAGGCTCCCCAGGCGCCGGCACGCCCTGACCGCCTCGACCACGGTCGGGGAGTGCACCAGGTTCTCGGCGTAGCCCACGCGGCCGTCACGAGCCCCGAGCGCCACCAGGTGGTCGGCGTCCTCCAGCGTGGTCGCCAGCGGCGCCTCGACCAGCGCCACGGCGGAACCGTCGACGGCGCGCTCCGCCTCCCGCCGGTGGAGCGCCGGCGGGGTGGCGACCAGGACGACGTCGGCTCCGCCCGGCAGCTCCTCGTAGGTGCAGGCGATCCCCCCGGTCTGCGCCGCGCGCCGCCGAGCGGACCGGGTGCTGCGGGATGCGACGTGGACGATGCGCAGGTCGGGCAGCGCGTCGCCCGCCAGTCCGTGGATGGCGGTGACGAAGCCCGCGCCCGCGAACGCCAGGGCGACCATGCCGAAGGCGCCCGGTACCGGTGACCCGCCCGGTCAGGTGCCCGCCAGCCGGGCCACGATCGGCGCGGCTGCGTCCATGGCCTCCGGGCCCTGCACCACCAGGTACGACACGTCCCATCGCTCGCGTCGGGCGGCGAGGTCGTCGCAGATCTGGTCGAGGGTCCCCACCCAGGCGTGCGGGTGGTCGCCGACGATGTCGGGGGGCACGCCGAACAGCGGCGCCATCGCCTCGATCACCGATGCCCGGTCGTCGGTCACGACGCAGGCGAAGATCAGCATGTTGATCTCGATGTCGTCGTAGCGGCCGCCTGCGGCGTCGCGCACCCACTCCAGCTTGCGATCGGTCACTGCGGCGGCACCATCCTGCGCGGCCGCCGCGTCGGTGCGCCCCGAGCGGACCGCCGGGTTGACGCCGACGATGTCGGCCCGCCGAGCCGCGAGCGTGAGCATGCGCCGGCCGCCGCCACCCATGAGCAACGGGGGACCGTCCGGCCGCACGGGCTTCGGGAGGCCTTCCAGCTCGCTGATCTGGTAGTGCTTCCCCTGGTAGCTGAAGGGGCCCGGGCGGAACAACCCCTCGAGCACGTCCAGCGCCTCGTCGAGGCGATCGATCCGCACGCCGGCCGGATCCATCGCGATCCCCGACTGCTCGTAGTCGCTGGCCATCCAGCCGGCGCCGATGCCGAGCTCGAGGCGGCCGCCCGACATCCGGTCGATGCTGGCGGCCTCCTTGGCCACGACGACGGGATGCCGGTAGTCGTTGTCGAGCACCAGGGGCCCGATCCGCAGCTCGGTCGTGGCGTCGGCGGCGGCCATGAGCGCGACGGCTGGCGAGAGCTGCTCGCCGAAATGGTCGGGCACGAACAGCGTCGAGTAGCCGAGGTCCTCGGCCTTGCGGGCCAGGTCGGCCCACTCGGCTCCGGTGTCGGCGCTGCTGAGCTGAACGCCGAAGCGGAAGGGTCGCGGATGCGCCATGGCGGTCACCCTAGTAACGGGAAGGTGGTGCCGGCGGTGAGACCGCCAACCGCGGGGTGGGTAAGGTCTGTTCGCTTCGTCAGCCCACCGGTCAGGCAGCCTCCCCACCGTGCGCATCTACTCCAGGCTCGCTCTCGTGGTCATCGCCTCCGGCGTCGTGCTGGCCTTGGCCGTGGGGGCGATGGCGGTGCCGGCGCGCCTGCTCGACAAGGCCGGCTCGGGCGACCCGGGCCCGATCAGCCTCCGCCCGCTCGCCCAGCGGTCGTACATCTACGCCGCCGACGGCTCGGTCCTGGCGGTGCTCCGGGAGGAGGAGAACCGCCAGTCGGTGCCGCTCGACACGATCCCGCAGCACGTCATCTCGGCGATCCTGGCCGTCGAGGATGCCGGCTTCTGGGTCCATGACGGATTCGACGTCCGGGGCATGCTCCGGGCGTTCCGGGCCAACGTCGAGGAGGGCGGCATCTCGCAGGGCGGCTCGACGATCACGCAGCAGCTCATCAAGCTCGACGTGCTCGGCAACGAGCAGACGCTCGACCGCAAGGTCGAGGAGATCGTCTTGGCGTCGCGACTCGAGAAGATGATGACCAAGGACGAGATCCTCGACCGCTACATCAACACCGTCTACTTCGGGAACCATGCGTACGGGATCCAGGCCGCCGCCGAGACGTACTTCGGCATCAACGCCCATGACCTCAACCCGGGACAGGCGGCGTTGCTGGCGGGGCTCATCCGCAACCCGGTCTCCTACAACCCCGTCCGCTTCCCCGAGCGGGCCGCCGCCCGGCTCGACGTCGCGCTGGAGCGACTGGTCGACGTGGGGGCGCTGACCGAGTCCGAGGCCGCGGTGTGGAAGCAGCTCACGCCGATCCCGAACGCCGTTCACAACGTCCTTCCCAGGGCCAACGACTACTTCGCCTCGGCCGTGGAGCAGCAGCTTCTCGCCGACAAGCGGCTGGGGGCCACGCCGGAGGAGCGCTTCAATGCGGTGTACTTCGGTGGGCTCAAGGTCTTCACGACGTATTCGCCCCAGGCTCAGGCCCAGGCGCAGGCGGCCCGTGACCAGAACCTGCCGCTGGTCAACGGCGTGTTCCCGGCCGGCACGGACCCCGCCACCGGCAAGCCCCGCTTCGGCTCGGCCGCCATCGTGTCGGTCGACCCGAAGACGGGCGCGATCCCGTACATGGTCGCGGGGCCCGGGTTCCAGAACTACAAGTACAACCTGGTCACCCAGAACAAGCGGCAGACGGGCTCGTCGTTCAAGACGTTCGTGCTCGCCACGGCGATGGAGCGCAACTACTCGCCCGACGACCAGATCGACGGGACCGGCCCCTGCCTCTTCAACAACCCGAGCGGCACACCCAACCCCTATCCGGCAGAGAACTTCGGGGGTGCGACCCGCGGGGTGGCGAACATCACGACCCAGACGCTGGGCTCCGTCAACTGCGCATACGTGAGGCTCGGACTGATCGTCGGGCTGAACAACGTCGTCAACATGGCGCAGCGGCTGGGTGTGCGTAGCACGGCAGCCGACGGATTGGCCGCGAACCAGTCGCTACCGCTCGGGTCCGCCGGTGTCACGCCGCTCGACATGGCCTCGGCGTACGCAACGCTCGCCAACGACGGCGTCTACAACCCGCCCTACATCATCAACAAGGTGGAGGATCGCAACGGGCGGGTGATCTTCCAGCACCAGCCGGCGCCCAAGCCCGTGATCTCGCCCCGGACGGCGCGGCTCGTGACCGAGATCCTGCGGCAGAACGTGACCAGCGGCACGGGCACCGCCGCCGCACTGGGGACCGGTCAGCCGGCAGCGGGGAAGACGGGCACGCACACCGGCTCCTACGACGCCTGGTTCGTTGGCTACACCCCGTACCTGGCGACCGCAGTGTGGATCGGGGGGCTCGGCGCACAGTTCACCATTCGCCTCGGTGGGGCCGGCATCACCGGCGGTTCGTATCCCGCGCGGATCTGGGGCGACTTCATGCGGGCGTGGCACGCGGGACGTCCGATCGTCCAGTTCGCCGGGGCGCCGCGCGTGCCCGGCGGCCGCATGCTGGCCGTGCCGCCAAGCATCGACCTGTCGGCGCGCCAGCCTCCGCCGGGCCAGCCGGGGGCCCCGCCCCCCCGCCCGCAGCCCGGCCGGGACCGCCGGCCCGGCCGCCCGGGCGGTGGACCTGGGGATCAGGACTGATGGCGGGGAATCCGGCTACGCCGGATAGGGTCGCCGGTTGATGAGCCGTTGGGCCGCCCTCCTCGCCGTCCAGGAACACGACACCCGCGCCGACCAACTCAACCACCGGATGCAGACGCTGCAGGTCCGGGCCGACCTCGCGCAGGTAGAGGACAACGTCGTCGCCGTCGATGGCCAGCTCGCCGACATCCAGCGGCGGCGCGACGAGCTGGCCCGGAGCCAGCAACGCCTGGAGGACGAGATCGCGTCCCTGGGCGAACGGGCCAACCAGGCCGAGAAGCAGCTCTACTCGGGATCGGTGACGAACCCTCGTGAGCTGCAGGCGCTGCAGGACGACGTGGCGTCGATCCGCCGGCGCATCGGCCAGCTGGAGGACGACGAGCTGGAGATCATGGAGCTCGTCGAGCCGGTCGACGCCGAGCGGTCCGAGCTCGCCAGCCAACGCGATCGGCTCGAGGCCGAGTGCGATCGGCTCCGCACCGCGTTGGCCGAGACCGAGGCGGAACTGGCCACGGAGCTCGCGGCCGTCCGGGCCGAACGCGGCGAGGCGGCCGGCGCGGTGCCGGACGACCTGTGGGCCGAATACGACAAGCTGCGGGCGCGGCTCGGGGGAGTCGCCATCGCGCGCCTCGTCGGTTCCACCTGCCAGGGATGCCACTTGGCCCTCCCGGCGGTCGAGGTCGACCGCATCCGCAAGCTGCCGCTCGACGAGGCCGTGTACTGCGAAGAATGCGGCCGCCTTCTCGTGCGCGATTGACCGCGCCCACCGGGCAGGAGACGTTGAGGTGCGAGCGCAGCGAGCGGGCCAGACCGGCGGCGCCAGCGCTCGTCCGCCCGTCGGCGATGGGTGGTGGGGCGCAACCCCACAGGAGACACTGAGTGTTCCTGTGGTTCGCCGGGGGCGCGTTCGTGCTGGTCTGGCTCGTGTTCCGCAGCCCCGCGGTCGACTACCGGTTGGTGATCGTCGGCGCATTGCTGCCCCTGGCGGAGCTTCCCATCGGGTCGCCGCGGATCCTGCACAGCATCACCGGAGCGGTGGCGCTGCTGGTGCTGGCGATGGTGGCGACGCCGCGGCACCGGCTCGTCCAGCGCCGGCTGGTGGCGATCCCGATCGGCGTCTTCGTCCACCTGCTGCTGGACGGCATCTGGACCGACACCACCGCCTTCTGGTGGCCATTTACCGGGCTCGCGTGGAGCGACGCCCGGCTGCCGGAGCTGGCCCGGGGGTCGTTCGACGTCGTGCTGGAACTGGCCGGCGCCGCCGCGCTCTGGTGGTGCTGGCGCAGGTTCCGGCTGTTCGAGCCGGATCGACGGCACCGCTTCTGGCGCACCGGCCAGCTCGACCGCGACGTGGCCACGCCATGACCCGGCTGCCGGTGATCCCCGGGACGGCGCCGTGATCGTCCTCGTCCGCCACGGCCGCACCGACGCCAACGCCCGGGGGCTCCTGCTGGGGCGGGCCGATCCGGCGCTCGACGAAGAGGGCCGGCGGCAGGCGGCGCGGCTTGCCGCGGCGCTCGGACCGCTCGACCGGGCACGGGTGCTCACAAGTCCCCTGGCGCGGTGCCGCCAGACGGCGGAGACGATCGTCGCCGCCAATGCGCCAGGCGTGGCCCTCGACGTGGACGAGAGGTGGATCGAGCTGGACTACGGCGCGTTCGACGGCCTGGGCGCCGGCGACGTGCCCCCCGCAACCTGGGCGGCATGGCGGGCCGACGTGGCGTGGACACCGGAGGGCGGCGAGTCGCTGGCGGCGCTCGGCGTCAGGGTGCGGGCCGCGTGCGAGGCGCTGGCCGAGGAGGCCCGCGATCGCGACGTCGTGGTGGTGACCCACGTGTCGCCGGTGAAGGCGGCGATCGCGTGGGCGTTGGGCGTCGGCGACGAGGTCGCGTGGCGCATGTGGGTGGGGCCGGCATCGATCAGCCGCATCGGCTTCGCCGGCGCGTCGCCGTCGCTGCGGTCCTTCAACGAGGTCGCGCACCTGGCCTGACGACCTCCCCGGGGGTTACGCCCGGTTGGCCAGGGGAAGCCTTATGGCGATGATGGCGACCGCGACCAGGTTGACGACGCGGTGTTCGGCATGCGGTGCCGAGGTTCCACTCGGCGCGCGCACGAACTTCTGCCCCGCCTGCGGCATGCCGCTCACCCCGGCGGCCGAGGACACTGCGGAGGCGCGGCGATCGGCGAACCGCGGGTGGGCGACCCTGGTGATCGTCGTGGCGGCCGCGGCGCTCGCGCTGGGCGCGCTGATGTGGCGGCTGACCGGCTCGGTGGCCCCGAGCGGTGGCGATGAGGGATCCGCCGCCGAGGCGATGGACGAGTTCGCGCCGATCGCCGAGCGCTGGGTAGAGGAACGCGACCACGTCACCGCGGAGGCCGACCTGGGTGACTCCGACGCCGTGATCGTCGCCGTTGACGACGCAGCCGCACGGACCGAGACGGCCGTCGACGACCTGGCTCAGATCGCCGCCGATGCCGACGGCGGCTCGGCTCCCCTGTACCAGCGGCTGGTCGCGGTCTTCGACGGCCGGCTCGACGCGCTGCACAGGCTGCAGGCGACCGGGGGCGCCACGGCGTCCGCCGAGTGGGCGGCGGCCGAGGCGCAGCTCGACGCACTCGGCGCCGAGAGCGATGCGATCATCTGCGACATTGCCGGCGAGATGCGGGGCGAGGGCGACGATCCCGACGCGCACATCACGCCGTCGATGGATGTCGCCTGCTGAACGCCGGCGTGATGGCGGGGACTGGCCCAGCACCATCCCCGCGGGCAGCAGGCCGGTGCTCAGGCCTGGGCTGGGGCCAACCCCCGCAGCCGGCTGGTTCGGCATGAGGAGCGCGGCGCCGAGCCCGATCAGACCGGCGACGGCCACGACGACCATCGCCAGCCCGTACGACAGGTCGGAGAGGCCCGACACGAGGACGGTGCCCGCGGTCGCCTTGCCGAGGGATGCCCCAGAGGACGTCGTCGAACAGCAGCTCGTCGTGGTTCGACGGCGTGAGCCGCTGCAGGCTGAGGTCCGGCCGGTGCACCATCACCTTGCGCAGCCGGCCGACCTCCGAGTGCACACCGAGCTCGCTCACGACACGTCCTCCCTCGCCCTCTCGGCAGCCTCGGGCACGACGGACGTGCCGGCGCTGCCCTCCACGATCCGTTCGATGTCCTCGAGCGACCCGATGGCGGCGCGATTCCCGGTCGCCTCGACGAAGCGCATGGCGGCGTCGACCTTCGGTCCCATCGAGCCCGCCGCGAACGGCTGCTCGCGCAACTCACCGGGACTCACGCGCTCGAGCCGCCGCTGGTCCGGCGTCCCCCAACCGGCGTAGACACCGTCGACGTCGGTGGCCATCACGAACAGGTCGGCGCCGAGATCGCGGGCCAGGAGGGCGCTCGCCAGGTCCTTGTCGATGACCGCCTCGACGCCGCCGAGGACCCGGTCCTGGCCGGGTACCCATGCGGTCGGGATCCCACCGCCGCCGGCGCAGATGACGAGCACGCCCTTCTCGAGGAGCCATCGGATGGGCCGGAGCTCGAAGATCCGCTTGGGCTCCGGCGAGGGCACGACCCGACGCAGGTGCTCGCCGTCGCGCTTGAAGGTCCATCCCTTGTCGGCGGTCAGCGCCGCTGCCTCGCCGTCGGAGTAGATCGGGCCCACGAACTTGGTCGGGTCGCCGAACGCCGGATCGTTCGCGTCGACCTCGATCATCGTGAGGAGCGTGGCGAACGGAACCTCCGGCGGGAGCAGGTTGCCGAGCTCCTGCTCGATCAGGTAGCCGATCATCCCCTCCGTCTGCGCGCCGAGCACGTCCAGCGGGTACGCGTCCACCTCCTTGTAAGCGGCCGCCTGGAGCGCGAGCAGGCCAACCTGCGGGCCGTTGCCGTGGGAGAGGACCAGCTGGTGCGATTGCGCAACCGGCGCCAGCGAGCGCGCCGCCGTCCGCACGTTGGTTCGCTGCATCTCGGCGGTCATGGGCTCGCCCCGCTTGAGCAGGGCGTTGCCGCCGAGGGCCACGACGATGCGCACCGCCCTCAGCTCCCGAGCGTGGCGACCAGGAGGGCCTTGATCGTGTGCAGGCGGTTCTCGGCCTGGTCGAACACGATGCTGGCCTCTGACTCGAAGACCTCCCCGGTGACTTCGAGGCCGTCGGTCATGCCCGTGTGCTCCATCATCTCGCGCCCCACGGTGGTGGTCGGATCGTGGAACGCCGGCAGGCAGTGCATGAACTTCACCTTGGGGTTGCCGGCCTTCTCGAGCAGTGCGGCGTTGACCTGGAAGGGGGCGAGGAGGCCGACGCGCTGCTCCCAGACGTCCTTGGATTCCCCCATCGACACCCACACGTCGGTGTGCACGAAGTCGACGCCGGCGACCGCCTGTCCCACATCCTCGGTGACGGTGATCTGAGCGCCGGTGCGCGTGGCGATGTCGCGGGCGGCGGCGACGACGTCGTCCGGGGGCGCAAGCGACGCAGGGCCGGCCAGGCGAACGTCCGCACCCATCAGCGCACCCATGACCAGCAGTGACCGGCCCATGTTGAAGCGGCAGTCGCCGACGAACGCGTAGGCGAGATCGTCGTAGGGGCGACCGCTGGCCTCGTGCATCGTCAGGAAGTCGGCCAGCATCTGCGTGGGGTGCCACTCGTCGGTGAGGCCGTTGTAGACGGGAACGCCGGCGTGCTCCGCGAGCGCCTCGACGTCTGCCTGGCGGTTGCCGCGGAACTCGATGGCGTCGTACATCCGTCCGAGCACGCGTGCCGTGTCGGCCACCGATTCCTTGTGCCCGAGTTGCGAGCCCGACGGGTCGAGGTAGGTGACGTGGGCGCCCTGGTCGAAGGCGGCCACCTCGAAGGCCGACCGCGTGCGCGTCGAGGTCTTCTCGAAGATCAGCGCGATCTCCTTGCCCTCGAGGCGCTGGCGCTCGGTGCCGGCGTACTTGGCGATCTTCACAGCCTCGGCGAGCTGCAGCAGGTGTCGGAGCTCCTTGGGCGTGAAGTCGAGCTCCTTCACGAAGCTCCGGTTGCGCAGGTTGAACATCGTGGGCTCTCCTCGTCCTCGGACCGGGAGCAAGGTCGTCGGCGCACCGGCGGTGCGGCCACCGGCCCGGCCGGTCGTCGCGCTGCCGCCAGCGCACCATGAGGCCGGGCCGGGTGACCTCACACCACCCGCTACAGGGTGGTCCTCGACGACCCCTTGTGGGGTGATGATGATCGCCACACTGCGCGCGATCGGGGGAGGAGTCTGGCCATCTGGTGACTGACGCACGGGAGCCTCCGGACCGGGCCGACGAGGTCGCGACCGATCTCGTCCAGTACGTGGTCATCGTGGTGCCGGACCAGGCCGCCCTTGCCACGGTCGCACCGGCGCTCGCCGAGCTCGTGGACACGGGGAAGATCCGCATCCTCGACCTGGTCGTCCTGGAGAGGGACCGCAAGGGCGCCGTGACCGTGCTCGAGTTCGAGGCGGTCGAGAGCATCGCCGACCTGCGGGACGTGGAGGGCGAGCTCGGGGCGATGCTCAGCGACAACGACATCGCCCTGGCTTCCCATGCTTTGCGGCCGGGGACGACGGGTATCGTCCTCGTCACCGAGGATCGGTGGGCTGCACCACTCTCGGCGGCGGCACGGCGGGCCGGAGGCCTGATCGTCGCCGGCGAGCGCATCCCGCCGTCGCGGGTGGAAGAGGTCCTCGCGCACCCGCCCGAGGACGAGCAGGGAGGCGCTTGACCATGCGACGCCGCCGGACGCACCGTCGCCACGAGGGCGACCTTCTGGCCCGGCCGCCGGTCGGCAGCCGTGAGCTCGAGGGCGGGGTGGCGGCGCTCATCGTCGATCCGATCGAGCAGCTCGAGGAGCTGGCGGACCTCCTGCGTCGGGGCTTGCTCACCAGCGAGGAGTTCGAGCGCCAGAAGACCAGGGTGTGGTACGCGGGCTAGTGGGCCCTCGCGGAAGTCATCGTGGCGTCTCGCCGGCCAGATTCGCCGCTGGACGTCGTCCTCGTCGTCGCCGCAGCCGCTGGCTGCGCCTTCCTCCTGCGTCCTCGCCAGAGACGAATCTGACACGGCGATACAT
>DATFVX010000315.1:0-6295 GCA_035259985.1 Acidimicrobiales bacterium | reverse complement strand
GCCCCGACGGGAAGACCCAGGTCACCTTCGACTACGCCGACGGCGAGCCGGTGGCGCTGAAGACCGTGCTGATCTCGACGCAGCACCAGCCCGGCCTCGACGCCGAGACGCTGATCAAGCCCGACCTGATCGAGCACGTCATCCGGCCGCTCGTGCCGCCGCGGTTCCAGGACGACGACTACCGCGTGCTGGTCAACCCCACCGGCAGCTTCGAGCTCGGCGGCCCCCACGCGGACTGCGGCCTGACCGGGCGCAAGATCATCGTCGACACCTACGGCGGCGCCGCCCGCCACGGTGGCGGCGCCTTCTCCGGCAAGGACCCGTCCAAGGTCGACCGTTCCGCCGCCTACGCCGCTCGCTGGGTCGCCAAGAACGTGGTGGCCGCCGGCGCCGCCCAGCGCTGCGAGGTGCAGGTGGCCTACGCCATCGGCGTCGCCCACCCGGTGTCGGTCCTGGTCGAGACCTTCGGCACGTCGTCGGTCGATCCGGAGCGCATCGGCGCCGCCGTGCAGCAGATCTTCGACCTGCGTCCCGCGGCGATCATCCGCGACCTCGACCTGCGCCGGCCCATCTACAAGAAGACGGCCGCGTACGGGCACTTCGGTCGCAGCGACAAGGAGCTCACCTGGGAGCAGACGAGCCGGGTCGACGACCTCAAGTCAGCGCTGGGACTCTGAGCAGCCCGCGGGTCGTCCGCGTCCTGCCGGACGAGCCCGCGATCGACAAGACGTTCGACTACCTGGTCCCCGACGGCCTCGGGGACCAGGTGCGCGTCGGCGACCGCGTGCGTGTCGTGCTCCACGGCCGCCGGGTCGGGGGATGGCTCGTCGCCGTGGGTGTGGAACCCCCGCCCGGCGTCGTGCTGCGCCCCCTGGCGAAGTGGTCCGGGCGGGGCCCGACGCCGGAGCTCATCGAGCTGGCGGACTGGGCCGCGTGGCGCTGGGCGGGCCGGCCGGCGTCGTTGCTCCGGACCGCGTCGCCCGAGCGGGTGGTTGCACGCCTCCCGGCGGCGCCCCGACGCCCGCCGGCACCCGAACATGCGGCGGACAGGGACGTCATGGGGGCGTTGTCCGCCGCATGTTCGCCGGCTGCACCCGCGCTGCTCGTGCGACTGCCCCCGGCGGCGCCGCTCGACGCGGTGGTGTTCGCCGGCCTCGCCCGGGGAAACGCGCTCATCCTGTGCCCCACGGCGGCATCGGCGCACGCGACCGGCGCCGCCGTGCGGCGCGCCGGCGTGCCCACGGCGCTGCACCCGAGGGACTGGGCGCTCGGCGCCGCGGGCGCCACGGTCGTCGGCACCCGGGCCGCGGCCTGGGCGCCGGTGGGCGACCTGGCGGCCATCGTCGTGATCGACGAGCACGACGAGGCGCACCAGCAGGAGCAGGCGCCCACCTGGCACGCCCGCGATGTGGCCCTGGAACGGGCCCGGCGCGCGGGCGTGCCGTGCGTGATGACCTCGCCGTGTCCCTCGCTAGAAGCGCTGGACGCAGCCCGGCTGCTCGCCCCGTCGCGTGCCGACGAGCGCGCCGGCTGGCCGGTCGTCGACGTGGTCGACATGCGCCGCCAGGATCCCCGCACGGGTCTGCTGCCGCCGGCGCTGGTGAAGCTGCTGCGCAGCGACCGGCGCGTGCTGTGCGTCCTCAACCGGACCGGCCGGGCCCGCCTGCTGGCCTGCAAGGCGTGCGGTGAGCTGGCCCGCTGCGAACGCTGCGACGCCGCGGTGGCCCAGCCGGGCGACGACCTCGTGTGCGCCCGCTGTGGCACGGCCCGACCGGCGGTGTGCGCCGCGTGCGGGGCGTCACGGCTGCGGACGCTGCGCCAGGGCGTGACGCGGGTGCGTGATGAGATTGCGGCGCTGATCGGCGAGCCCGTCGACGAGGTGACCGCGGCATCGGGCGCCGCCGGGGTCCCCCGCTCGCGGGTCGTGGTCGGCACGGAGGCCACGCTGCACCAGATCGACCGGGCCGACGCGGTCGCCTTCCTGGACTTCGACCAGGAGCTGCTCGCGCCCCGCTACCGGGCCGCCGAGCAGGCGCTCGGCCTCCTGGCGCGCGCCGCCCGCGTCGTGGGCGGCAAGGCCGCCGGCGGCCGCCTGGTCGTCCAGACCCACGTGCCCCGCCACGAGGTCGCCCAGGCGGCCCTCAACGCCGACCCGCCCCGGGTGGCGGCGGCGGAGCGGGACCGGCGCACGCAGCTGCGGTTCCCGCCGGTCACCGCGATGGCCGAGGTCTCGGGCGCGGCCGCCGGGGCGTTCGTCGGCGCCATCGGCGCCCGGCTCGGCGTCGAGGTCCTGGGGCCATCGGACGGCCGGTGGCTGATCCGTGCCCCCGACCATCGCACGCTGTGCGACGCCCTGGCGGCGACGCCCCGCCCGCCCGGCCGCCTCAGGGTGGCCGTCGACCCGCCGCGGGTGTGAGGCGGTGCCCAGAGCGTCTTAGAGTCGCCTCGTGCGGACGATCGACTGGGTCGACGGCGCCGTCGTGATCGTGGACCAGACCGCGCTGCCGCACGACCTGCGGACCCTCCGGCTGACCGACGTCGACGAGCTGGTCGAGGCGATCCGGCGGCTGGCGGTGCGGGGTGCGCCGGCGCTCGGGGCCGCCGGAGCCCTCGGCGTGCTGCTCGCCGTGGGCGAGGGTCGCCGCCGGGGCTGGAGTGACGACGAGGTCGCCAGGGCGATCGAACAGCTCCGCAACGCCCGGCCCACGGCAGTGAACCTGGCCTGGGGGGTCGACCGGGCCGCCTCGCGGCTCGGGGAGGGGGCCGGGGCGGTCGAGCGGGAGGCGCGGGCCGTGCTGGAGGACGACGCCGCCGCCAACCGGGCCATCGCCCGCCGGGGTGCCGACCTCGTGGTCGAGCTGTGCGGCGGCGTCCCCGACCGCAACGAGGCCGCCGGGCCCGCCGGCCTGCGCCTGCACACGCACTGCAATGCCGGCGCGCTGGCGTGCGTCGAGTGCGGGACCGCGCTCGGCGTGGTGCGGGCCCTCCACGAGCGGGGGGTCGTCGCCCGCGTCTATGCCGACGAGACCCGGCCGCTGTTGCAGGGGAGCCGCCTCACCGCCTGGGAGCTCGACCGCATGGGTGCCGACTACCGCCTGGTCATCGACGCCGCCGCCCCGTCGTTGATCGCCCGGGGGCTGGTCGACGCGGTCGTGGTGGGTGCCGATCGCATCGCCGCCAACGGCGACGTCGCGAACAAGATCGGCACGTACCCCCTGGCGCTGGCGGCGCACCGCGCCGGGGTCCCGTTCGTGGTGGCGGCCCCCGAGTCGACCGTCGATCCGGACACGCCCGACGGGTCGCACGTCGAGATCGAGGATCGCGCCGGCGACGAGGTTGTGGCCTGGGGCGGCCTGTCCGTGGCACCGGCCGGCGCCCTGGCGATCAACCCGGCGTTCGACATCACGCCGGCAGACCTCGTGAGCGCAATCGTCACCGAACGCCGCGTCGTCCGCCCGGCGGCGGGGGCCCGCCTGAGCCCGGCGCCGGAACGAACGACGGTGGACCCCGGGGACTAGCCCTGGACCGCGGCCATGTCCATGTGGATGAACGACCACTGGTGACCGTCGAGGTCCAGGAAGCCGCGCATGTACATGAACCCGTCGTCCTGGGCGCCGAGCGGCTGCGCGCCGGCGGCGACGGCCTTGTCGACCAGGTCGTCCACCTCTTCACGGCTTTCGGCCGACAGCCCGACGATCGTCTCCCGGCTCCTGGACGTGTCGGCGACCTCGAGCGGGGAGATGAAGCCCTTGAAGAACGGCTCGACCGCCAGCATGACTGACGTGTCGTCGCTGACGAGCATGCGGCTGGCGTTCTCGTCGGTGAACTGCTCGTCGAACGTGAAGCCGATGCTGCCGAAGAAGTCCCTGGCCTTGGCCAGGTCCTTCACGGGAAGGTTGATGAACGTCATCCGGGACATGGGCGATCCTTCCTTTGCGGGCGCTGAATCGTGGGGCCGCCGGTGAGTGCCGCCCTCCCGTAAGACGTGACGTGAGCCCGCAACTCGTCGGCCGCCTCGCAGGGTCGGGTCCCGCGAGGGCTCAGAGAAGTTGGGTCCGCACGAGCTGTGTCAGCCAGGCGCGGTGCCGGTCGGCCGTCCATCCGAAGTCGACGGTGAGGACGTGGTACAGGTCCGGGCTGGCGAGGGCGCAGTACCGCTCGCCCGCCTCGGCGACCGACAGGCCGGGCCTCAGGTCGTCGCCGAGGTAGTGGCGGATCCGTTCGGTCTGGTTGTTCAGGCGTTCCTGTAGCAGGCGCCGCCCCATCGCCGCCGCGAACGCCTCCTTGTCGGCCGCCCCGCGGATGATGGCGTGGATCCGGTGGGTGCGGGCCATGATCCGGCAGCTGTACTCCACCATCCTGTCCAGCCGCTCCGGGGCGCTCGGTAGCTGGGCGACCATGTGCCACCACTGCTCGTCCTCGGCGGCCGAGCCGTGCGGGCCGGTGATGTCCATGACCCCCTCGAGCAGGCCCCGCTTCCCCCCGAGCGAGAGGTAGATGGTCTCGGGGGAGACGCCGGCCCTGTCGGCCACCGCGGCGACGGTCGTACCCGCGTAGCCGCGCTCGACGAACAGGTCCAGGGCGGCCTCGAGGACCTTCCGTCGCGTCTCCTGGGCCTGATCGGCGCGCAGCCTCGAGCGGTAGGTACGCCGCCGGGGGTTGACTGCTCGGGCCATTCCATTACAGTAACCCTTAATTCACTACAGGCTCTATGTAGTGGATTAGGAAGGGGGGTTGCCATGGAACGTTTGGCGTTCGACGACGTCGAGCTGACGTACGAGCGGCAGGGCGGGGGTGAGCGGATCGTTCTCGTGCACGCCAGCCCCTTCGTGTCGTGGTACGGCCCGCTGATCGAGCAGCTCGGCGACTTCTCGACGCTGCGGTACCGGCGCCGTCTCGTGTCGTCGGGCAACGGCGCCTACCGCCCGCTCACGGTGGCCGAGGACGCCGCCACCTGCGCCCGGCTGATGGATCACGTCGGCTGGCGAACGGCGCACATCGTGGGCCACTCCTACGGCGCGCTCGTCGCCCTGCAGCTGGCGGTCGATGCGCCGGGGCGAGTCCGCTCGGTGGCGCTGCTCGAACCGGCCGCCCGCGGCGTCTCGGGCTCCGAGCGCGTCGCAGCCGCGCTGGCGCCGGTCATCGGCGCCTACAGGTCCGGCGACAAAGCGGGGGCCGTGGACGGGTTCTTGCGGCACGTCTGCGGCGAGGACTATCGCGCTGCACTTGATCGGGCTATCCCGGACGCCTTCGGCGAGGCGCTCGACGAGGCCGACCTGTTCTTCCAGGCGGAGATGCCGGCCGTGCAGGGCTGGACGTTCGGGCCCGCCGAAGCGGCGCGGGTCACGCAGCCGGTGCTCAACGTGCTCGGTGCACGAAGCGCACCGCGGTTCGTCCAGGGCAGCGAGCTCATCCAGTCGTGGCTCCCGCAGGCCGAGCGCCTGTCGGTGCCCGACGCCGGGCACCTGCTCATGGTGCAGAACCCTGCGGGGTTGGCGCGGGGGCTGCGGGGCTTCTTCGCAGCCCAGCGCTCGATCAGCGCAGCGGGCGGGCGAAGTGGAACGAGCTGATCGTCAGCTTCTCGCGCATGTAGAAGCGGTGGGCGTCGGCACGCTGCACGTTCGAGTCGAGGTCGAGGGCGGCGCAGCCGGCGGCCTCGGCCCGCCGTGCCAGGGCCCCGAGCAGCGTCCGCCCGACGCCGGTGCTGCGCGCGTCTGAGGTCGTGACGAGGTCGTCGACGTACAGCTTGCGCAGGAATGCCGTCGTGGCCACGATCCGCCAGCCGGCGACGCCCACGCAGCGGTCGCCGTCGTACGCGGCCGTGAAGCGCAGGCCCTGCGGGTGGCCCTCCCCGTACACGGCGGCGAAGCTGGCGTCCGTCAGGTGCGGGCGCAGCTCCCGGAGCACCGCCAGGGCGTCGCCCCAACGGCGGTCGCCGGGCTCGAGATCGATCAGTTCGAGTTCCGCCACGGTCAGAACGTGAGGACGCACCACGGCGCCCGCGCCGACCCGAACATGGCCGCCGCGCGGTCCGTCGCGCCGTCCCGGCGCTCGTCCACCCACCCCAGCGCGGCCAGCCGGCCCCAGCCCGTGCCGCCCAGGTAGGCGGCGCCCAGGGCCGAGACGGGGACGACCATGTCGGGGTCGGCGTCGGTGGCGGTGCAGGTCGCGCCCTCGGCCCCGCCCTCGAGGGCGAAGCGCCCGGCGGCGTGGCCGAGCGGGTCGACGACCTCGAGCACGAGGGACCCGTCGGTGGCGTAGCGGCGGGCGCTCAAGGCCGCCGGCACGTCCAGGA
>DATFVX010000314.1:0-11273 GCA_035259985.1 Acidimicrobiales bacterium | reverse complement strand
CCGGTGATGAAGCGCGCCTGCTCCGAGCAGAGGAATGCCACCGCGTCGCCGAAGTCGTCGGGGTCGCCGAGCCGGCCCGCCGGCACGGCAGTCGCGGCCGCCGGCAGGTCGCCGCCGTAGAGCTGGGCCAACCGATCGGTTGCGTGCAGGCCGGGCTGGACCGAATTAACCGTCACCCCCTGGGGCGCCACCTCCGTCGCGAGGGTCTTGAGGAACGCGGTGGCGCCGGCGCGGGCCGTGTTCGACAGGATCAGGGTCGGGGACGGCTGGCGAACGGTCATCGACGTGATGGCGACGACCCGACCCCAGCCGCGCTCGGCCATCGCCGGCACCGCCGCCTTGCACATGGCAACCGTCGACAGCAGGTTCAGCCCCAACGCGGGCGGGTAGGCGGCCAGGTCCGTCGACGCGAACGTGCCGGCGGGCGGGCCGCCTGCGTTCGCCACCAGGATGTCCACGCCACCGAGGGCGTCCACGGCGTCGGCGACGAACGTGCCGCAACCGTCCGTATCGGACACGTCCGCCACCAGGCCCACGGCGTCGCCGCCCTCGGCCCGGAGAGTGGCCACGGCGGCGTCGACCCGGTCCGGATGCCGACCGCAGAGCGCCACCCGCACGCCCTCCCTGGCCAGAGCACGTGCGCACCCGAACCCCAGCCCGCTCGACGCCGCAGCCACGGCGGCTCGACGGCCGCTGATCCCGAGATCCATTCCCTTGACGCTAATGGCCCCTCGTGTCCACACGTGGTCCGTCGCGCCGACCAGTTGTGTAGAGCGGCGCGGACGGGGGAAGAAATGGCCCACATTTCCCATGCGAAGCGAGACTGTCGTGAGCACCGAAGCGCCCGCCACCAGCACGAATCGCACGAACAGCAGCGATCTCACGCTGTTCCGGCAGTACCGGACCAGCGGCGATCGGGCGGTCCGCAACCGCCTGATCGAGGAGCATCGCTGGCTCGCGGTCCACTGCGCCCGACGGTTCGCCGGCAAGGGAGAGCCCCTGGACGACCTGACCCAGGTCGCGATGTTGGGGGTGCTGAAGGCGGTCGAGCGCTTCGACCCCGACTACGGCGCCACGTTCGCCACCTTCGCGGTCCCCACGATCACCGGTGAGCTGCGGCGTCACTTCCGCGACACGACGTGGGCGGTGCACGTCCCCCGGCGGGTTCGCGACCTGCAACACACGATCAAGGTTGCGGTCAACGACCTGAGCCAGGCGCTGGGCCGCTCGCCCACGGCCGAGGAGGTCGCCGACCACACGGGCGTGGCGGTCGAGGACGTGCTGGACGCGCTCGAGGCTGCGCGCTGCTACCGCAAGACGCCGCTGGCGCCGACCGGCGACGACGACGAGGACGACCTGGAGAACCTGGGACACGACGACGCCGAGCTCGATGCCGTGGATGCGCGCATCACCGTGGAGCGGCTCCTGCGTGAGCTGCCCGCACGCGAACGCCGCATCGTCGAGCTCCGCTTCCTCAGCGGGCTCAGCCAGTCGCAGATCGGCGAGATCGTGGGCGTGAGCCAGGTGCAGGTGTCCCGCCTGCTCCGGGCGAGCCTCGCACGCATGAACCTGTCAGCCACCGATCCCGCCACCCAGCCCGAGTTGGTCTCATGACAACCTGCCAGCTGGTGTTCGTCGAAGACATGCCGGAGCGAGTGCTCCTCGACGTGCTCCCGCTCGACCCGCTGCCCATCGACGGCGGCGTGGTCCCGGGCGGAACCCCGGTCACGCTGAGCTTCCAGCCCAGCGGCGAGCTGGGCGACCACATCCAGATGGTGGAGCTGCTCGACCGGTGGCGCAGCGACGATGGTGTCATCGACCTCGCGGTCGTCGACCTCTCCGGGGTCGGGGGCCTGCGCTACATCTTCACGCGCGACGACGAGCAACTCGTCCTCGACGTCGCGGCCTGAGCGTCTGGTTCGAGCCCCGGCGACCCAACGCAGCCGTCAACCCACACCGCTCCCCCGCAGGCGCTTGCGGGCCGTGAACGCGAGCCGCCCGCCGGAGCGCTCCAGCCCATGGCCGTCGGTCACGACGTCGAGGATCTGCCGGCTCAGGCTCAGGCGATCGTCGTCGATCACCTCGTGGCCCGAGGCGGTCGTGGTGCCCACCACCACCAGTGCATCGCCGGTCATCTGGAACGCCAGCTGCACGGGGTCGCCGTCGCCCATCTCGATCAGAGTCGCGCACAGCTCGTCGACGGCGATGCGGAAGTCCTCGACCTCCTCGAGCGGCAGCCCGCACGACGTCGCCACCCCGCTGGCCATCAGCCGCGCCAGCCGCATGTACCGGCTGTCCGGCGGAAGCGACAGCTCGATCCGGTCGGCCGCTCTGTCGTGCTGCTTCGGACTCCCGTTGTCCATGGCGATCACCCCGCTCCGAACACGACCACGGCACCGCCGCCCGGCAGCGGCTGCACGTCCATCGGCACCGACTCCGGCTCCGCGTCGTCCACTGCCCGACCGTCCGAGCCACCCTCCGCCCGTGCGAGGCGCGCCTCCATCGCCGAAAAGACGTCGTCGGGCAGCACGGACGACAGCACCTTGCCGACGACGGCGTCGCCCGGGAGGTGCTCACCGGCCCCCCGGCTCAGAGCTCGGATCCGCCCGTCGTCCCCGACCACCACGACCTGCGCGTCGACCATGCCCAGCACGATCTCGATGACGGTCTCGAGCTCGTCGGCCAGCTCCTCCCGGGCGGTGAGCTCCGACGCCAGGCGGTCGATCTCGGCGGCGGCGGCCTCGACACGGGCGCGCATGTCCGCGAGCACCTGGGTGTCGTCGTCGGTGGCTTCTCGTGGCATGACCATCCCGAGCGGATCGTACGCATGCGCCTGCGAACGCAATACCCGGGCAGCCCTCCCATGATCCCTCGGCCGCGCCCAGGTGTAGCGGAGGCGCCCGGCGGGAACGGACGGAGCGTGCCCTCCGGTGTGCTCGCCCGTGAGGTCCGCCGTTGTCAGCGGGCGCTCGATGACCTCTCCCGCGCGTCCGACCGCGCCCATGCCGCCCTGACGATCCCGGCCGATGCCGTGGACCGGCGGTGGGTGGAGAGCCGCGCGCAACGTCCGGCCGTCGATCGGGAGGTGTGGGCGCTGCACGTGCGGTACGCGCGCCGACGGGACGCCGAGGCCCTCCAGACGCTGGTCGAGCAGTACCGCGGCCACGCCGAGGCCCAGGCGCGGCGCCACTACCGGCGCGGCGAGCCTGTCGACGACCTGACGCAGGTCGCCTACGAGGCGCTGCTGCTCGCCCTCGGGCGCTTCGATCCCGAGCGACGCACTCCGTTCCTCGCGTTCGCCAAGCCGACGATCATCGGGTCACTGCGGCGCCACTTCCGCGACGTCGGTTGGGCGATCCGCGTGCCCCGCCGGGTGCACGAGCTGTCGACGCCGGTACGCGACGCCCAGGAGTTGCTCACGCACGACCTCGGGCGCCCGCCGTCGCCCGGCGAGATCGCCGACTTCATCGGTGTCGACGAGCACGAGGTACTCGAGGCCTTCGCTGCCGAGGACGCCCGGATCACCACGTCGCTCGACGCGCCGGACCCCGCCAGCGGGCTGCAGGCGGAACAGGTGATCGGGCAGCTCGACCGGGGCTTCCTGGGCATCGAGAACCGCTTCGCGTTGCAGCAGAGCCTGGAGCTCATGTCGGAGAAGGACCGCGACCTGCTCCGCCAGTACTTCCTCGAGGAGCGCACGCAGTCGCAGATCGCCGATGTGCTCCAGTGCAGCCAGATGCAGGTGTCGCGGCTGCTGCGCAAGGCCATCCATCGCCTGCGCCGCCACATGCTGGGCGCCTGATCGAGGGCCGACCTGCGATCGGCCCTCGATGTGGCCGAGTCGCCTGGCAATCTGACCCGGCGCCGCTCGACCTGACCACGAAGGGTGGGCGATCCGCCCAGCCCCGGCCCGTGACGGTTGACACATTGCTCCACCCCGGGCAGGCTCGGTTGCGGATCGACACCGCATCGACCACAGGGGGGCTATAGCTCATGAAGAGCACGCCGCGCCGATTCGTCTCCGTCCTGGCCGTCGTCGTCCTGCTCTGCGGGCTCGCGGCCGGCAGCAGCGCCGCCGCCGGGCCCGCGCAGAGCCAGCCGGCTGACGACGATGATCAACTGGACGCCTACACCGCAGTGGTCCAGCCCGACCAGCTATCCACGATCACCGAGCAGGGCATCGACGTGAGCGGCCAGCGACAGGTGGCGGGCGGCACCGAGCTCGACATGGTCCTCGACCAGGCCCAGGCCGAGCAGCTCCGGGGCAAGGGCGTCGACCTGAAGCTGACGCGGGTCAAGGGCGGCAAGACCGTGCGGCAGTTCGCGGCGGAACAGGCCGCCAGCGGCTTCAACGTCTGGCGCTCGTACGACGAGCCCGGCGGCATCCGCGACCAGCTCTACGCCGCGGCCGCCAACAACCCCCAGCTGGTGAAGCTCGAAGTCCTCGGCCACACCGGCCAGGGTCGCGAGATCATCGCGGTCAAGCTGACCCAGGGCGCACGCGGCACCCCCGACGGTACGCGTCCGGCCGTCCTCTACAGCTCGACCCAGCACGCCCGGGAATGGATCTCCACCGAGGTCAACCGGCGGCTCATGAACCATTTCATCAACGGGTGGCGGGCCAACGACCGCGAGATCCGCAAGCTCCTGCAGACGAACGAGTTCTGGTTCGTCCTCGTGGCCAACCCCGACGGCTACCAGTACACGTTCGACCACGAGCGGCTGTGGCGGAAGAACCTTCGCGACAACAACGGAGACGGACAGACGCAGGTCGGCGACGGCGTCGACCCCAACCGCAACTTCCCCAACCACTGGGGCTTCGATGAGGAAGGGTCCTCGTCCATCCAGTCCAGCGACACCTACCGGGGCCCGGCGCCGCTGTCCGAGCCGGAGACGCAGGCGATGGTCGGCCTGCTCGACCGCATCGGGTTCGCGTTCCAGGTCAACTACCACTCCAACGGCCAGTGGCTGCTCTATGCCGAGGGCTGGCAGACCAGCACCCCCACTGCGGACGACCCCATCTACTACGCCATGTCCGGCAACCTGGATGACCCGGCGATCGCCGAGTTCCATCCGGGCCTGAGCTCGGACGTCCTCTACGTCACCAACGGCGAGACCACCGACTACGCCCACGCCACGACCGGCGCACTGGCGTGGACGCCGGAGCTCTCGGCCGGGTGCGACGGATGTGGCTTCGTCTTCCCCGACGACGAGGCGCTGGTGCAGGCGGAGTTCGAGCGCAACCTGCCCTTCGCCATGTCGGTGGCCCGCTCGGCGGTCGACCCCGCCAACCCGAAGACGGTCACCGGGATCACGACCAAGCCGTTCTACGTCGACAGCGAGGACCCCTATAAGAGGAGCAACCCGGGCACCCAGCTGAGCTTCACCAAGTCGTACGGCGACCCGCAGCCGGTCGCCGTGATCGCCAAGCGCAGCCTCGGGGCCGTCACCGTGAAGTACCGCATCAACGGCGGGGCCGTGCAGTCGGCACCCACGTCGGAGTGGGGTGGCGGGTCGAGGTACAACCCGGCGTCCGTCTACTACCACCAGATGCGAGGCGTGGTGACCGGCACCGACCCCGGCGATTCGGTCGAGGTCTGGTTCGAGGGCGGCGGCCAGCGGAGTGAGTCGTTCACGTATCAGGCCGTCTCCGAGAGCGGCAACCGCGTGCTCGTCGTGGCGGCCGAGGACTACACCGGCGCCTCACCCGTGCAGGCGGGAGGCCCCAACTACGTCGACACGTACGTCGACGCGCTGGCCGCCAACGGCCAGGCGGCCGACGTCTACGACATCGACGCCGCCGGGCGGATCGCCCCGGACGCCCTCGGGGTGCTCAGCCACTACGACGGCGTCGTCTGGGAGACCGGCGACGACCTGGTCACCCGCACCGCCGGCCGCGGTGGCGGCAACGCCGACCGGCTGGCACTCGACGAACTGCTCGAGTTCCGCTCGTACATGAACGAGGGCGGCAAGGTGATGCTCGCCGGCGACTCGGCCGGCCAGCAGTACACGATGGCGCAGCTGTACGACCCGAAGGGCGAGATCGCCTGCAACCCGCCGCCCGCGGGTATCGACCCGCGGCAGTGCCTGCCCTTGTTCGGCTCGTTCTTCGGTGGGGACACCACCAACGACGTCCTCCAGTACTACCTGGGCGGCTACGTTGCCGTGGCCAACGACGGTCTGGACGACGAGGGCGTCGCATTCGACTCGACCGGAGTGGACGACCCGTTCACGGGCCTCGCGTGGGGCCTCGACGATCCCGTCTTCGCAGGCAACGGCGTGCGGAGGTCGTCGTTCCTCGCGACCAGCGGCATCCTGCCGACCGACCAGTTCAAGCAGTTCGACAGCTGGCCGGCGGCACGGTACGCCAAGCCGGGTGGTCCGTTCGATCCGCACACCGGGACCCAGTACGTCTACTCGCAGATCGCCGACGTCTCCTACAAGAGGCTGACGCGCGAGATAGACGTGCCGGACACCGGTGGGTCGATGACCTTCTGGACGTCGTACGACACCGAAGCCGAGTGGGACCACCTGTTCGTGGAGGCGCGCACGCCCGGCGGTGACAACTGGACGACGCTGCCGGACGCCAATGGGAACACGACGACGGACACCGGCCAGAGCTGTCCGGCCGGCTGGCGGGATCTGCACCCGCACCTCGACCACTACCAGACGTGGGACGGCGTGAACGCGTGCACCGGGACCGGCACGTCCGGCGCCTGGAACGCCGCGAGCGGCAACTCGGCGGGTTGGCAGCAGTGGAGCGTCGACCTCTCGGCGTACGCCGGCGGGACCGTCGAGATCTCCATCGCCTACACCAGCGACTGGGCGACGCAGGGCATCGGCGTCTTCGTGGACGACATCACGCTCCCCGACGGCACCAGCACCTCGTTCGAGGCCGGCCTCGACGGCTGGGCGATCGCCGGACCGCCCGAGGGCAGCGCGCCCAACGCGAACAACTTCATCCGCACGGACGCGTCCGGCTTCCCGGTCGGCAACGCGATCGCCACGCCGCAGTCGCTGCTGCTGGGGTTCGGCCTGGAGGGCGTCTCGACCCAGGCCGAGCGCAACGCAGTGATGGCCCGGGCGCTCGACCACCTGCTGCAGTAGGAGGACGCGGGGCGAACCCCGAGGCAATCACGAACGCCGAACCGAGCCGGAGGCAGTGACGAACGGTTGCCGTTCGTCACTGCCTCCGGCTCGACCGACCGTTCGGCATTGCCTCATGGTCCGAGGGTGTCAGGCGCCGAACCTGCCCAGGTGGTTGAGCGGCTCGGCGACGAGGAGCATGAGGAGCCACATCGACACGCCCAACACGGCCAGCGTCAGCAGGACCTGACCGGCGGCGATGGCGATCCGCTGGTGGCGGGGCCGCTGGAGCCTCAGGACCAGCGCCTCCCAGGCGGCGTCCCAGTCGATGGGTTCGCGGTCCCTGCTGACCTCCATGGCCGGTCCCCCTTCCGACGCCCGTGTGTCTTGGGTCACAGTACCCTCGACGGCGTGGGGGAGCTGCAGCGATCGAGTCGGGACCTCGACCAGCTGCGCCGGCGGCTGGAGGCCTGGCTTGCCACGAAGCTGCCGGCCGACGCCGACCCCGCCATCTCGTCGCTCGAGGGCACGTCGGCCAACGGGATGTCGAGCGAGACGCTGCTGTTCGACGCCGAGTGGACGAATGACGGTGGCCGCGGCCCCCAGCGGCTCGTGGCCCGCGTCGCGCCGGATGCCGCCGACGTCCCCGTGTTCCCCAGCTACGACCTCGACCGGCAGTACCGGGCGATCCGCCTGGTCGACGACCTCACGACCGTGCCGGTGCCGCCGGTGTGGTGGTCGGAGCCCGACCCCGGTCCCCTGGGGGCGCCGTTCTTCGTGATGGGGCGGATCGACGGCCAGGTGCCGCCCGACGTCATGCCCTACAACTTCGGGGACAGCTGGCTGTTCGACGCCGACCCCGCCGACCAGCGCCGCCTTCAGGACGCCACCGTGGCCGTCCTGGCCGAGCTCCACGCCATCGACCGGCCCGAGGAGCGGTTCGACTTCCTGGCCCACGACGCCCCCGCGGGCGGCCCGCTGCGGCGGCGGGTCAGCCACACGCGGGCCTGGTACGAGTTCGCCGCCGCCGGGCTGGGGCGGCCGTCGCCCCTGATCGAGAGGGGATTCGAGTGGCTGGACGCCCACTGGCCTGCCGACGAGGGGCCGACGGTGGCGTGCTGGGGCGACTCCCGGATCGGCAACGTGATGTACCGCGACTTCGCGCCGGTGGCGGTGCTCGACTGGGAGATGGCCACCCTGGGCCCGTGCGAGCTCGACGTCGCCTGGCTGATCTACGGCCACCGGATCTTCGAGGACATCGCCCACTCCATGGGCCTGCCGGGCATGCCGGACTTCCTGCGACCCGACGACGTCGCCGGCACCTACGAGTCGCTCACGGGGCACGCGCCCCGCGACCTCGCCTTCTACGGCACGTACGCCGCCCTCCAGTACGGAATCGTGTTCCTGCGCACCGGGCACCGGCAGGTCCACTTCGGCGAGGTCGACGAGCCCGACGACGTCGACGACCTGGTGATGAACCGCGAGCCCCTCGAGCGCATGCTCGCGGGCGCCTACTGGAACTGGTAGGACGGGCCGATGCTCCCCGTGCCCCTGGACGAGTACCCGATCCACCAGGCCCCGGTGTCGCTGCGCTACGTGGCGTCGACCGACCGCAACTTCTACGACCGGTCGTACTTCAATGCCCACGACCGGACGGGCGGCCTGTTCTTCGTCACCGGTCTCGGCGTCTACCCCAATCTCGGCGTCGTCGACGCCTACGCCACGGTGCGCCGGGGCGACCGGCAGTGGACGATCCGGTGCTCCGACGCGCTGGGCGACGACCGGCTGGCGCCGGGCGTCGGCCCCTACCGGGTCGAGGTGGTCGAGCCTCTGCGCCGGATCCGGCTGGTGTGCGACGGCGACGACCATGGCCTGGGCTTCGACCTCCATTGGGAGGGCTCGTTCCCCCCGGTGATGGAGCAGCCGCACGTCATGCGGGCGGGGGCACGGGCGATCCTCGACGCCTCCCGGTTCGCCCAGGTGGGCACCTGGGAGGGCGTGCTGCGCATCGAGGGTGAGGAGCTGGCGGTGTCGCCGGGTGTCTGGGTCGGCACCCGGGACCGGTCGTGGGGCATCAGGCCCGTGGGCGAGGGCGAGCCGTCCGGCCGTCCCCCGGACGACCCGACGGCCGGACTGTGGTGGCTGTACGTCCCGCTCCGGTTCGACGACTTCGCGGTGATCGTGATCGTCCAGGAGGACGCCGACGGCTACCGGACGCTCAACGACGCCACCCGCGTGTGGCCCGACGGGCGCGTCGAGCAGCTGGGCTGGCCGGAGGTCGAGATCACCTACCGGTCGGGCACCCGACTCCCGGAGCGGGCCGCCATCCGCCTGACCGAGAGGGGCGGCAAGCCGCTCGACATCGAGGTCGCATCGCTGGGCCACGTCGCCCTCCACGTCGGTGCCGGCTACGGCGGCGACCCCGACTGGGGGCACGGCCAATGGCGGGGCCGGGGCTGGGTCGAGGGCGCGGTCTACGACCTGACCGATCCCGCCATCGTCGCCCGGATGCCGTACGGGGTGATCGACCACGTGGGTCGGGCGACGTGCGACGGCGCCGAGGGCTGGGGCCTGTTCGAGCACGGCACGATGGGCCGCCACGACCCCTCGGGGTTCGCCAGCTGGGACTCGGTGGCGCCCTGACGCCTGCCGGCCGCCGGGTCGCCCGGCGGCCGGGGAAATGACCGGGTCCCCTTCGCGGCGGCGTCGTTACGGTGGCACCCATGGGTGACCGCGCTGAATCACCGTTGGCCGCCGGACAGGTCGTCACCGTGTTCCGCTCGCGGCTCCGGCCGGATGCGTCCGACGAGTACGAGCCCCGGGCGGCGGAGATCTTCGCCCTGGCCCGGACGATGCCGGGACTCGTCGACGTGAAGACGTTCGCCGCCGACGACGGCGAGAGGGTGACGCTCGTGACGTTCGCCGATGCCGAGTCGCAGCGAGCCTGGCGCGAGCACCCGGAGCACCGGCTCGCGCAGCGGGCCGGCCGCGACCGCTTCTACGCCGAGTACAGCATCCAGGTGTGCGAATGCACGAGGGTGCGCACCTTCGCAGCCGCAGGCGCGGCCGTGCCCCCGGCCGGGGGGTCAGGCCCAGATGGCGTCGAGGCGCCCGCCGGCTAGCCGCTCGGGCGGGTCCGGGAAGCTGCGGGCCCGACCGGCGGAGATGCGGCGGGCGCTCCAGGCGACGACCGCGGCGTCGACCACGTCGTCGGGGGCCACGCCGCGGGCATCGGCGAGGTTGGCGGGCACCGCGATGCCGGCGCCCGAGAGGGCCCGCCTGCGGGCCGCCAGCCCGGCAGCGGTCCGCTTGCCGGCAAGGATCGGGGCGCCGGCCAGCAGCGAGAACGACACCTCCGGGTGCACCTCGTAGACCGGGCAGGGGGCCGCGGGCAGCCACGCGCCGACCTCCAGGATCTTGGTCCGCAGCGCCCACGCCTGCCGGCTGATGGCCCGGCCGCCCAGGGCCCGGGCCACCGCGCACGCGTCGGCGTACGACCCCGCCGCGAGCACCGGCCGGGCGGGCGTGGTGAAGATGGAGCTCGCCTTGCGCCCCAGGTGGGCCCGCGCCGCGACGTCGGCGGCCCGGAGCCCGGCCTCCGGGGGATGGATGGGCATGTCGATGCCGATGGCGTCGAGGCGCCCCGCTGCGGCGCGGGCGGCCTCGACCAGGGTGGCGACGCTGGCGCCGACCACCCCCACCGGTGGGCGCTGCGGCGCCAGCACGACGCCCACCCAGCCCGAGCGGCAGCCGTCGACGCCGAGGACCGCATGGGTTAGCGGACCACCTGCCGGGAAGCTCACACCGACCACATCCTCCAACGGGAAGGATCGACCATGGCCGAATCCGGTGCCAAGTCCGGCCTCCAGCGCATCCTCGAGGCCATCAAGGGCAAGTTCAAGGAAGCCACCGGTGCCATAGCCGACAACGACAGCCTCCGCCGGGAGGGACGCGCCCAGCAGGACAAGGCGGACGCGGAGCGTGAGGCCGCCACGCGGGAGACGCAGGCGGCGCGGGCGCGGGCTGAGGCCCAGGTCCAGGAGGCCCGCCAGGAGGCGCACGAGGACCGTTGACCCGCGGCTCCCGCCCCGGCCGGGAACACGCGCCGGGGCGGGAGCGTTGGCCGGGGGCGGTGCCCGCTCCGCACGTCCCCCTCTCGGTCCTCGACCTCGCGCCCGTGGGCGAGG
>DATFVX010000313.1:0-16249 GCA_035259985.1 Acidimicrobiales bacterium | reverse complement strand
GAGCTCGTGCTTGCCGGCGAAGTACTGGTAGAAGCTCCGGAGCGACTGACCCGAGCGCTCGACGACCTCCTGGACCGTGAAGTCCTTGCTCGACTCGTTGCTCATCAGGTCCGTCGCCGCGTCGAGGAAGCGCTGCACCCGGTTCTCGGCGCGCGACCGTGCCGGGTCCAGCGACCGCGCGACCGCCAGCTCCCGCCAGGTGCCGGGGCGATCGGCCCCGGCCTCGGCCGCAGGTTCGCGCCTTGCCATGGGAGCAGCGTACCCCGTGCGGGAGCCACACACCCTGCTTCAGAGAGGATCGATCTCGACTGCCAAGAGGCCGGCTTCCGGCAGTCCGGCCAGCCGAAGACATAGTTCTCGGGATTGGAGAACGACGTTCTGATAGCGTGAAGGCATGGGTGACGACGTCCTGCGGGCACACGGCTACCACCCACTGCGGGTCAAGCAGGTCGTTCGGGAGACACACGACACCCACTCCTACGTGCTCGACGTCCCTGGCGAGCTCGCCGCCACGTTCCGCTACCGGGCCGGCCAGTTCTGCACGTTCCGGGTTCGCATCGGTGACGACGAGCACCTGCGGAGCTACTCGATGTCGAGCGCCCCCGAGACCGACGGCGACCTCACGGTCACGGTCAAGCGCGTGCCGGGCGGCCTCGTCTCGAACTGGTTCAACGACTGCGTGGCCGCGGGCGACGTCCTCGAGGTCACGAAGCCGGCCGGCGTCTTCTGCGTTCGCGACGGGCAGCGCCCCATCGTGGCGTTCTGCGGGGGCAGCGGCGTCACGCCCGTCATGTCGATCGCCAAGAGCGTGCTGGCGACCACGCGGCGGCCGGTCAGGCTGCTCTACGCCAATCGCGACCGCCGCTCGGTGATCTTCGACGGCGAGCTGCGGTCGCTGCTGGCACGCCATGGGGACCGGCTCGACGTGCGCCACCACTTCGACAGCGACGGCGGGCTCGTCGATGGGAGCGCCGTCGGCGAGTTCGCCGGGCCCGGCCTGGACGGCGACTTCTACATCTGCGGGCCCGGACCGTTCATGGACCTGGTCGAGGCCGCGCTGCTCGACGCTGGCGTCGCTCCGGCGAGCATCGCCGTCGAGCGCTTCGACGGTCCCGGCGCCGGCGACGCCGGGGACGACGGGGTCGCCGACGTCGCGGCCAGCGGTGCCGACGTGCCCGGGACCGTGACGATCATCCTGGGCGGCAGGAAGTCCGCGATCGGCTACCGGCCGGGTGACACGGTGCTCGAGACCGCGCGCCGCGGTGGGCTGCCGGCCCCGTTCTCGTGCGAGGCGGGCAACTGCGCCACCTGCATGGCGATCCTGCGGGAAGGTTCCGCGACCATGCGCGCCAACAACGCGCTGACGCCGGACGAGGTCGACGAGGGGTGGATCCTGACCTGCCAGGCCCTGCCCCGGGGCCGGTCGGTCACGGTCGAGTACGAGGCGTTCTGACCGCGGCGCACTCCGTCAGGTGTTGCGGCCGCCGTTGACGCCGATCACCTGGCCGGTGATGTAGCCGGCCTCGTCGGACACGAGGAAGGCACAGGCGGCGGCGATGTCCCCCGGGCGCCCCGCCCGCCGGACGGGGGTGGCCTCGGCGATGCGGTCGACGCTGGTCCCGAGGAGCCCCTGCTCCTCCGATGCCCGCAGCATCGGCGTGTCGATGAAGCCCGGTGGGATGGTGTTCACGGTGATGCCCTTGGGCCCGAACTCGAGCGCCAGCGCCTTGGTGAACCCGATGAGCCCGGCCTTGGACGACACGTAGTGGACCATGTACTGCTGGCCGCCCTGGGCGCTGGACGACGAGATGTTCACGATGCGGCCCCAGCCGGCCTCGATCATGTCGGGCAACACCGCCTGCGTGACGTAGAAGGGGCCGCTCAGGTTCACGGCCATGATCCGGTCCCACAGCTCGTCGGAGATCTTCAGGAACGGGGTGAAGCCGGAGAGGCCTGCGTTGTTGACCAGCACGAGAACGGGCCCCAGCGCCTCGCGCACGCGCTGCACCGCGCCGTTCACCCGCTGCCGGTCCGACACGTCGACGCCGAACGCGACCGCGGCGTGGCCCTTGTCGCGCAGCTCGCCGGCGACCGCCTCGGCCGCCGCCTCGTCGAGGTCGAGGACCGCGACGGCGTGCCCGTCCTCGGCCAGCCGCTCGGCGATGGCGCGTCCGATGCCCGATCCGGCGCCGGTGACGATGGCGGGCCTGGGTGCGGTCACGCCACCGGCTCCCTGCCGCCGAGCTGCCCGTCGCGGATCTGCTGGCGCAGCCGGAACTTCTGGACCTTCCCCGACGCCGTGCGGGGGAACTCGCGCACCTCGTAGAGGGACTCCGGCCACTTCGGGCGGGCCAGCCCCGCGGTCGAGAGGTGCTCGCGCACGTCGTCCAGCGTCGGCGCCGTTGCGCCGTCACGCAGCCTGACGACGGCGGCGACGTGCTCCCCGAGGCGCTCGTCGGGGGCGGCGACGACGCTGACCTCGGCGATGGCGTCGATCCGCAGGAGGAGCTCCTCGACCTCCTGGGCGCTGATGTTCTCCCCGCCCCGGATGATGATGTCGGACACCCGGTCGGTGATCGTCAGGTAGCCGTCGTCGTCGAGGACGCCGACGTCGCCCGTCCGGTACCAGCCCTCGGGGTCGAACACGGCGGCCGTGAGGTCGGGATCCGTGTACCCGACGAAGCAGTCCGGCCCCCGGCTCAGGATCTGGCCGTCGGCGTCGAGGCGCACCTCGACGCCCGGGAGCGGGTGGCCGTCGGTGGTGAGCCGCTTCGCCTCGGGCTCGTCGAGCAGGCAGCCGGTGATCGACGGGTGCTCGGTGCTCCCGTAGGAGCGGAACGCCTTGATGCCCAGCCGCGTGGCCCGCTCCATGACCGCCACCGGCACGGTCGAGCCGCCCAGGCCGGCGAACGGCATGTGCGCCAGGTGCTCGTCGGTGAAGTCGGGGTGGTCGAGCAGGCTGGTGAGGAAGTACGTGGCGCCACCGGCGACGCCGAGGTCCTCGTCGACCATCAGGCGGAGCACCTCGCCGGGATCCCAGACGTCGATCAGGTTGACGGGGCGCAGGCGCAGCAGCGGCACCAGGAACGCATTGAGCATGCCGATGAAGTGGCCCACCGGCGCGCCCGTGATGGGCGGCGGCCCGCCCCCGGGAAACATGTGGTCGAGCTGGCGCGTCTCGCAGCCGATGCTGCGGTGCGAATGCACCACGCCCTTCGGGTCGCGGGTCGTGCCCGACGTGAAGGCGATCAGCGACGGGGCGTCGGGGTCGACCGCGGCCGGCGCCGGCACGGGCTCCGACTCGAGCGCGGTGGCGAACGGCGTCGCGCCCCCGGGGAGCTCGCCGGCGGGCGTCGCTCCCGCCACCAACCACAGCCGGGCCGGCTGGTCCGCCAGCAGCTCCTCGTACACGGTCAGGTGGTCGGCGTGCCCGAAGCGATCGGCGGTCACCACGACATCGGGCTGCGTCGCCCGGAGGATGTAGTCGACCTCCTTGGCGCCGTAGAAGTGCACCACGGGGACGACGATCGCCCCCAGGTAGGCGGCGGCCCAGAACGAGATGCCGGCCTCGACCCAGTTGGGCAGCTGGCAGACGACGACGTCGCCGGGGCCGATCCCCCGTGATCGGAGCGTCGCCGCGAGGGACCGGGCGGCCCGGTCCACGTCGGCGAACGTGCCCGACCAGGGCCGCACCTTCGAGTGAACGCGGAACCCTGCCTGGGCCATGCTGCCGAGGCCGTCGGCCACCATCGCCCCCAGTGCGGCGTCGTTCCACCACCCCTCGGCGCGGTAGCGCTGTGCGAGCTCGGGCGCCACCGATCGCAGGTGCCAGCTGTCCCGGCCGACGCTGCCCGATTGCCGCACGTCCCCTCCTCCCGGCGTGGTCGCCGACCGTAGCGAACGATCGCGGCGACCCGCCAACGCGGTTGTCCGTTTCGGAGAACTAGATTGCCACTAGATTGCCGCACGATGGACGTTCGCCTGTCGCCCGAGCAGCGGGCGCTGCGTGACTCCGCGGTCCAGGTCGTCGACCGCCTTGCGCCGGCGGCCGTCCGCGACCTCGACGACACCGAGCGCCTCGCCAAGCTCGACGCCGCGGTCGAGGCGTCGGGCTGGCGCGAGCTCCGGGCGGCGTCGTCGCCGGGCCAGGGTCCGTTGGCGTCGGCCGTCGAGGCAGCAATCGTGGCGGAGGAGCTCGGGCGGGGCCTCGCCGACGCCGCCTTCCTCGGCCCGACGCTGGCGGCGGACCTGCGGCGCCTCGCCGGTGCGACGCCGTCTGCGTCCCGGGAGACGGTGGCCCTCGTGCCGGACCTCTCGGCGCCGGCCGGCGCGACCGGCGACGGTCCCGGCCCGGGCGCCGTGGCCATCGATGCCCGGGGCTCCACGGCGGCGCTCGTCCTGCTGCCGGTGGCCGGGGGGCACGCCCTGGCCGAGGTGGCCCTGCCCGTCGTGCCAGGCCCGCCGGGCGGGATGGACCTCACCCGACCCGGGGTGCCGGTGGAGCAGGGGGCGAGGCCGGTTGGTGTCGCCGGCGAGCGGGCGCTGGGGGCCGCGGACCTCGAGGCGTGGTCCGCGCTCGGGCTCGGGCTCGCCTGTGCGGACCTGGTGGGCACCATGGCCGGCGCCATCCGCCTGGCCTGCGACTACGCGCGCTCGCGCCGGCAGTACGGGGCCGCCATCGGCTCGTTCCAGGCCGTCCAGCACATGCTGGCGGACGCCTACGTGGCGACGGAGGGTTCGCGCAGCGTGGCGTTGTACGCAGCCTGGGGCGTCGATGCGCTGCCGGCCGGCGAGGCGTTGGCCGCGGCGGCGCTGGCCAAGGCCTACTGCTCCCGCGCCGCCCGCACCGTGTGCGAGGTCGCCATCCAGGTCCACGGGGGGATCGGCAACACCTGGGACTGCCTGGCCCACGTCTACCTGCGCCGCGCCCTGCTGTCGATCGACCTGCTGGGCGGGGTGGGCCCGAACCTGGCGCGGGTCCTGGAACACCACGGGATCGGAGGCTCGGATGGACTTCGCTGACTCGCCGGCCGAGGCCGAGTTCCGGCGCCGCCTGCGGGACTGGCTGCACGACAACAATCCCCGGCTGCCGGCGTCGTCGACGTCCGACGAGTACTGGGCCGGGCAGGCGTCGTGGCATCGGGCGCTCTACGACGGAGGGTTCTTCGGGCTGTCCTGGCCCCGGGAGATCGGCGGCCGGGAGCTGCCGACGGTCTATGACGTGATCGTCGACGAGGAGCTGGCGCGTGCCGGCGCGCCCCCGCGGCCCAGCCTCGGCTACCTGGTGCACGGCATCCTCCGCCACGGCAGCGACGACGTGAAGCGGCGGTTCCTGCCGGGCATCGTCGACGGCCGCGACCGCTGGTGCCAGGGGTTCAGTGAGCCGGATGCCGGCTCGGATCTGGCGTCCCTCAGGACGCGCGCCACCCCGGCGGGGGACGAGTACGTCATCCACGGCCACAAGGTGTGGACCAGCTATTCGGACGCCGCCGACTGGTGCCTGTTGCTCGCCCGCACCGACCCCGATGCGCCGAAGCACCGGGGACTGTCCGCCTTCGCGGTGCCCATGCACCAGCCCGGCATCGAGCAGCGGCCCTTGCGCATGATCAACGGGATCACCAAGGAGTTCGGCGAGGTGCTCTTCGACGGTGCCCGGGTCCCGGCCGCCAACATGATCGGCGAGCCGGGGGAGGGGTGGCGCCTGGCTATGACCATCGTGAGCCACGAGCGGGAGCCCGGCGAGCTGGGGTACGTCGCCCGCTACGCCAAGGTGGTCAACGAGCTAGCGGACACCGTGCGCGTGGATCCGGCCCGGTTCGGCGGGGAGCAGGTGCGAGAGCTGGCGTGGGCCATGGTCGAGGCCGAGATGCTGCGGCTCCACGTCTGCCGGCGGCTGTCGGACCGGCTGGACGGGACATCGGGCGGGCCGGAGGGCTCCGTCGACAAGCTCCTCATGACCGAGGCGGAGCAGGCGGTGGGCCACGCCGCGCTCGCCCTCGGCGGCGCCGGCCGCGGGGGCGCTGATGACACCTGGCTGAACCTGTACCTCTACAGCCGGGCCCAGAGCGTCATGGGCGGCACGTCGCAGATCCAGCGCAACCTCGTCGCCAGCCGCGTGCTGGGCCTCCCGTCGTCATGAGCGCGTACGACCTTCCCCCGGAGCTGCGGGTCGAGGTCGACGGGCCGGTGCGCGTGGTCCGGCTCAACCGTCCCGAGCAGCTCAACGCGACCAACCACGTCCTCCACAAGGCATTGGCGGCGGTGTGGCCGCAGATCGACGCCGATGGCGACGCCCGGGTCGCAGTGCTGACGGGCACCGGCCGGGCGTTCTCGGCCGGCGGCGACATTCCGTACCTCGAGGACCTGGCCGGTGACGCCGGGCTCCGCGCCGAGAGCCTCACCGATGCCCGACACATCGTGACGGGGATGGTGCGCTGCCGGGTGCCCATCATCGCCGCGGTGAACGGGCCCGCGGTGGGCCTCGGCTGCAGCCTCGTCGCGCTCTCGGACATCTCCTACATGGCGGCGGGCGCCTACCTGGCCGATCCCCACGTCGTCATCGGACTGGTCGCAGCGGACGGCGGGCCCATCACGTGGCCGCTGCTGACCAGCCTCCAGCTGGCGAAGGAGTACGCCCTGACCGGGGACCGGATACCCGCCGAGCGGGCGGCGGCGATCGGCCTCGTGAACCATGTCTGCCCGGACGGGCAGGCGGTCGACGAGGCCCTCGGCTGCGCCCGCCGGATCGCCAAGCTCCCCCGGCGCGCCGTCGAGGACACGAGGCGCGCCATGAACATCCACCTGGAGCGGGCGGTGCTCGCCACCCTGGACTTCGCCCTCGCTGCGGAGGACCGCTCCTTCGGCTCAGCCGAGCTGCGCGCGAACCTCGACCGCATGATCGCCAGCTCGAACATGCGGCGGGAAGGGCCCCCATAGGGGCCTCAAACGCCGCAAGTTCGACGGCGGGTCAGGCGCTGGCCTCCTCGGCGGCGAGCCGCGGCGCCCACTCGTCGCGCAGCGTGCGGCGCAGGACCTTGCCCGACGGCAGCCTCGGGATGGCGTCGACCACGACCACGTGGCGCAGCTGCTTGTACGTCGCGAGCGTGTCGGCGACGAGCCGCCGCAGCTCGCCCTCGTCGACCTGGTGACCCGCGTCCACCTGGACGGCCGCCACCGGTACCTCCCCGGCGCTGTCGTCGGGGACGCCGAACACCGCGCAGTCGACGACGGCCGGGTGGCCGTGGAGCACCGCCTCCACCTCGGCGGGCGCAACCTGGAACCCGTTCACCTTCATCATCTCCTTGGAGCGGTCGGTGAGGTGGACCCACCCCTCCGGTTCCAGCCACCCGACGTCGCCCGTGCGGTACCAGCCGTCGACGAACGCGTCGGCGGTCGCGTCGGCGGGCAGGTAGCCGGCCATGACCGACGGGCTGCGCGCCTGGATCTCCCCGACGCCGCCGGGCTCGAGGGCCTTGCCGGAGTCGAGGTCGGCGACCCGCAGCTCGACGTCCGGCGGTGGGAGGCCGGCCGAGTCGAGCCGCCAGGACGCGGGATCGCCGACCGGGTTCGCCGTGATCACCGGAAGCTCGCTGGCGCCGTAGGCCGGCAGCCAGCGGACGCCCGTGCGCTCGGTGACGACGTTGGCCACGCTCTCGGTGACCGGCGTGGCGCCCCACATGATGTAGCGCAGGGACGAGAGGTCGTAGTCCTCGAGGTGCGGGTGGTTGGCCAGGGCCAGGGCGATGGGCGCCACCGCCATCTCCAGGGTCATGCGGTCGGACGCGATCCGGTGCAGGACCTCGTCGAGGTCGAACCGGAGGTGCAGCCGGACGGTCGCGCCCGTCTCTGCCGCGGCCAGCAGGTTGAGCAGGCCGAGGATGTGCGACGGCGGGGTCGCCACCTGGAACCGGTCGTCGGGACGGAGGCCGAGGGCCGCGCACCAGTGCGACGTCGCGCGGCCGATCGACCCGTGCGTGTGGCGCACGGCCTTGGGGAACCCGGTCGTGCCGGAGCTGAAGACCAGGATCGCGTCGTCGGTCGTGGCCGCCTCGGTCCCGGTCGGCCGGGCGCGGCTGTGGCCGAACGCGACCTCCGTCCCCGCAGGGTCGTCGAGGTCGGTCACGCCGTCGGCGCCCAGGCGGTCGGCGAGCAAGGTGGCCGCGGCGCCGTCGGCGACTGCGTGGCGGGGCCCCGCCGTCACGTCCAGGGCATGGTCGACCTCTGCGGCCTTCCACGCCGGGCTCAGCAGCACGGCCGCGGCGCCCACCTTGCTGATGCCGTTGACCGCCGCCACGAACTCGGCCCGGTTCGACGTCATCACGGCGACCCGGTCGCAGGGGCCGATGCCCCGGGCGGCGAGGTGACGGGCGAAGGCATTGGCCAGACCGTCGAGGTCCCGGAACGACCAGCGGTCGTCGCCGGCCCGGACGGCGACCCGATCGCCGTACCGGTCCGCCGCCCGCTCCAGCCCCCCGTGTACGAGCGTCGCCATCGGAAAGATTGTTCTCGGATTACGAGATCGAGGTCAACACTGCGCGCATGTAAGGTTCGCCGGTGAACGTCGTCGCCGTGGTCGGGAACCCGAAGCCCGCCTCGAGGACGCGCGGGGCCGCCGAGCTGGTGGCCGAGCGCCTCACGGGCGCGCCGCCCACGACGGTCATCGAGCTCGCCGAGCTCGGCCCCGCGCTCCTGGAGTGGGGCGATCCGGCCGTGGCGGTCGCCAAGCGTGCGGTCCTCGACGCCGACCTGGTGGTCTTCGCGTCGCCGACCTACAAGGCCACGTACACGGGCCTGCTGAAGCTGTTCCTCGAGCAGTTCGCCGCCGCGGAGCTGCACGGCACGACGGCCGTTGCGCTCATGCTGGGCGCGGCGCCGCAGCACGCGCTGGCGGGCGAGCTGACGCTCAAGCCCGTCCTGTCGGAGATCGGGTGCAGCTGCCCGACGCCCGCACTGTTCCTGCTCGAGTCGTCATGGGACGCCGGCCCCGAGCTCGACGCCTGGGTCGAGCGCGCCCGCGACGTCCTGCGGATCGGGCCCGGCGACGACCGGGCGCCGTAGGGGTCAGACCGCCGGCTCGACCACCGCGGCCAGGCTGGCGGCGCCGCTGTCGGGGACGCGGGGCTGGCGCCACACCTCGACCGGGAACGAGACGTTGATCAGCGAGTAGTACAGCCACAGCAGGTGCGTGGCGTCCTCGGGCAGCGCGTGCAGGTCGAACCGGTTGAGGTAGGTGTACGCCTCCTCGAGGCGCGGGAAGGCCGCGTCGTAGAACGCCTGCATCTCGTCCATCGAGCTCGAGAGCCGCCTTGCGTAGCGCTCGGCCTCGGTCCCCAGGCACCAGTCGGCGAACGGCTCGAGGTCGGCGAACTCGGGGGGCAGGGTGGGCACGAACGCCTCCTCAGGATCAGGATCAGATGGCGGCCGAGATCCGCACCGGCGTGCTCGGCTGGCGTCGCTGGTGGTCGGACACGTACTGGCGCGCCGTCCGGTGCAGGTGGCGGAGCAGGATCTCCTGGTCGTTCAGCGGGAACTCCGAGACCACCCGCGACTCCAGCATCGTCTGGGTCGCCTCCAGGGTGTTGCCGTCCTGCAGCGCGTACTCCTTGAACGTCACGGCGGTGAGCTCCTGCTGCAGCCGCTCGAACGCGTTCCTCGGCGGGACGAAGAGCAGAGCGCCCTCGAAGATGTGGCTGTTGTAGGACGTCGGCCAGTAGTTGTAGGTGATCACCCAGTTGGGGAAGTACGGCAGCACCATGAAGTTGGGGAAGAAGTGGAACGAGTCCATGCCCCACACCGGCGATCGCGTCGGGTTCACCGCGGGCGGCGCCTCGGCCTCGAGGTAGTCGTCCCAGGGACCGAACAGGCCGCTCCGCAGCTTCTGCTCGATGGGCTTGACCATGTCGACGTCCTTCGGCGGCGACATGCCGCCCCACGACGACACCATGCCGTGGGGCCCGTCGAGCTGATAGGCGAGCGCCTCGTAGCCATACTTCTGGAGCTTCTGGGACTCGTCCGAGACCGCCTGCCTCGCGTGCAGAACGGGTGCGTGGTAGAACTCGACGAAGGCGTCGACGAACAGCTTCCAGTTGCTCCCGACCTCCGCCCGGTACTTGTAGACCTGGGTCAGCTCGCCGAACGGGTAGCCCTCGAGGCCGCGGCCGAACTCGCCGAGGTAATCGCGCAGTGGGGTCGCGTTGTCGCGGTCGAAGTTCACGAAGATGAACCCCTCCCAGGCGTCGCACTCGACGGGCACCAGGCCGAAGTCGGCCTTGTCGAGGTCGAAGAACTCGCCCTCCTGCTGGACGAACGTGAGCCCGCCGTCGAGGCCGTAGCGCCAACCGTGGTACTTGCACGTGAACTGCCGGCAGATGCCGCTGGTCTCCTCCCGCGGGAAGTCGTTCCAGACCAGCTTGTTCCCGCGGTGCCGGCAGATGTTGTGGAAGGCCCGGACCTGGTCGGGCGCCGACCGCACCACGACGATGGACGTGCCCAGCACGTCGATCTCCTTGGTGAAGTAGCTCCCGACCCGGGGGACCTGCTCCACGCGGCCGACGTTCAGCCAGGTGCGGCGGAAGATCGCCTCCCGCTCGAGCTCGTAGAACTCGGGCGAGATCGAGTCCTCGTAGTTGACGAGGTCGGTGCCGAGGTCGGGGTAGTGCTCGGTCCAGCTCCCCTCGGCGGGCTTCGCGAAGTGCGGCATCTGCTGCGTCCTTCCGGCTGGCGACGACGGGATGATAGCACCAGTCTCGCAATCAGAGAGGGTCGTTTCCGCACCGGTCCACCGGGATGAACTGCGGTTACAGTTCGCGAGAAGGACGTTCTCCACGCAGGGAGGGGCATGACCGACGCAGCGAGGGACGACGCACTGTGGCGTGGGGAGACGATCCCGGCGATGACGGCGGCGGCCGCCGGCCGGTTCGGGGACGGCCCCGCCGTCGTCGACGGTGTCGCCCGGCTGTCGTACGCGGAGCTGTTCGAGGAGGCCCGCACGTTCGGCGCCGCGCTCGTCGCCTCCGGCATCCGGCCCGGCGACCGGGTGTCGATCTGGGCGTTCAACAGCGTCGAATGGATCGTCGCCGCCCTCGGCCTGTGGCAGGCCGGCGCCGTGCTGGTCCCGGTCAACACCCGGTTCAAGGGCGCCGAGGCGGGCGACATCCTGGCGCGCAGCCGCGCCCGGGCACTGGTCACCGTCACCGACTTCCTCGACACCGACTACGTCGCGATGCTGCGGGCGGCGGGCCGCGACCTGCCGGACCTGCAGACCATCGTGGTGGCCCGGGGCAAGGCACCGGAGGGCACCGACAGCTGGGCCGGGTTCCTCGCCCTGGCGACGGACGAGGGTCGGGCGGAGGTCGACCGGCGCCGCGCCGCCGTCGCACCCGACGATCCGTCGGACATCCTGTTCACGTCCGGCACCACGGGCGTGCCGAAGGGCGTGGTGTCCACGCACAGCCGCACCCTCGTGGTCGCGACCGACTGGGTCGACATGACCGGCCTCGTGCCCGGCGACCGCTACCTCCAGGTGAACCCGTACTTCCACATGTTCGGCCTCAAGGCCGGCATCCTCACCTCGCTCGCCGCCGGCGTGACGATGCTGCCGGAACCGGTCCTCGACGTGGGCCGTGCCCTCCAGCGGATCGAGGCCGAGCGGGTCACGGTCCTGCCCGGCGCGCCGACGCTGTACCAGGCGATCCTCGACAGCCCCGACCGTGACCGCTACGACCTGTCGAGCCTGCGGGCAGGGACGATCGGGGCCGCCGACATCCCGGTGGCGCTGATCCGGCGCATCCTCGACGAGCTGCCGTACGAGGTGATGATCTCCGGCTACGGGCTCACCGAGGGCGGCACCGCATGCGCCACCGGGCCCGATGACGATCCCGAGACGCTGGCCACCACGGTGGGGCGGCCGCGGCCGACGTTCGAGCTGCGCCTGGTCGACATCGACGGCAACGACGTGGCGCAGCGTGAGGCGGGGGAGATCCTCCTGCGGGGCGACAGCGTCATGCTGGAGTACCTCGACGACCCCGAGGCCACTGCGCAGGCGCTCTCGCCCGACGGCTGGCTCAGCACCGGCGACATCGGCCAGCTGACCGACGCGGGTTGCCTGAGGATCGTGGGCCGGGTGAAGGACATGTTCATCGTCGGCGGGTTCAACGCCTACCCGGCGGAGATCGAGAACGTCCTGCTCGGCCACCCCGACGTGCAGCAGGTGGCCGTTATCGGCATCCCCGACCGGCGCCTCGGCGAGGTCGGCATGGCGTTCGTCGTGCCGCGTCCGGGATCGGCCGCCACCCCCGACGACATCATCGGATGGTCGCGGGAGCGGATGGCCAACTACAAGGCACCCCGCGTCGTCGAGTTCACCGGCGAGCTGCCGGTCTCCGCCACGGGCAAGGTGCTCAAGGACGCGCTGCGCGAGCGCGCTTCGGAGACGCACCACAGCTAGGACTTGCGCCGCGAGCGCCGGCGGGCGCAGAGCACACCGACGCCTCGCCAGCGTCAGAGCGGGAGCAGGGCCGGCAGCCGCCGGTGGTCGAGGATGTCGGCGCCGAGCTCGCGGGTGAGCCCGCGTGTCGATCCCAGGAGCTGCTCGAGCACGAGGGCCCGCTTCACGTAGCGGTGCAGCGGGTGCTCGGTGGTGAAGCCGATCCCGGCGAGCACCTGCTGGCAATGGCGGGCGGCCGCCCGGGCGGCTCGGCCCGCCGCCGCCTTCGCCATCGCCGCAGCCTGCGGTGTGCGGTCCAGCCAGGCGGCGTCGAGGAGCGCGTCGGCGGCCTCGATGGCGACGAGCGTCTCGGCGAGGCGGTGGCGGACCGCCTGGAACGTGGCGATGGGCCGGCCGAACTGGATGCGCTCGAGGGCGTGCCCGCGCGCCAGCTCCAGTATCCGGCTCGCTGCGCCGACCAGCTCGTGGCCCAGGGCGAGCTGCCCGAGGCCCACCGCCCCCCGCCAGTCGACGGGCCCGAGCTCCCGCGCACCGGCGACCGCCCCGGACACCTCGGCCAGGCCCAGCGTGGCGTCGACGCCATGGATCGGGCGGCTCGGCAGGGCCGCCGTGTCGGCCTCGACGGCGACGTGCGACGCGCCGGCACGGGCCACGATCAGCGTGGTGGCACGCTCGGCCAGGCGTGCCGTCGCCACCCCGCGCACCTCGATCCCGCCCGCCCCCAGGGCGCCCGGAGCCTCCCACCGCCCGACCGCCGGGAGCACGACCGCCTCCGCCTCGTGCCCGAGCGCATGGGCGAGCACCCGTTCCAGCGCCGCCGACGTGGCGTTCGCCGCACCCTGGAGCGCGAACAGCAGCGACACCGCGGCGCAGGCGTCGACCGACAGTGCGTCGCCCCAGCCGAGCTCGTCCAGTGCCGCGTCCAGGGCGGCCCCCGTGCTGGTCTCCGTGGCGTGGCGGAGGCTCCGCTCGAGCAGCGCCCGGTCCTCGCCCCCGATCACGAGTCGCTCCCCAGGCCGAGGAGCCGGCGGGCGATGATGTTGCGCTGGATCTCGGCCGTGCCCCCGTAGATGGTCGCGGCCCGGGAGTAGATGAACTCGGCCCGCCAGCGCTCGCTCGCGGGGTCGTCGCCGAGCGTCACCTCGGTGGGCAGCGCGTCCGCAGCCAGGTCGAAGAGCGCCTGCTCGGTGTCCGCGAGGAGCACCTTGTCGACGGAGGTCTCGGGTCCCAGGGCCTCGCCCGCCGCCATCCGGTGCTGGGTGGCGCGGGACCGCGCCCGGAACGCGTACACGAGCTGCGTGACCTCCCCGAGCGCGGCCGCGTCGAGTGCGCCCGGCTGGGCGGCATCGACGAGGTCGCCGAGCCGCCGGTGCAGCCACGCCCCCCGCTGCCAGAGGGACGTGCTGCGCTCGTAGGGGAGGATGTCCATGGCCAGCGCCCAGCCCTGCCCCTCCTCGCCGAGCGTCCGGTCGAGCGGGACGAGCACGTCGTCGTAGAAGACCTCCGAGAACTCCTGCTGGCCGTCCATGGTCTCGATCGGCCTGATCGTGATGCCGGGCGAGTGCATGTCGACGAACAGGGCGGTGATGCCCCTGTGGGCCGACTCGATGGAACCGGTCCGGGTGAGCAGGACGCACCGCCGCGCGAACTGGGCCAGGCTGGTCCACACCTTTTGGCCGGTGACCCGCCAGCCGTCGTCGGTGCGGACGGCGCGGCAGGCCAGCGACGCCAGGTTGCTTCCGCTGCCCGGTTCCGAGAACCCCTGGCACCAGACCTCGTCGCCGCGCAACATCGGCGGCACCAGCGCGGCCGACAGCTCGGGCCGGGCGAAAGTGATCACGGAGGGGCCGAGCACCTCGGGCATCGAGTAGAGGCCCGGCTCCACCAGGTCCCGGGCGGTCACCGCCTCGCTCAGGTACGCGCGCAGCAGCGTCGACCCGCCGAAACCACCCACGGCCTCCGGCCAGCCCCACCGCGCCCAACCGGCGTCGAACGCGAGGCGCCGCACCTTGGCGATCTGGGCCATCCTCTCGTCGAGCGTGCCCCCGCCCTCGAAGGAGGGGGCGAGCTCGGCGGCATGCTCGTCGAGCCAGGCGTCGAGCGACGTGCGGAAGGCCGCGAGCTCCATGGCCAGGGTGCTGGTGCGTTCGGGCGGGGCGCTAGCGGTCGGCCGTGGGCTCGGGGCGCAGCGGGTCGTGGGCCGTGCCGGCATCCGCCCCGCCGTGGCGGCGCAGGAACGTCATCGAGCGCGTCTTCAGGCGCCAGCCGTCCTCGGTGCGGACATAGGTGTCGGTCCACCAGCCCAGGCGCATGTCGTGGTTGGTCTGGTCGACGAACAGCAGCGGCTGGTAGCCGCTGCCCGTGTCGCCGTCGAGCTCGAGGAGCGGCGTGCCCGTCAGGTACAGGCCCTGGGGCGCAGCCTCGACGAGCGACGGGAAGTCGTGGAGCCCGTAGGTGGCGCCGAAGGCGCTGTAGGTGCCGTCGGGCGTGAAGACCTCGTCCATGACCGACCGGACGTCCTTCTGGGTCATCTTCACGGCGTACTTGGCCAGCAGCTGTTCGATCTCGATGACGTCGTTGATCGGGATGTCGGCCACCTCTCCAGCCTCCTCTCCGTCCGCTCCGGACTGGGCAACCTCAGCCGGTGGGGGTGAACTCCAGGTTCAGCCGGCGCAGCCCGCGCAGGATGAACGTCGGCACGTACTCGTAGCGCCGCGAACCGGGCGGGCCGTGCGCCGCGTCGGACACCCGGATGTCCCCGGTGCGCTCGAGCATCCGCACGATCGCGACGCGGGCCTCGGCGCGGGCGAGGGGACCCCCGGGGCACGCGTGGATGCCGCGCCCGAACGCCAGGTGCTCGCGGGCGTTGGCGCGGTCGATCCGGAACTCGTCCGGCTCGGAGAACCGGCGGGGGTCACGGTTGGCGGCGCCGTTCAGCACCATCACGGTCGTGCCGGCCGGAACCTCGACCGGGCCGACCGTTGCCGGGCGGCGCGAGAGCCGGAAGTCGCCCTTCACCGGGCTCTCGATCCGCAGGCACTCCTCCACGAAGTCGGGGATGCGGCCGGGATCGTCGCGGAGGGCCTGCTGCAGGTCGGGTCGCTCGCCGATCAGCTGGAAGGCGGACCCGAGGAGCCGGACGGTGGTCTCCTGCCCGGCGCTGAACAGGTTGGCCGCGACGCGGACCACGTCGATGACCTCGGGGGTGGAGCCGTCGGGGAAGGTGGCGGTGGCCAGCCCGGTGAGCACGTCGTTGCGCGGCTCGCGCCGGCGTTCCTCGACGTAGGCCGTGAACCGGTCGTACAGGAACTCCAGGGGAGTGTGGGCGATCGAGCCCGACCCGGTGGCGCCGATCACCCGGCCGCGGCTGCCGCCGCCCTGGAGCTCCTCGCGGAACGTCTCGTGATCGGCCTCGGGCACGCCGAGGAGGTCGGCGATCACGTACAGCGTGAAAGGGCCGGCGAAGTCGCCGACCAGCTCGCACTCGCCCCGGTCGACGAACTCGTCGATCTGGCCGTCGGCGCGGCGCCACATGAAGTCCTCGTTCTCCCGCAGCCGCTTCGGCGTGAGCAGGCGCATCAGCAGGCCGCGGTGCGCCTTGTGCTTGGGTGGGTCGAACGTCGGGAGCTGGTCGCTGAACGGGACCTGGTCGCGGTACCGCTCGATCAGGTCGCTCACGTCGTCGCCCTCGAGCGGGACCGGGAAGCCGGGGAACGGGCCGGTGGTCGAGATGCACGACGAGAACGTGTCCGGGTCGGTGAACACCGATACCGCCTCGTCGTAGCCGGTCACCATCATCACGTC
>DATFVX010000312.1:0-8633 GCA_035259985.1 Acidimicrobiales bacterium | reverse complement strand
CGGGAGGATCGTCTACGCCACGTTCGGCAACTACTTCGCCGGATCGATGTTCGTGGCCATCCTCGCCGGGTTGGTGACGCTGTCGACCGGCCTCCTGCTCGGCGTGCCGCTGGCACCGGTGGCGGGCCTATGGACGACGTTCACCAACCTGATCCCGCAGATCGGCGGCCTCCTCGGTGGCGGGTTCTTCGTGCTGCTGGCGGTCACGCAGGGCCCGGTCGTGGCCGTGATCGCCCTGGCGGTCGTGATCGCCTATCAGAACCTGGAGAACCACGTGATCAGCCCCGCCATCGTCGGCCGGGCGGTCAACCTGTCGCCGCCGGCGACGATGCTGGCGGTCCTCGTGGGCGGGGCCGCGGCCGGTGTCCCGGGCGCACTGGTGGCCACGCCCCTGTTCGCCGCGAGCAAGGCGGTCTACCTTGACCGGCGGGGCGAGATGCCCGAGCCCGAGACCCAGGTCATGCGCAAGCGCCTGTCGGGACTGCGCCGCCGGCTGCCCTGGCGCCGCCGCCAGAAGCAGTCCGACGGTCGCGACGGGGCGGCGCAGGCGCGGTGACCGGCGAGTTACAGGGGCAGGTCGCCGGTGGCGGTCCGCGTCGAACCGTGGTCCTTGTAGGCCGCGATGGTGCGCTGCGCGATGCGCATCTGGTGGACCTCATCCGCACCGTCAGCGAATCGCGCCCAGCGGGCGTGCTGATACATGTTCGCGAGCGGCGTGTCGGTCGAATAGCCGAGGGCCCCGTGGACCTGGATCGACCGGTCGATGATGCGGTTGAGCGCGTTGGCCACGAAGTGCTTGGCCATCGACACCTCGCTCTTGAAGTCCAGCTTGTGGTCGATCCGGTAGGCGGCATGCAGCACCATGAGCTTGGCCTGGTACAGGTCCATGGCGGAGTCGGCGATCATCCACTGGATCCCCTGCTTCTCGGCCAGCAGCGAGCCGTGGGAGAAGCGGTTGAGGGAGCGGTCGACCATCATGTCGAGCGCCATCTCGGCCTGGGCGATCCACCGCATGCAGTGCGCGAGGCGGGCCGGGCCCAGGCGGTACTGGCCGAGCATGTGGCCCTGGCCCCGCCCACCCAGCATCTGGTCTTCGGGCACCCGTAGGTCCTCGATGCGGATCTCGGAGTGGCCGGTCGAGCCGTGCATGGTCTCGATCTGCCGGACCTCCGTCCAGCCCTGCGACGGGATGTCGACGATGAACGCGGTGTTGGCGGCCTGCGGCAGCTCGGGGTCGTCCTCCGTGCGGGCGATGAGGATGGCGAAGCTCGCCCGGTGGGCGTTGGAGATGAACCACTTGTGGCCGCTGATCACCCACTCGTCGCCGTCCGGGTATGCGTGGGTGCGGATCAGCGTCGGGTCGGAGCCCGCCACCTCGGGCTCGGTCATGGCGAAGCAGCTCATGGCGCGCCCCTCGCACAGCGGGCGCAGGTAGCGCTGCTTCTGCTCCTCGGTGCCCCAGTGCAGGAGGGTGTGCATGTTCCCCTCGTCGGGCGCCTGGCAGTTGAAGACCCAGGGCCCGTAGGACGACTTGGCGGCCTCGGCCTGGACCATCGCGAGCTCCACGTGGCCCAGGCCCATCCCGCCCCACTCCTTGGGCATGTGGGGAAGCCAAATCCCGGCCGCCTGGGCGGCGGCACGCATCTCCAGGAGGATCTTGATGTAGTCGGCGCGCTCGATGTCGTCGCGGCTGCCGATGCGCGCCTCGCCCGGCTTGACCACGTCGTCGACGAACGAGCGCACCCGCATGCGGATGTCCTCGAGCTCCGGGGTCAGGGTGAAGTCGATGGCCATGGCGCGTCAGCCTCCTACGGGGCGTACGTGGGGACGGGTGGGGGATCGGGGCCGACGGCCCGGGCGCGTTCGGCGTCCAGGCGGCGGGTCTCGTCGGACAGGGGGGCGGCCAGGACCCCGGCGACCAGGTCGACGAGGTGGCTCACGAACAGGCGGTCGTCGGTGTGGGGGGCCGATCGTGCCCGGCGGGCCAGCTCGACGGCGGCGAAGCGCATGGCGACGAACCGGCGGTGCAGCCGGGTGGCGTCGTTGTCGAGCATGCCGGCGACCAGCGTCCGCCAGCGGTAGATGCTGGACGCCGGGTCGTCGAGCGCCGCGGGGTCGATCACGGGCCGGGGCCGGTTCATGAGGTCGGCCACGATCTGCAGGTAGGCCGGCCCGCCGTCGCCGTCGGCCAGCATGGCGGCGCTCGGCCGCACCAGCGCCCCGGCCAGGGCGCGCAGGTCGGCATCGCCGTCGGCTTCGTAGCCGTCGAGCATGGCGTGCCGGCGGGCCTCGACCGCGTCGTGGTGCTTGGCGAGGACCGCCCGGAGCAGGCCGTCCCGGCCGCCGAAGTGGTACTGCAGGGCCGAGGCGTTGCGGGCGCCGGCGGCGCGATTGATCTCCCGCAGGCTGACGCCCTCGATGCCGTGGGCCGCGAACAGGACCTCGGCGGCGTCGATGAGCCGGCCCGGGGTCGTGGCGGTGTCAGACATCCGCATTAGAGCCTAGACCAACCGCATTGTCGGCTGGCAACCAGCGTGGCGGTTGGAGCCGTCGGGCCGGGGGAGGGCCTGGGCGCGTACCGTGACCGGCGATGGTCGTCCGGCTCCAGTTCGTGCCCGGCAACGAGCCGGGAGGGCTGCTCGACCTGCCGTGGAGCGCCCCGCTCGAATGCTGGGACGAGCCCCGGCTGGTCGACATGGTGCACGGCACCAGCCGCCACGTCGTGCGCTTCGTGGCCGACGGCGGCAGGGTCTTCGCGCTCAAGGAGACCGCCGAGCCCGACGCGCGCCGCGAGTACGGCATGCTGCGGCGGCTCACCGCGGAGGGGCTGCCGGCCGTGCAGCCGACTGGCGTGGTCACCGGGCGGCGCGCGCCCGGCGGGGAGCCGCTGCCGTCGGTCCTCATCAGTCGCTACCTGGACTTCTCGCTGCCCTACCGCTACCTGTTCGCCCAGGAGCGGCGCCCCGACCTGTCGGGTCTCTTGATCGACGCCGGTGTGGTCCTCCTGGTGCGGTTGCACCTGGAGGGGTTCTTCTGGGGCGACTGCTCGCTCTCGAACCTGCTGTTCCGTCGCGACGCCGGCGCGCTGATGGCGTACCTGGTCGATGCCGAGACCGCCGAGCGCCGCGACGAGTTGCCCGACGGCATGCGGGCGAGCGACGTCGACATCGCCCGCGAGAACATCGCCGGCGGCCTGCTCGACCTGCAGGCGAGCGGCGAGCTGGGGCCCGAGATCGACGTGGTGGAGGTGGCCGATCAGTTCGAGGGTCGCTACGAGGCCCTCTGGGACGAGCTCACCGGCACCGAGGAGCTGTCGCTCGACGACCGCCACCTCATCGACCGCCGCATCCGCCGCCTCAACGAGCTCGGCTTCGATGTCGATGAGCTCCTGGTCGAGCACGATCCCGAGGGCTACCGGCTGCGGGTCCGCCCGGTGCTGGTGGAGGAGGGGCATCACGCCCGGGAGCTCCGGCGGTTGACGGGGCTAGAGGTGCAGGAGAACCAGGCCCGCCGCCTGCTGAACGACATCGCCGCGTTCGGCGCCGCGATCAGCCGCGAGGCGGACGCCGACGTTCCGCAGGCGGTGGTCGCGTCCCGGTGGCTCACCGAGGTCTACGAGCCCGTTACGGCCCGGGTCCCCAGCGCCCTGCGCGGGCGCCTCGAGCCGGCGGAGCTGTTCCACGAGCTGCTGGAACACCGCTACTACATGTCCGAGCGGGCCGGCGGCGAGGCCTCGGTGGACGAGGCGCTGCGCTCCTACCTCGACTCGGTGCTGAGCCATCGCCGCGACGAGCAGACGGTGCTCAGGGAGGCGTGATGCCTCCACCCTCAGCCTCCACTGGAGGGTGAGGGTCGAGGGGCTGCCGAGGGCCTGGGGCCTACTGGGCGGCGGCCAGCTTGTAGCGGGCGTACTCCTCGACGCGGGCGAGGTGTGCCGGGCTGCGCAGGAACCGGTCGCTCAGGTCGACGAGGTCCTCGCCCTGATCGAGCCAGCGGAGCACCCGCCGTTCGATCGGGCGGAGCATGTGGTGGGGGAGCGGTGGGTGACCGCTGCGATCGAGGCCGGCCAGGAACCGCACCTGCGCCGCCCAGCGTTCGCTCCGGCGGAAGCGATGGCCGATCTCCGCGTCGCCCACGCCCGCCTCGGCCCATCGCAGGACCCGTCGCTCGACCGGCCGTAGGCGTTCGTTGTCGACCATGGGCTCCTCCTAGGACAGCCGGCGCCAGATTATGCCGATCGAGCGATCGGCGCCCCACGCTGGACGAGCTGGGGGCGACCGCCCCGGTCAGAACTCGAAGAGGTCCTCGAGGAACGACCGCCGCTTGCGCTTCTTGGGGTCCCGCTCCCGACCCCTGCGGTCGTCGTCGCGGTCGTCGTAGCGATCACGGTCGTCGTAGCGGCGATCCGGCGGCTCGTGGTGGCCGGGGTCGCGGCCCCCGGTCGCAGGGGCCAGCGACGCCGCCGCACGCTCGATGACCTTGTCGAGCTCGCCGCGATCGAGCCACACGCCGCGGCACTGGGGGCAGAAGTCGATCTCCACGCCCTCTCGGGACGAGATCGAGAGTTGTACTTCGCAGACCGGACACTTCATGACAAGCGACCCTATCGGCTGATGCAGGACCCGGGCTGGGCGCGGCCGCGTAGGGTCACGCGCAACCGAGTGCGCTGGAGCCGCCGGTGTTCCTGATCCGCCCGCCGTCCGACGCCAAGCTTTCCCAGATCCTCGCCGCGGTGGGCGATGCGCGCTTCACCTACGACGCCGTCGGCGCGACCGCGTCCGCCGGCGCGCTGCCCGACGGCTATCACCACGTCCGGGCGACGCGCGTGCTCGGACGCGGGGAGGACGTGTTCGCCGCCGCCGTCGACGGCATCCGCCGGTGGCAGCTGCACCGGCGGCAGGGGTACCGGGTGGCGCCGGACGAGCCACCGATCGAGGTCGGCACCGTCGTCGCGGTCGACGTGCCCCTCGTGGCGGTCCACGTCGTCGCCGCGTGCCGGATCGCCTGGGTGGTCGACGAGCCGGATCGGTTCGGCTTCGGCTACGGGACGCTGCCGATCCACCCGGAGAGCGGTGAGGAGGCCTTCGTGGTCGAGCGCGAGACCGGTGAGATCGACGGCGATCGCGGCGACGTGCGGCTGGCGATCGCCGCCTTCTCGCGGCCCCGGCATGCGCTGGTGCGGCTTGCCGGTCCGGTCGCACGGCGCCAGCAGGCGCGGGCAACCGAGGGCTACCTCGACGCGCTGGCCGCCCACGTGCGCGAGGTGTTGGGCTGATGGTCGTGCGTGCGAACGTCGACAGACGTTCAGCGACGCCCACAGCACGCTCCGCGGTGCCGGTGACCTGGTGGCGGCGCGACCCCTAGCCTCGTCGCCGATGGGCAGGCAGGCCGTGCATCGCGTCACCGCGGAACAGGTCGTCGCCTTCCGCGTCGCTGCGCACAACCTCCACGAGCGCTTGCCCAGGGATGGCGTCCTCGATGCGGCTGCGGTCTGCGGGCTGCAGGACACCCCGCCCGGCAACGCCGGCGTGGCCCTCGCGGCGCGGGTCGCCCGCCTCACGCCGGGCGCGCTCGAGGAAGCCCTCCTCGACGACCGGTCGCTGCTGCGCTTCCTGGGCCCACGCGGGGCCGCCTACGTCGTGCCGCGGGAGGACGCCACGGTCTTCGGGCCCGCGGCGCTGGCGGCGGACGAGGGGTCGCTGCGCGAGCAGCTCGCGGGCTCGTGGCCGTCGATCGAAGCCGCGGGCTGGACCGCCCGGGAGGCGCTGTCCATGGTCCTCGGCGTCCTCGCGGCAGTGGTGGCCGACGGCGAGTCCCGGACCAAGGGCCAGCTGAGCGAGGCGCTGCACGGCCGGCTCCCGGCCGAGCTCGAGCCATGGTGCGAGGTGTGCGACGTCCACCACGTCCCCGACCAGTTGCTGCGGCTTGCCGGAACCGCGGGGGTCTACTGCTACGGCTGGCCCCAGGAGGCGCGCCAGACGCTCATGGGCACCGACATCTGGCTGGGTGGGGGCCTGGGGGGAGACGTGTCCGCGGCCCGGACGGAGCTGGTCCGGCGCTTCGTGCATGCCTACGGACCGGTGACGCCGGTCCACTTCGCGGCGTGGACCGGCATCGGCGTCATCGAGGCCCGCCAGCGCTTCGTGGAGCTCGGCTACGACCTGGTCGAGGCGAAGCTCGACGGCGCCGTCGCCTGGCTGCTGGCGGACGACGCCGACATGCTGGACGATCCCCCCACGGCCTCGGGCGCCCGACTGCTGCCGGCCGGCGACCCGTTCCTCGCGCAGCGCGACCGGGCGACGCTCCTCCCCGACAAGACGGCCCAGCGAGCCGTCTGGCGCCCGGCTGGCGCCCCCGGCGTCGTCATGGTCACCGGCCACCCGGTGGGCACGTGGCGCGCCCGCGGCGCCGGGAGTCAGCTCGAGGTGACGGTCGAACCGTTTGCCAAGCTCAGCGATCGCCAGCGGACCGCTATCGAGCGGGAGGCCGAGCTGGTCGCGCCGTTCCGGGGACGCGACGAGGCCACCGTCACATTCACCGAGTAGTCGAGCCCCCGGCGTCGGGCTCGAGCGCCTGACTCCCGAACATCACGCTCGCCAGTTCGGTGGCGTGGGCGTCCACGTCGGCGGAGCCCGTGGCCAGGTGCTCGGTGACCAGTGCCAGCAGGCTGCGCCGCACGAGCCGGGCTGCCAGCTCCGGCGTGAGTCCTCGGGCCCGAAGCTCCGGGAACCCGTCGGCCAGCCACGCCGCCAGGCCAACGTCGAGCTCGGCGAGCAGGCCGACCGCGGTGTCGCGGGCCGTGGCGTCGCCCCGCAGCGCCTCACCGAGCAGGAGCCGGAGCACGACCTCCTCGTCCAGGGTCCGCCCGGCAACCCACCGCACGAAGGCGGCCAGCCGTTCGCCCGGCGCGAGCGCAGCATCGATCGCCGGCTCCTCGGTGGCGAGGCGCTCCCCGTAGCGCCGCTCCTCGATGAGGGCGCGCAACAGGTCGGCCTTGGACGGGAAGTAGTGGTAGATCGTGGCGACGTTGAGGCCGCATGCGGAGGCCAGTCGCCGCATCGAAGTGCCTGCGGAGCCGAGCTGGCTCATGAGCGTCAGTGCCGTGTCGAGGATCCGGCCGCGCGGCCCGGCATCGGCCCCGACGGAGGTGGGTCGGGTCACGGCCGGGGCCCCGGTGGCTCGGGCGTGAAGACGGCCGGCAGCCGGTTGAGGGCCAGCACCAGGGTGGAGTCGCCCCGCTCGAGCGCCTCCGGGTCGAGGGCCCGGATGTCGCGCAGCCGTCGGAACAGCTCCTCGAACACGACCTTGATCTCGGCCCGCGCCAGGTTGGCGCCGAGGCAGTAGTGGGTACCGATGCCGAAGGCCAGGTGCGGGTTGGGATCCCGGTCGACCCGGAGCTCGTCCGGCGCGTCGAACACGTCCTCGTCCCGGTTGGCGGACTGGTAGAGCAGGAACACGCGGTCGCCGGCAACGAAGTCCACGCCCTGGTAGGTGTGGTCCTGGGTCACGGTCCGCATGAACGAGATCACGGGGCTGACGTAGCGGACGATCTCCTCGACGGCCGTGTCGATCAGCTCGGGCCGCTCGAGCAGCTTGCGTCGCTGCTCCGGGAAGCGGGTGAACGCCACCAGCCCGCCGGCCAGGGCATTGCGGGTGGTCTCGTTGCCGGCGACGACCAGCAGGATCAGAAACATGATCAGCTCGTCGACGGTCATCCGATCGTCGACGGCGATGCGGTCGGCCCCGTCGACGTGGGCCGCGCTCGCTTGGTCGGCGCCTGGTCGGGTGAGCGCGCCCTCGTCGTACGCCTGGGTGAGGACGCCGATGATGTCGTCGGTCGACCCGTCGGCCCGTCGCTGCTCGATGAGCTCGACGCACATGGCGGCGAACTCGCCCCCGGCCTCGGCGGCGCGCGCCAGCACGGGGTCGTCGGGGTCGGTGTGCCCGTCGCCAGCCATCATGGCGTCGCTCCAGCGGTAGAGCTGCCGGCGCTGCTCGGGGTCGAGGCCCATCAGCTCGGCGATCACGATGAGCGGCACGTGGATCGCGAAGTCCTCGACGAAGTCGCAGGTCCCCCTGGCCGAGATCTCGTCGATGATCTGGTTGGACAGGTCGCGGATGTGATCCGACAACTGGCGCACGGTTCGGGGGGTGAGGCCCTTGCTCACCAGCCGGCGCTGCCGGGTGTGCTCGGGATCGTCCATCGAGATGATGGACATCGGCGCCAGGACCTTGGGCCGGACCCCCTGGGCGGCCGAGTACAGTTCCTGGTGGCGGCTGATGTGGCTGACATCCGCGTGGCGGGAGACGACGTAGAGCCCGTTGCGTTCGTCCCGCCAGATGGGCGCGTTGTGGCGCAGCCAGCGGTACGCCTCCCACGGGTCGTCGTAGAGCCGGGGATCGAGGATGTCGATGTCGAACGGCGGTGCCTTGGAGCCCTCGGTGACCGTCATGGTCGCAGTGTGTCAAGCGAACGTTTGATGGGCAAGGCGGGGGCCCCGGCGCCGTGCGTCGGCTCGAGGCACGACGACCGGCTGGTCGAGGACCGGGCCGCCGATCGGCCGACCGCTATGGTTGTCCCTTCCGGCGGCGTGGCCGAGTGGTTTAGGCAAGGGCCTGCAAAGCCCTGTACA
>DATFVX010000311.1:0-3891 GCA_035259985.1 Acidimicrobiales bacterium | reverse complement strand
AGGTCGGGGCAGTCCGCCGCCTCGATCAGCTCGGTGAAGATCCGCACCCGATCGGGCGCCTGGCAGGAGTCGGTCTCGGGTGGGCAGAAGAGCCCGTGGAGGAGGTTCAGCGTCACCACCCGGACGGGAGGTGCGCCCGGCTCGTCGCCTGCATCGCCACCACCGGCGCCTTTCGACGAGGTATCGGAACCGCCGGACGAACAGGCCGCCACCAGGGTTAGCGCCGCCAAGGCCGCGGCGCACAGCGCCCGGGCCCGGCGATGCGGCACCGTCGTCATCTTCGTCGCCCTCCCCCTGCCGGCCCGGACGAGCCTACGCTGCCGGCCATGGAGTGGCCCTCAGACCTGGAGACGGTGGAGGAGATCGACGTCGAGACCCGGAACGCCGGCGGCGACGTCCACCGGACGACCATCTGGACGGTGGTCGACGGCGGGGACGTGTACGTCCGCTCGCTGCGCGGGAGCGCGGGCCGCTGGTACCGGGAGCTGATGGCCGGGCCCGACACGGTCATCCACGTCGGGGGGGAGCCGGTGCCGATCCACGCCGAGCCCACCCCCGACGTCGAGTCCATCGGGCGGGCCAACGCCGGCTACCAGCGCAAGTACGCGGACTCGCCGTACCTGGGGACGATGACCCGCGAGGAGATCCTGGGGACGACGGTCCGGCTCGAACGCCGGTCGTAGCAGCGCCCGGGCCATCCGCTTCGCTGTCACACCCCGTCGCTAACGTCGCTCACCATGGACACGGGCGACGCGCGAGCACCCAGGAGCAGGTCGTCCGCGGCCGCGTCGCCGGTCGTGGGGCGGGTCATCGGCACCGAGCCGGCCACCCCGCTGGAGTTCTGGGTGGGGGTGGGCAGCGGCGCCTACCTGCAGCTCGACGACGTCGTCGTGGTCGACCGCCTGTTGCCCGACGGCCAGCGACTCAGCATCTCGGGCGTCGTCTCGCAGGTGCGTGCCCGCCACGAGGGCGCCCGCATGGACAGCGACGTGTTCCTCGTGGCCGAGGGCGTGCTGCCGGCCGAGGTGAGCGAGGCGGCCCAGGTGCTGGCCACCCGCTTCGAGCCCGAGGTGTTCGTTCCGCCGCTTCCGGGCGAGGAGGTGCGCAAGGCGGTGGGCGCCGAGCGCGACGCGGCGCTGCTGTTCTCGCAGATGCCGGCCCGGCTGCCCGCCGGCCTGTCCCGCGACGACGAGCCCTTCTACCTCGACCTCGAGTTCGTCGACGGCAGCCGCGGCGCCCACGTCAACATCAGCGGCGTCTCCGGGGTGGCCACCAAGACGAGCTACGCCACGTTCCTGCTGTACAGCCTGTTCCACTCCGGGGTGCTCGGCCCCGAGGCGGCCAACACCAAGGCGCTCATCTTCAACGTCAAGGGCGAGGACCTGCTGTTCCTCGACCATGCCAACACGCGGCTGGGGGACGACCAGCCGGCGCGCTACGCCCGGCTCGGGCTGCCGGCCGGGCCGTTCGGCTCGGTCGCATGCTTCGCACCGCCGGTGCGCGACGACCCGAACGCCAGCCCCGACGTCGCCGCCCGCCAACGCGAGGTCACGTCGTTCTTCTGGACCATCGAGCAGTTCTGTCGCGACGAACTGTTGCCGTTCCTGTTCGCCGACGCCGAGGACGACCGCCAGCAGTACACGATGGTGGTCCACAACGTCACCGCCCGGCTGCGCCACGCCGAACCGGTGGGCGACGGCGGCGTCAACATCGACGGCCAGGTGGTGCGCAGCTTCGACGACCTGGTGGAGCTCATCGAGCTCAAGGTCGATCCCGACGGTCCCGACCTGTGGGCGGGGCGGGCCATCGGCGCCGGCACCGTGAATGCGTTCCTGCGCCGGCTGCACGCCGCCAGGCCCCACCTGCGCCACCTCGTCCGAGGCGACGTCCCCCGGCCGGAGCGGCACCGCGTCGACTTCGACCGGGCGCAGGTCACCGTCGTCGATCTCCACAACCTCAACGACCGGGCCAAGCGGTTCGTGGTGGGGGTGGTGCTCCAGCGGGCGTTCGAGCGCAAGGAGCGGTCGGGGCAGGCCCGGCCGCTGCAGTTCGTCGTGCTCGACGAGCTCAACAAGTACGCGCCCCGGGAGGGCTCGAGCCCCATCAAGGAGATCCTGCTCGACGTCGCCGAGCGCGGGCGCTCCCTGGGGATGATCCTCATCGGCGCCCAGCAGACGGCGAGCGAGGTCGAGCGGCGGATCGTGGCCAACTCGGCCGTGCGCGTGGTGGGGCGCCTCGATGCCGCCGAGGCGGCCCGCGGCGAGTACGGCTTCCTGCCGCCGGTGCAGCGCCAGCGGGCCACGATCCTCAAGCCAGGCACCATGCTCGTCGCGCAGCCGGAGCTCCCCGTTCCGCTGGTCGTGCAGTTCCCGTTCCCCGCCTGGGCCACGCGGGCCGCGGAGGCGTCGCGCGGGCGCGGGCCTGCGGCGGCCAACGGCGCACGTGAGGCCGTCGACCCCGACGAGGCTCGTGCGATGGCGGTCGTTGCGGCCCTTCCCGATCCGTTCGCCGGGTTCCCCGCGGGGTAGCACGAGGGCGGCCACGATGCGGGTGCTGCACACGTCCGACTGGCACGTCGGCAAGGCCCTGCGCGGGCGATCGCGGGCGGCCGAGCACGAGGCGGTGCTGGCCGAGATCGCCGGCATCGCCCGCCGCGACGGTGTCGACCTGGCGATCGTGGCGGGTGACCTCTTCGACAGCGCCACGCCCACTCCGGAGGCGGAGCGCATCGTCTATCGGGGCCTCCTCGACCTCGCGGACGGCGGCCGACCGGTGGTCGTCGTCGCGGGCAACCACGACTCGGCGCAGCGGCTGGGGGCGGTGGCGCCGCTGTCCGAGGCGAACGGCATTCACGTCGTGTCCGCAGTCCGCCCGCCGGGCGACGGCGGCGTGATCGAGATCGCAGCCGGGGGCGAGCGGGCGCAGGTGGCGCTGCTGCCGTTTCCGTCCCAGCGCTACGTGGTCACCGCGGACCTGCTGATCTCGGGCGATGCCGCCGATGCCCACGCCGAGTACGCCGATCGCGTGGTGCGGATCCTCGGTGCGCTCACCGAGGGCTTCCGGGCCGACACCGTCAACCTCGTCGTCGCGCACCTCATGGTCATGGGCGGCACGATGGGCGGCGGCGAGCGCGCCGCCCACACGGTCTTCGACTACTGGGTGCCCGCCACCGCCTTCCCGGCGGCCGCCCAGTACGTCGCCCTCGGGCACCTCCATCGGCGCCAACGCCTGGCGGGCCCGGCGCCCCTGCACTACTGCGGCTCGCCGCTGCAGCTCGACTTCGGCGAGACCGCCAACGAGCCGTCGGTCAACGTGGTCGACGTGCATCCCGGCGTGCCCGCGGATGTCCACCCGGTGCCGCTGACGGCCGGGCGGCGGCTGCACACCCTGCGGGGAACGCTCGACGACGTGCTCGGCGGAGCGGCCGGCTCGGCCGACGATCACCTGCGGGTCATCCTCGACGAGCCGGCCCGGGCCGGGCTGGCCGACGAGGTGCGGTCCCGCCTGCCCAACGCGGTCGAGGTGGTGCTCGACCCTGCCCGCGCCGCCGAGGCTCGGCCGGCCTCCGATCCCGACCGCCTGGGGCGCACCCCCCACGACCTCGTGACCGAGTACCTCGGCGAGCACGACGCCCACGACGACCGGGTCGTCGCGCTGTTCGACGAGTTGGTGGAGGAGCTGACGGTCGACGCCGGCGGGGTGGCGCGATGAGGCCGCAGCGGCTCGAGGTCGAGGGGTTCACGGCCTTCCGTGGCCCCACCGTGGTCGACTTCACCGGCGCGGACCTGTTCGCCCTGGTCGGCCCCACGGGTGCGGGCAAGAGCAGCATCATCGACGCCCTCACGTTCGCCCTGTACGGCAGCGTGCCCCGCCTCGACGACCGGCGGGCCG
>DATFVX010000310.1:0-7957 GCA_035259985.1 Acidimicrobiales bacterium | reverse complement strand
CGGACAGTCATGCGGTGGTCGAAGTTTCGCACCGCTGGCAACCCCCGACACCAGCTGAGCTCGCCCCCGGCGGGAGGTCACATCGTGCGTTGCGACGGCGGCAGCACGACCGCCCCGGGGTACGCCACACTGGCCTCATGGCCCCGACCCGCTTCTCTCCCGGGGGATCGGACGGCGCGGCGCCGGCGTCCGACGTCCTCCAGTACGGCCCCGGCCTGCCGCCGGAGAGCGAGCTGAAACTGCTCGGACATGTCGACGGCCGGCGGATACTCGACCTCGGATGCGGCGCCGGCGCGGGGTCGGTCGCGCTCGCCAAGGCCGGCGCCAGGGTCATCGCCGTCGACGAGGACGCCGCCAACGTGGGCACGACCCGCGACAACGCCGAGCGCGAGGGCGTGAGGGTCGAGACCCACCACGGCCCGCTGCCCGAGCTTGCGTTCGTGCGGGCCGACACGATCGACGCCGCCGTGTCGGTCTATGGCCTGGCGGCCGCCGACGACCTCGACCGGATCTTCCGGCAGGTCCACCGCGTGCTCAGGCCCGAGCGGCCCCTGGTGTTCTCGCTGCCCCACCCGGCATTCACGCTCCTCGACCCCGACGGCGGCGAGCCCGTGCTGCGCCGGACGTGGTGGGATCCCAGCCCGGTGGCGTGGTCGGTGGCGGCGGGCGGAACCGAGCCCGACCGGGCCCACACGCTCAGCGGGCTCTTCGCGAGCCTCGGGCGTGCCAACTTCCGGGTGGACGCACTGGCCGAGCCCGAGCCGGATCGGGCCGCGTGCCCGGACGACAGCTGGTCCGACGCCATGCGCTGGGTTCCCCCGACGCTGATCGTCCGCGCCCGCAAGGTCGCCTAGTGGGCGCTCGCACCTACTAGGCCCCGGTGGCGGGCTGGCCCCGGCGCTCTTCCCACCACGCCAGGAGCCGGCGCTCCGCCTCGGCCTCTCCCAGGGGGCCCTCGTCGAGGCGCGCCTCGAGGAGCATCGACAGGGCCTGGCCGACGATCGGGCCCGGCTTGATGCCCAGCAGCTCCATCACCCGGTTGCCGTCGATGTCCGGCCGTATGCGGCCGAGCTCCTCGCGCTGCCGGAGCTCCGCGATCCGGGCCTCCAGGTCGTCCATGCGCTTCGCCAGCGTCCGGGCGCGCTGTTCGTTGCGGGTGGTGCAGTCGCTACGGGTCAGCTCGTTGAGGTCGTCGAGCAGCGGTCCGGCGTCCCGCGCGTAGCGCCGCACCGCGGCGTCGGTCCACACGTCGTCGCGGTAGCCGTGGAACCGCAGGTGCAGGAACACCAACCGCGAGACGTCGTCGACAGTCTCGTTCGGGTACCGCAGCGCGCGCAGACGGTCGCGGGCCATCCGCGCCCCGACGACCTCGTGGTGGTGGAAGCTGACGCCCCGGGGGCCGATCGAGCGGGTCTTGGGCTTGCCGATGTCGTGGAGCAGCGCCGCCAGGCGCACGAGCAGCCGGGGCGACGTCTTGGCCACGACCGCGATGGTGTGCGTCAGCACGTCCTTGTGGCGGTGGATCGGATCCTGCTCCAGCCGGAGCGACCGGAGCTCGGGCAGGAACTCGTCCGCCACGTCGGTGTCGACGAGGAACCACAGGCCTGCGCTCGGATCGGTGACCACGAGCAGCTTCGACAGCTCGTCACGCACCCGTTCGGCCGAGACGATCTCCATCCGGTGGCGCAGGTTCCGGACGGCGGCGACCAGCGCAGGGTCCGGCGCCAGCCCGTACCCGGCGATGAACCGGCCGGCGCGCATCATGCGCAGCGGGTCGTCGGAGAAGGACACCTCCGGCGCCAGCGGCGTCCGCAGGATGCCCTCGGCCAGATCGGCGACGCCGCCGAACGGATCGATCAGCTCGACATCCGGCAGGCGCAGCGCCATGGCGTTGACGGTGAAGTCGCGGCGAGACAGGTCGGCATCGATGTCGTCCGCGTAGACGACGTGCGGCTTGCGCGAGTCCTCGCGGTAGGCCTCGGCGCGGTGGGTGGTGACCTCGAACGTCACGCCCCCCTTGCGCGCCCCGATGGTCCCGAACGCCCGCCCCTGTGTCCATGTCGTGTCGGCCCATACCTCGAGCAGCGCGAGCGTCTGCTCTGGCCGCGCGTCGGTCGTGAGATCGAGGTCGGCGCCGTCGTGGACGCGACCGAGGACCAGGTCCCGCACGATCCCACCCACGAGGTAGATCCGGTGGCCCGCGGCGGCGAACCGCTCGGCCAGGGGCCGGACGTCGTCGAGGATGGGCTGCAGCCGCTCCGGGATCACGTGGCGCGAGGGTAGGCGGTGGTCAGGTCGCGTCGGCCCTGTGTTCCCGCACCCTCGACTGGACGAGCGCGGCGGCGTCCACCACGTCGCGCCCGGGGCCGCCCGCGGACGGGCCCTCGGGGCGCAGCCGATCGCCGGCCAGCGCCACGAGCACCGCGGCCGTCGAGTCGCGCAGTGCGTCGAGGTCGTATCCGCCCTCGAGGAACACGAGTCGCCGGCCGGGAGGCGCCAGCGCCAACAGGTCGTTGGTGATGTCCGCGTAGTCCCCCGACGTCAGCTCCAGGTTGGTGAGCGGGTCCGCCCGGTGCCCGTCGAACCCGGCGGAGAGGAGCAGCCATGTGGGGCGAAAGTCCTCGGCGAGCGGCGCCACGACCTCTGCGACCGCATCCCGGAACACGTCGCCGGTGGCGCCGGGCGGCACGGGCACATTGGCGGTCGTGCCCTGTCCCGCACCCGACCCCGTCTCCAGCACCGATCCGGTGCCCGGATAGAGCGGGTGTTGATGGACGGAGACGTACGCGACGCGCGGATCGCCGTAGAACGTCGCCTGGGTGCCGTTGCCGTGGTGCGCGTCGTAGTCGACGACGAGCACGCGCTCCCCCCGCCCGGCGAGCGCTGCGGCCGCCACGGCGACGTTGTTGAAAAGGCAGAAGCCCATGGCCCGGTTCGTCAGCGCATGGTGGCCGGGCGGGCGGACGGCGCAGAACGCAGCCGTGAACTCGCCGGCGTCGAGGGGCTCGATGACGCTGGGACCGGCGCCGGCGGCGAGCAGCGCCGCATCCCACGAGGCGGCCCCGGCTCGGGTGTCGGGGTCGAGCCGTCCGCCCCCGCTCCGGCAGAACCGCTCGAGCGCCTCGATGTAGCCGTCGTCGTGGACGAGCTCGACCTCGGCCCTGGTGGCCGGTCGCGGCGCAACGGTCACCACCTCATCGCCGAGCCCTGCGAGGGCGACGCCGTCGTGCACGGCGCGCAGGCGGTCGGGACGTTCGGGGTGACCGAGCCCGGCATCGTGGGCCAAGTACTGCGGATGGGTGACGAAGGCGATCGACATCCACCGATGACGGTAACGGGTAGCGCCGTGTTGCCTACCCTTTAGGGGATATGAGTGTCTTGCGGGCACCCGCAACGGGCCAGGCGCGGCTGCGCGTCCGAACGTGGCACGCCGACCGCCGGGTTGCCCACGTCACGCCCGCCGCCGACGGGTCCGGTCCCCTCACGACCGAGGAGATCCGGCGTTGCATCGACCGGCTCCGGCGCGAGGGCTATGGGGGCGCGGTCACGGCCGCCATCGGGCGGGCCGAGCAGCCGCCGTTCCTGGAGGCGGGCTTCGTGCCCGCCGAGCGGCTGCACCTGCTGCTCCACCCGCTCGACGGGCTCCCGAGACCGGCGCTGCCCGCGCCGGCGCACCTGCGTCGGGGACGCCGGCGCGAGCTCGATGACCTGTTGGCGGTCGACCACGCGGCGTTCAGCGCGCCCTGGCGGCTGGACCGGGTCGGGCTCGAGGAGGCCCTGAGCGCCACACCCGCGGTCCACCTCCGGAGTGCCCGCGCCGACGGTGCGACGGTCGGCTACGCGATCTGCGGGCGGGCCGCGCATCGCGGCTACGTCCAGCGGCTGGCCGTCCATCCCCGCGTCCAGGGCCGGGGCCTGGGCGGCGCGCTGCTGCTCGACGGCCTGCGTTGGCTGCGGCGCTGGGGCGCCGACGACGCGCTCGTCAACACGCAGGAGGGCAACGACCGGTCGTTGCGCCTGTACCAGCGGGTCGGCTTCGTGCTGCAGCCCGAGGGACTCACGGTCCTCCGGCTCGACCTCGGCGACATCCCGTGACGCCCTCCGCCGGCCGGTTCCGCGGCGCCGCCGCAGTCGTCGCGTCGATCGCCGCGGCCCTGATCGTGATCTCCGCCTCCTCGATCGGGGCCGGGCCGGCAGGCGCCGCCCCGCGCCAGGCCGCGGCGTCGATCGAGCTCGTCGACCAGACGACCTGGGTGCACCGCGGCGAGCGGTTCGCGGTCGACGTCCGGGTTGCGGCTGCGCCCGCCGGCTCCGCCGTGCGGCTGGTGGTGCACGATCGACTCGAGTCACGATCCGAGTTCCGGGACACGCTCGACGGCGAGTTGGGGGGCGTCGAGGAAGAGCTGCCGGCGGAGCCGGTCGCAACGCCCGGCCCCGGGGCCCGGACCGTCTCCGCGGGATTCGTCGTCGGCGGCGACGGTCAACGGCTCGAGGGTCGCGGCGTGTATCCCGTCGAGGTGCAGCTGGTCGACGCCGGGGGCAACCTCTTGGCCGCCCCGGTGGTCACGTACCTCTTGTATCTGTTCCCCCCCGACGGTTCGTCGTTCCCACCGCTGGCGGTTGCCGTCGTCGTCGACGTCGGCGGTCCGCCGATCCTCCAGCCCGACGGCAGCGTCCGGCCCACGTCCGCCACCGTCCAGCGGGCACAGGAGCGCGCGAACCTGCTGGCCGCGGCCGGCGACGTCCCGGTCACGCTGGCACCGCAACCGGAGACGCTCGACGGCCTGGTTGCCGCCGGCGGTGCCGGCAGGGCGGCGGTGGCGTCGCTCGTCGAGGCCAGCGGCGACAGGCCGCTGCTGGCCCGGCCCTACACCGACATCGACCTCGAGGCGCTGCAGGAGAGCGGGCTGGCCAGCGAGGCGGACGAACAGGTCAACGCCGGCGTCGCCAGCCTCCGGAACCACTTCCGGCGCGAGCCGGATTCCGGGATCTGGCTGTCGGGCCCCACGCTCGGCGACGACGCCGTCGACGAGGCCGTGGACCTCGGGATGGACCGGCTGGTCGTTCCTCCCAGCGCCGTCGAGGACGGCGACGTCCCGGCCGCGCCGGTCACGCTGGACGACGGAGGCCCACGCGTGATGGTGAGCGATGCCGAGCTGGCCACCCACTTGCGCGGCGACGCCGGCGTTGTCGATTCCCAGCGCTTCCTGGCGGAGCTGACGATCACGTGGTTCGAGCGGCCCGCCGATCCGCGCGGCGTCGTGGTGCACATTCCCGCCGACGCCGACATCGTTCCCTCCACGGTGGCCCGTGCGCTCAATGGCCTCACGGACGGTCAGGCCGTCCAGGCCGTGCCGCTCGATCAGGTCTTCGACGTGCCGCCCGATCCGAGCGGGCCCTCCACCGTCTCGCTGGCCCCCCACGAGGTCACCGACGACCTGGCCGCCGTTGCCCCCGAGGTCCGCCGGGCGCGCCAGGGCGTGGGCGGCGTCGCCGGAACCGTCGCCTCCACGAACGGTGGGTCCCTGACCGGATCGCTGTTGCTCGCGACGGGTACCGCCACCCCCGATCCGCAACGCCCGGCCTACGTCGAGCGGGTCAACGCCGCGCTGGCCTCGCTCAGCGGCGCGGTGACCCTGCCGGACCAGTTCCGCATCACCCTCACGTCCCGGACCAGCACGATCCCGGTCAACATCACCAACAACACCGACGAGCCGTTGAACGTTCGGATCGAGTTCGACAGCGGCCAGCTGGAGTTCCTCGACGGGGACATCGTCAACCGCGAGCTACAGCCCGGCGTCACCCGGCTGGACGTGCGCGTGCGCGCACTGACGTCGGGGGCGTTCCCCATGGGCATCACGGTGAGGACCCCGGACAGCTCCATCGAGCTCGACCGCACCACGTTCGACGTCCGGTCGACCGCGGTGACCGGCGTGGGCTTCGTCCTCTCCATCGGCGCGGGGCTGTTCCTGGCCGTGTGGTGGGCCCGCCACTGGCGGAGCTCCCGCCGCTCGCGCCACCTGGTGCCGGCCGGCGCCGCGGAGGCGTCACCTGGCACGCTCGGCGACGGCCTGGTCGAGCCGGGTGCGGCGATCGACGGCCCCGGGCCGGGGGACGAGCCGGGGGGCTACCGGCCCGCGCATCTGGCGGGCGGCCGATCCCGCCGCGCCTGACGTGACCGGGCACGGGCGCTCCTCCCGCGCATTAGGGTCGCCGGCCATGAGCGAGCGTCCGCAATGCCGCGAGTTGAGCCCGATCGGCCCGCTGCGGGCCAGTAGGGGCGGGAAATAGTGGCTGTGCGCATCGTCACCGACTCGGCCGCCGACCTCGAGGCCGCCGAGGCGAAGGAGTTGGGGGTCGAGGTCGTCCCGCTGTCCATCCGCTTCGGGGCGGTCGAGTACACCGACGGCGTCGACCTCTCGGTCGAGCAGTTCTACGACAAGCTGGCGTCCTCGAGCGACCTGCCCGAGACGGCCGCCCCGTCGCCCGGCGCATTCGAGGCCGCGTTCCGGCGCCAGGCCGAGGCCGGCGCCGACTCGATCGTCTGCATCAACCTGTCCTCGGGGCTGTCGGCCACGATGCAGGCGGCGCAGAACGGCGCCAAGGCGCTCGAGGGCGACGTCGACGTCCGGGTCGTCGACTCCCGCTCGATCACCTCGGGCCTCGCCGCCCAGGTGCGCCGGGCCGCGCAGGCGGCGGCCGACGGGGCCGATGCCGACGCGGTCGAGGCACTGGTACGCGACCTGTCCGGCCGTACTCACGTCATCGGGGCACTCGACACCCTGGACAACCTCCGCAAGGGCGGCCGCATCGGCGGCGCCCAGGCCCTGCTCGGGTCGCTCCTGGCCATCAAGCCCCTCCTCGACATCTCCACCGGTGAGGTGGAGGAGGCGGGCAGGGCGCGGACGCGCCGCAAGGCGCTGCAGGTGCTCCGCGACAAGGTCTTCGAGCGCCCAGCCGTCGAGGAGCTCACCCTCGCCCATGGCATGGCGCCCGACGTGGACGAGATGCGCGACCTGCTCAGCCCCCGCTACCCGGGCGATCGGATCCGGGTGGCGGTGATCGGTGCCACGATCGGCACCCACGCGGGCCCGCGGGTCATGGGCGTCACGTGGCTGGATCCCGGGTGACGGGGGCCTTGGTGTGTGCACCAGCGGGCTTCATGCCGGCGTCCGCCTGACACGCCGGCGCGTCCCGCCCGCGGGGGCGACATCAGTCGAGAGCCGACGCAGATGCATGGGATCTCCTTGACTACGGTGGGAACACCGTGGCACTGACCCCTCCCCCGACCGGCCCGTCTCCCGCCGCCGGCCTGGTAGCAGGCGCGCTGCTGGGCGGTCGCTACCGCCTGGACGACCAGCTCGCGTCGGGCGGGATGGCGCAGGTGTGGCTGGGCACCGACGAAGTGCTGCGACGTGCCATCGCCGTCAAGGTCCTCCACCAGCACCTGGCCGAAGACGAGACGTTCGTCGCGCGGTTCCGCCACGAGGCGATCGCGGTCGCCCGCCTGTCGCATCCGGCCATCGTCAGCGTCTATGACACCTGCAGCGACGACGGCGTCGAGGCCATCGTCATGGAGCTGGTGCGGGGCCGCACCTTGCGGCAGCGCCTCGACGAGGGTCCGGTGGACCCCTGGCTGGCCGCCAACATCGCGGCCCAGGTGTGCGGTGCGCTGGCCGTGGCTCATGCCGCCGGGCTCGTGCACCGGGACATCAAGCCCGCCAACATCCTGCTGTCCGAGGATGGCCGGGTGAAGGTCGGCGACTTCGGCATCGCCAAGGCGGCCGAGTCGGCCGACCTCACCCAGGAGGGCTCGTTCCTGGGGACGGCCAAGTACCTGGCGCCCGAGCAGGTCGAGGCCGGACCGGTCGACGGTCGCACCGACCTCTACGCGCTCGGCGTCGTGCTGTACGAGATGCTGTGCGGCAGGGTTCCGTTCGAGGGGGACTCGTCGTCG
>DATFVX010000309.1:0-2375 GCA_035259985.1 Acidimicrobiales bacterium | reverse complement strand
CACGAAGTCGGCGATCAGGGCGGCGAGCTCGACGGGCTTGTCGCCCTGGACGCTGTGGCCCGCCTGCTCGACATGCTCGACGCGCGCGCCCGGTTGGCGCCGCCGCAGCTCCGCCTCGTCGGCGTCGTCGACCACGGATTGGGGCAGCATGCCCCGCACCAGCATCACCGGGACCGTCAGCTGGTCGACGGCGCGCCACAGGTCGGAGAAGTCGATGCTCCGGGCCGCCGTTGCCGGCCCCCCGGCACCGGCGCGGTGGCGGGCGTAGCGCCAGACCCAGCTCCCGTCCTCGCGCTGGACGGCATTGTGGAGGATGCCCCGGCGCAGCGACGACACCGTGCGTGTCGGGTTGAACTCCACGGTCCGGGCGAGGATCTCCTCGAAGCTGGGGAAGCTCTCGGGCCCGTTGATGAACGCCGTGATCGACGTTGCCTTCCCCTCGTCGACGCCCGGCGTGACGTCGACCAGCACCAGCGAACGCACCAGTTCCGGAGCGCGGGCCGCAAGTGCCAGTGCCGTCAGCCCGCCGAGCGACATGCCGACCACGGCACGGGCGTCCGGGGCCAGGGCCCGCACGGCGGCGGCCACGTCCTCGGCGTTGCCCGCGGGGTCGGCGACGCCGCCACGGGGACCGTCGGAGTGCCCGTGCCCCGGTAGGTCGACGGCAACCAGCGGACGAGCGAGGGCGAGCGCCACGGTGTCCCACGTGTGCGCGTTCTGGGCCCCGCCGTGCAGCAGCACCAGCTCGGGTGCGGCGTCGCCCCACACCAGTGCGCTGAGCCGGCGGCCCCGTTCCACCTCGACCGCCTCGCGGCCGACCAGCGGCGGCCCGTCCCAGGGGATGCCGAACTCCTCGGCGTTCTCCCTGAACATCGAGAACTCGTCGTAGGGGATGCGCTCGGCCGGTCCGGCTGCCATCGGCCCAGCATCGCATGTCGAATCGGTCGGCCCGGAGCCCGGACCGCCGGGGCAATGGCACCGCCACTGCCCCGGCGCCGCCGGTCAGAACCAGAACCCGCTGGCCTCGGCGTCGGCGTCATTCGACGAGTCGTCGGACGAGCTGCCGCCCGACGAGTCGCCGCCCGAGCCGCCGTCACCGTGGTGGCAGCCCTCGCCGGATCGGGGCGCCTGGTCCTCGGACCCGTGGTCCTGGTCCGACCGGTGGTCCGGCTCCGTCGTGGTGGTCGTGGAGTCTCCGTCGGTGGTCGACGGCGAATCCTGGGCGGCCGCCCACGTGGCACCACCCACGACGAGCGCCCCGGCCACCGCGCCGGCGGCGGCGATGTGTCTGGGACTGAACGCCATCACTGCTCCTTTCGCTCGGGAACGAGGCGCCCAGTAGACGAAACGAACCTGGACCGGTCCGTACAGCGGCCTGCGAATTGGCTGGGTCGAAGAGCCGGTTCCCTGTCGCACCGCGCCCCTACGATTGGGTGCACGCCATGAGTCCTCCCGACGCTCCCCAGGCTCCAGATCGTCCCGCCGCGCCCGACGCCCTCACGGGGCTGAACCCCGTCCAGTCCGACGCGGTCACGCACGCCGAGGGGCCGCTGCTGGTGGTGGCCGGTGCGGGATCGGGCAAGACCCGGGTGCTCACCCACCGGATCGCCCACCTGATCCGCGACCGGGGCGTCAGCCCGTTCGCCATCCTCGCCATCACCTTCACCAACAAGGCCGCCGACGAGATGAAGTCCCGGGTGGCGGCGCTCGTCGGCCCGGTGGCCGAGAAGATGTGGGTGTCGACCTTCCACTCGGCGTGCGTGCGCATCCTCCGGCGCGACGCCGACCTGCTCGGCTACCCCCGCCAGTTCACGATCTACGACGAGTCCGACGCCGTGCGCCTCACGGGCTACGTGATCCGCGACCAGGGCCTCGACACGAAGCGCTTCCCGCCCCGCAGCGTGCACGCCGCCATCTCGGCGGCCAAGAACGACGGCGTCGACGCCGAGGCGTACACCCAGCGGGCCGGCAACCTGTTCGAGCGCAAGATCGGGCAGGTGTTCGCCGAGTACCAGAGCCGGCTGCAACGGGCCGGATCGATGGACTTCGACGACCTGCTCGGCAACGCCCTCCGCCTGCTGCGCGAGCACCCGCAGACCCTGCGGCACTACCAGGAGCGCTTCCAGCACATCCTCGTCGACGAGTACCAGGACACCAACCGGGTCCAGAACGAGCTCGTGCTCCTCCTCGCCGCCGACCACCGCAACATCGCGGTCGTCGGCGATCAGGACCAGTCCATATACGCCTTTCGCGGCGCCGACATGCGCAACATCGTGGAGTTCGAGGACGCGTTCCCCGACACCACGGTGGTGCTGCTCGAGCAGAACTACCGGTCGACGCAGACCATCCTCGACGCCGCCAACGCCGTCATCGCC
>DATFVX010000308.1:0-4877 GCA_035259985.1 Acidimicrobiales bacterium | reverse complement strand
CCCTCCTGGGCGTGCGGGAAAGCCTCGATGGGGAGGACCGGGCACAGGAGCAGGTCGTAGGCGTCGAACCAGTCGGCCCACGCCCGGCGCAACGCGGCCCGGCGGTCGAGCGCGTGCAGCCAGCTCAGGTGGCCACCGGCCACCACCTCGCCCAGCGTTGGGTCCATGCCGGGGCTGACGGCGGCGCCCACCGCCTCCATGAACAGCGTCACCTGCTCGTCGAAGGCCACGGCCGGGTGCGCCTCCTCGACCCTGGCGCCCGCGTCCGCCAGCACGTCGACGGCCCGAGAGGCGATGGCGCGCACCTCGCCACCGAGGGGGACGCTGGGCTCGTCCAACCACACGCCGACCCGGTAGTCGGCGAGGCTCGTCGCCCTCGGGGCGGGGAGCTCGAGCCGCCAGCCGGGGGCGTCCTCGTCGAGGGGCCCGGCAACGACGTCGAGCAGCAGGGCGAGGTCGCCGGCACTCCGGGCGAGCGGTCCCAGCACGTTGATGTCCGCGTCGGACCCCCCCCCGCCGACGCGATCGAGGTAGCCGCGCTGGGGAACGATGCCATAGGTGCTCTTCAGCCCGAACACCCCGCAACAGTGTGCCGGGATGCGCACGGAGCCCCCGATGTCGGTACCGAGCTCGAAGCTGGTCAGGCCGGCCGCCACTGCGGCGGCGGCGCCGCCCGACGAGCCACCGGGCACCCGGGCGGGGTCCCAGGGGTTGTTGGTGGTGCCGAAGATCTCGTTGTACGTCTGCAGGTCGCCCGACCAGCGCGGCACATTGGTCTTGCCGAACACGACCGCGCCCGCCGCCCGCAGCCGCGCCACGGCAGGCGCGTCGGCCGCCGGGACGTGGTCGGTCAGCTCGATGGCGCCGCCGGTCGAGCGCACGCCGGCGACCTCGAGCGCGTCCTTGACGGTGATGGGCAGGCCGTGGAGCGGTCCGGTCGACTCGCCGCGGGCCGTCGCCTCGTCGGCGGCCGCCGCCTGTGCCCGGGCGCGCTCGGCGTCGAAGGTCACGACGGCATTGAGCTTCGGGTCGAGGCGGTCGATGCGGTCGAGGGCGATCGACAGCAGCTCGCTGCTGCCGATCTCGCGGCGGCGGATTGCACCGGCCAGCCGTCCGGCCGTCCAGGTGAGAACGTCGTCGCTGGGCATGTGCCTTGATACCACCGTCCGGTGCCGGCCTCAGGTGGGCGGGCCGGGGTGCGGATTCGTCTCGTCGAGCCCCCGCTGGACGCCGGCGGTGAAGCTGGTCAGGAAGCTGTAGACGTCGTCCGGCGATCGCCGCCCGTCGGGCTCGGCCGGGGGTTGGGGCCCGGGCGCCGGGCCGCGCGCCTGGGGGCCGTTACCGCCGGGCGCCTGCGGGCCGTTGCCGCCCGCCCCCATCCGCCGCACCTGCATGGGATCGGTCGTGGGCATCTGGGCGCCCCGAACCCGACGAGTCAGCGGTGGGGCCGGGGGCGCCTGCGAGGGCGACGCCGGCGGTGGCCCCGCTGGCTGCCCGCCGACGGGCCCCATCGGCGAGAGCCCGAAGCTGCGGTTCCCGGGCGCCGAACCAGTCGGTCCGGCCCATGGGGGGGAGGACTGGCCGGGTCCCGGCGGCCACCCGTCGGCCACGCCCGGCGATCGGGGGCCGGCCGGGCCGTGGTTGCGGTTGGCGCCGGCGACGCGGCTGAGCGACGCCAGAAGGTCATCGTTGGGGTTGGAATGGGTGGCGGCCGCGGCGGGGGACTGGACGCCGTCGCCGGGTCGCGTGGGCCGCTTCACCAGGCCGCTGGCGGTTCGCGTCGGTGGGCTGGGTGGGGGCGGCCACACCGGCGGTTCCTGGCCACTCGACGCGGGACCGTCGAAGACCGACCGGGCCGCAGCCGCCGGCTCGTAGCCGGGCGACGCCGGCGCGGGCTGCTGTGGTCCCCACGCCGGGGCCGCCGGGGCGACGCGCCCCGGAGGCGGGGCTGCCGGCTGCGGCTGCGGCTCCGCGGCGGCCGGTGGTGGTAGCGCCGGACCCCCACCGGGCAGGGCCACGCCCGACGGCCGCATCCCGTGGGGCGGCGTCACCGGCGCGCTGGTCACCGCGTCGGTGGTGAGCAGGGTGGGCGGGATGTGGACGGTCGCCGTGACGCCGTTGCCGGGCGAGTTGTCCAGGCGGACGGCGATCCCGTGACGGGCGGCGAGGTTGCCGGCCACGTAGTGGCCGAGGTACTTGGACGGCGCGATCGTGAACGACTCGGCACCGGCGAGCCGGCGGTTGGCGGCCTCGATGTCCGCCGCGGACATTCCGAGGCCCGAATCGATGATCGCCAACGTGTACATGCCCTGGCCTTGGCGCTCCCCGTCGCCGTCGTCGGCGCGGGCCGGCGCGCGGCGGCGCCCCCTGGTCCCGGGAAGGGCGCGCGGCCGGTCGGGCGCCGCGGTGGGCCGGAGGCGGCCGCGGATGTCGACGATCTGGTCGGGGGGCGAGAACACGAGGGCGTTCTCGATGAGCTCGGCCAACAGGTGGGCGAGGTCGGCGGCGGCGGCGCCGACGATGGTGGCGGGCTCGACGCCCCGGACCGTGACCCGCTGGTAGTCCTCGACCTCGCCCAGCGCGGCGCGGATCACGTCGGTGAGCCGGACCGGCGCCACCCACTTGCGGGGCGGCTCCACGCCGGCGAGCACCAGCAGCGATTCGGCGTTGCGGCGCATGCGGGTGGCCAGGTGGTCCAGGCGGAACAGGTTGGACAGGGTGTCGGAGCTGGTCTCGTTGGACTCCAGCTCGGTGATGAAGTCGAGCTGGCGGCCCAGCAGGTTCTGGTTGCGGCGGCCGAGGTTGACGAACGAATCCGCGATGTTGCGGCGCAGCACCGCCTGCTCCACCGCCAGGTCCAGGGCCGTGTCCTGGACGGTGTTGAGGGCATCGGCCACGTCGGCGACCTCGTCGCGGGTGTGGACCGCCACCGGATCCACCTCCGGCACGTCGACGTCCTCGCCCAGCGGGGTCTCCAGGATGTCGAGCACCGCCTCGGGTAGCCGATGGTCGGCCATCGCCGTCGCCTGCCGCGTGAGCGACCGCAGCGGCCGCGTGATCGACCGCGACACCAGCCAGGTGATAGCCAGCGCCGCCACCAGGGTGGTGACCGCCAGCACGATGAACCAGCGCTGCCGGACCTCGGCGGCGTGGCTGAGGTCGTCGGCGCGGGCGATCACGTCCTCGGCGAGCTGGTCCCGCATCCCGCCGTAGCCCTCGTCGGGCGGCAGGCTGATCAGCTGCAGGATGGTCGGCACGTCGGCATGGCCGGTGGTGATGGCCGTGTCGACCTGCTCGGACAGCTGGCCGACCATCTCCTCGGGGTACAGCTCGTCGACCAGGCTGGCGTAGGGCTCGCCGATGTCGAGGATGTCGCGGTTGTTCCGCTCGAAGGTGGCACGCGCCTGCGAGATGCCGGTGATCTCGGCCGCCGTGTCGACGGCACCTCCCTCGAGCGTCACGCCCACCACGGTCAGGCGGATGAGCTCCGCCTGGTCCTCCACCTGCCGCGTGGTGAGGTCGACGACGGCCGCGCCCTGGCGCAGCTCGGGGTTGTCGATCGCCGATACCACGAGCCCGTTGGCGCTGAGCAACGGCTGGATGAGCTCGGAGTAGCGCGCGTAGATCTGGTTGGCGGTCCCGATGTTGTTGAGGTCCTTGCTCCCCGAGAACGCGTCGATGTCGGCACGGACCGTCTTCAGCTCGTCGAGCGCATCCAGCGCCGGCGCGAACGCATCGCGGACGGGCTCCTCCTCGCCTGCCAGCTCGTGCTCGAACGCGGCGATGGCGGCGTCGGTCTCGGCTCGCGTGCCGTCGTAGCCCTCGGTGTCGAGCACGTACGTGTCCTGTTGGCCGACCAGCTCGACCGAGGCCCAGCTGCGCTCGTTCTGCAGCGTGGTGATCAGGCCCTGGTGCCCCGTGGATGCCTTGGCGAGGTTCGTCTCACTGCGGACATCGTCCCGCTCGTTCGTGGACTGCGCGACTTCCAGGGCGGTGACGATCGCAAGGGCGAAGAGCGGCATGGCCAGCGCGGCCGCCAGCTTCAAGCGGATCGGTATCCGACGCACTACGTTCCCCCTGGCGTCTCGGCGGTGCTTGCGGCCTCACGCAACGCACCCCCAGCGGCTCCCTGCGTCATGATCGCAGATCGCGCCGCGCCTGTCGTCATTTTAGGCGCCGTACAAATCTCGCGAGTCGTCGGTGTTAGAGGATGGCACCCTTCACCTTGAGGTCGAGCAGCTGGTCCGTGCCGAGCCCGAGCAGCTCGCGAAGGACCTCGTCGGTGTGCTCCCCGTGGTCCGGCGCCCGCGTCAGGTCCGGCGGCGTCTCGTTGAACTGCAGGGGGGACGGCACCATCCGGAAGGTCGCGCCGCTCTGGGCCACGACGTCACGCACGTAGCCGTTGTCGACGACCTGCGGGTCCTCGAGCAACTCTCCCGGCGTCTCGACAGGTGCCCACACGCCCTCGACGTCCATCAACACCGCCCGCCATTCGTCGAAGGTGCGGGTGGCGAAGATCGCGTCCAGGGTCTCGACGCACTCCCGGCGGTTCTCGGCGCGGGCCGCCGCGTCCACGAAGCGCTCGTCGTCGACGAGCTCGGGGTGCCCGATCTTCGTGACGAACTCCGGCCAGTAGCGATCGGCCTGCAGCATGATCAGCGACAGGAACCGGCCATCGCTCGTCCGGTAGGTGTTCACGATCGGGTTGGGCACTTCGCGACGATCGAAGCTGGGCATCTTGCCGATGCCGAAGAGCCCCGCGGCCAGCACGCTGGCCGACGTGGCCCACAGCGCAGTGGCGAGGAGCGAGTTGTCGACGACCAGCGCCTCACCGGTGCGCTCGCGGTGGTAGAGGGCGGCCGAAATCCCACCGGCGA
>DATFVX010000307.1:0-11593 GCA_035259985.1 Acidimicrobiales bacterium | reverse complement strand
TCTGAGGTTGTACGGTTAGCCGCATGGCCGAGTCGACGCCGTTCCTCTGGACCGGGAACCATCCGGCGACCGACCTGTGCAACACCGAGTCCGTGATCGGCGGCGTGCGTGTCGACCTTCTCCCCGACTTCGACGCCGTCTGGGCGTGGGCGAGCCTCGCGGGCGTTGCGAGCCGGGGCGATCCGATCGACGTCACGGAGCGCGAGGCGGCGCGGACACTTGGGTTCGCGCGCCGCCTGCGTGCCGCCCTGCGGTCCGCGTTGGATCCGACGATCGCCGGCCCCGGCGCGGTCGACGCCCTGAACCGGGTTCTCGGCGAGGCGCCGGGCGTCGTGCAGGCTCAACCCCCGTCCGGGCGCACCGGCGTGGCGTTGGCGGGGTCCACGCCTGCGGCGCAGCTGCGGCTCGACATCGCAGCGGCGACCGTGGACATCTTCCGCCACGATCGCCGCCGCATACGCCGCTGTGCGGGACCCACCTGCGTGCTCCTGTTCCTCGACATCAGCAAGAGTGGTCGCCGCCGTTGGTGCGACATGGCCGTCTGCGGCAATCGTGCGAAGGTCGCAGCGCACCACGCCCGCACGCGGGCGTCGTAGCAAGGTCATTGGGCCGACGTCGGCTGCCGGCCGACCTCGACGGTGACGGTCGCCTGCTGCGGCCCGCGCTGGACGACCACGTCGACGCGCTTTCCGGGCTTGGCCTTGGCGACGGCGCTGCCGAGGTCGTCGGCCGTCTTGACGTCGGTGGAGCCGAACCGGAGGATCACGTCACCCCGCTGGATGCCGGCGGTGGCGGCGCCGGAGTCGGGCGTGACACCGACGACGAGGGCACCGTGGTCGACGGCGAGGCCGAGCTGGCTCTCGAGCGCCGCGGTCATGTCGATGGTCTGAACGCCCAGGAACGGCTGGGCGGGGGACTGGCCGTTCTCGAGCTGCTTGAGGACCTGGTTGGCCTGGTCGATCGAGATGGCGAAGCCGATGTTCTGGGCCTGGCCGGCCACGGCGGTGTTGATCCCGACGACGCGGCCCTGGCTGTCGACGAGCGGGCCACCGGAGTTGCCCGGGTTGATGGCGGCATCGGTCTGGATGACGTTCTGCAGGCGGACGCCGTTCTGCTCCGAGATCGTCCGCTTCAGCGCCGACACGATGCCGTCGGTCACGGTCGGCCCACCCTCCAGCGCCAAGGCGTTGCCGATCGCGACCACCGGGTCGCCGACGTGCAGCGTGCTGGAGTCACCCAGCTGCACAGTGGGCAGGTCCTGGGCGTCGATCTTGAGCACCGCCAGATCGGCCGACGGATCCGCCCCCAGGACCTTGGCCGACTTGGTGGATCCGTCTGCGAGGGTCACCTGGACCTGCTGGGCACCGTCGATGACGTGGTTGTTGGTGACGATCTTGCCGTCGGAGCTGACGACGAAGCCGGTGCCGGCACCCTGTTGCACCTCGGGAGCCAGCAGGTTGTCGAGGCTCATGCTCCGGGTCTGGACCGACACCACCGCCGGCTGCACCCGGTTGAGGACGGCCGCCACGTCGAGGCCGCCGATGGTGGCCGAGCTGTGGGCGACGGGGGCGGCCGTGGTGCTGCTGTTGCTGTTGGAGTCGTCGTTGGTGGCCAAGGCGATGGATCCCGCGACGAGGGCGCCGGCCAGCGCGCCCGCGAGCGCCCCGGCAAGGAACCCGCGGCGGGGCCTGCGGCCGCCGGTCCCGGGCGGGCCCGACGGTGGCGGCATCGCCGGGGGCGGCTCGGGCGCGGGGCCCGGTGCCGAGGTGTCCGGTGGCTGGGTGGTCACTGACATGGCGGCTCTCCTGGGGTCGATGCGGCTCGAAGGAACTCGCTTCGCACGGTAAGGAGGGCGCGGTCAGGGATCGCCCGGCGTTCGGTAACGCTTGGGTCAAGCTTGGGTCGGCGTGTCCGCCGCCGGCAGCCGGAGCCGGAACACCGGTGGCCGGGGGATGACGAGGTCGAGCGATCCCATGTCCGCCTGCGCGAGCTGCCGGGCCAACGGCAGCCCGATGCCGTGCCCGTTCTTGCGGTTCGAACGCTCGAACAACTCGGCCGCGGCATCGGCGTCGACGCCCTCGCCCTCGTCGGACACCTGGACGACACCGCCGCTCGGCTCGGTCCTGATGTGGAACGCGACACGGCCGCCGCCGTGGTCGAGGGCATTGGCCAGCAGGACGTCGATGATCTGACCGACGGCGCCGGGGGTGGCGTGGACGGACACCGTCCCTTCGCTGCGCACCTCGATGCTCCGCTGCGCCTGGCGGAAGCGGGGCTGCCAGTCCCGCACGTGCTCGCGGACCAGCGCGGCGATGTCGAAGGTCCTGCGTTCGCCCGCCCGGCCGGTCCGGGTCAGGCGGAGCAACTCGTCGATCGTCGCATCGAGGCGCGCCACCTGCGCGAGGGCCTCGTCGGCCTCGGCCCTGGTATCGGCGACGGGCGAGCCGGCGAGCTCCTCGAGCCGGAGCGTCAGCCCGGTCAGGGCCGACCGCAACTGGTGGCTGGCATTGGCGGCAAACTGGCGCTCGCTGTCGACCAGCGTGGCGATGCGTGCGCGGCTCGAATCGAGGGTGTCGGCGAGGGCGTCGAGCTCTGCGATGCCCGAGTGCGGTGGTCGGGCGGAGAAGTCGCCGGCTCCGAGCCGCTGGGCCGCCCTCGCCAGCTCCTCGATGGGGCGTGTCAGGCGTCGCGCCTGCACGGTCGCCAGCACCAGCGCCAGCGCGAACCCGATCGCAGCCACGACGGCCAGGGCCAGGACCGAGCGCCGGACGGTGTCGATCACCGGGGTGGCCGGGGCGATCAGCTGGACCGTGGTGCCGGCGCCGGCGATGGTCTCGACGGAGATGCTCGGGCCCGTCGAACGCTCGCCCGCCTCGATGCGATCACCGTCCGGCGTGCGGACGATCGTCTGGTCACCCGGCGGTGTGAGCTGCTCCAACAGGTCCGGATCGGGCAGGGCGCCCCTCTCGACGGTCGGTTCGATGGCCACGGCAACGGCCGCAGCCGAGCGTTCGAGCCGGTTGGTCGTGGCTTCTCGCGCCAGCCGGTCGAGCACGAAGCCGAGTGGCACCCCGAGCAGCACGATCGTGACCAGGACGATCAGGATCGTCGAGACGAGGAAGCGGCGTCGCACCGGGCCACCGTCAGCCGGGCTCGAGCCGGAAGCCCACGCCGCGCACGGTGACGATCCGCCGGGGATCGGCCGGGCTGTCGCCGAGCTTGCGTCGCAGCGCCGAGACGTGCATGTCGAGCGTGCGGGTCGAGCCCCACCAGTGCTCGTCCCAAACGTCCCGCATGATGCGGGCCCGGGTCACCGTCCGCCCCGCCTCCCCGACGAGCAGGCTCAGCAGGTCGAACTCCTTGGGCGTGAGCTCGAGCTCCGTCTCGCCCAGGTAGGCCCGGTGCGCGGCGCGCTCGATCCGCAGATCCCCGGCCGTGACGACGTCGGCATCGCCGACGACCGCACTCGCGTCCGAGGCGACGCGCAACCGGGCCCGCAGCCGTGCCACGAGTTCGGCCACCCGGAACGGCTTGGCGACGTAGTCGTCGGCACCGGCGTCGAGGCCGACGACCACGTCGACCTCCTCGCGACGCGCCGTCAGCATGAGGATCGGCAGCGCAGGGTGGTTCGATCGGATCTGGCGGCAGACGTCGAGGCCGTCCACGTCGGGCAGGGTCAGGTCGAGCACCACGAGGTCGATGCCCCCGGCGTCCACCCGCGCAATGGCGGGCTCGCCGGCCTCGACGTGCTCCACTAGGAAGCCCTCGCGCTCCAGTGCCCGCAGCAGGGGCCGGGCGATGGCCTGATCGTCTTCGACGAGCAGCAGGCGGTTCAATGCGGGACCTCGAAGTCATTCCGCGGCGACGAGGCGGTCGCGCTCAGGCCGGGTCTCATCGTGATGATGGCAGCAGCGTACGCAGCGGGGGACGACGGCATCCGGCCGAGCGACCCGCGGGGCGCAGCTGAGGCGCCCACGGGGCTTCAGCCCAGCTGGCCTAGCCGGCGGCTCTCGTCGTGCAGGCGGGCGATGCGGTCGGCGGTGGGCGGGTGGGTGGCGAACAGCTGGGCGAACGCAACCCGCCGCCCGGCGAGCGGGTTCACGATGTAGGCGGTGGCCTGGGCCGGGTCGACGTCCATCGGCACCGCGCGCGCGGCGGCGTCGATCTTCACGAGTGCGCGAGCCAGCGGTTCGCCCGTCCCCAACATGTCGGCGCCGGACCGGTCGGCCTCGAACTCCCGGCTCCGGGAGATCGCCATCTGCACCACGATCGCCGCCAGGGGGGCGAGAATTGCCATCGCCAGGGCCCCGATCGGGTTGCCCCGGCGTCCCCGGCCGCCACCGAGCAGGGTCCCCCACATCGCCATGCGGGCGACGACCGTCAGCGCCAACGCGATCGCGGCCGCAATCGAGGCGATCAGCGTGTCGCGGTTCCCGACGTGCGACAGCTCGTGCGCCAACACGCCCTCCAGCTCCTCGTCGTCGAGCAGATCGAGTGCTCCCTGGGTCACGCACACTGCGGCGTGCGCCGGGCTGCGGCCGGTGGCGAACGCGTTGGGCTGGGCGTTCGGGGAGACGTAGATGTCGGGCGTCGGCATGCCGGCCCGTGTGGTCAGGCCGGTGACGATCGCGGCCAGCCGGGGATTCTCGGCCGCGGTCACCCGGCGGGCGCGGGCGGCCCGGACCGCCAGCGAGGCGCTGAACCAGTACGACGAGCCGACTACCAGCAGGCCGAGCGCGAGGCCCACCAGCGCGCCGGCGCGCGATGCGATCAGTCCGCCGGCGAGCACGAACATCCCGCCCAGCACCGCAAGCAAGAGGAACGTCTTCAGCGTGTTGCGACTCACCGTCACCTCCAACCGTGCGCCTCGATTCGGGACGGTAGGGACGGCCGTGTCAGCAATCGCCCGGGGTCGCGTCAACTTTCGGTATCGGCCGCCGCGTGCGGGGTGACGCCGGACGAGGCGATTTACCGGGTCCTGGCCGAACCTTGACGGTTCCTCGGTAGATCGCTGAGGCAGCGATCCGTACGGTCAGCCGTGAGCCAAGGATTCCGTCGAGCAGGCCGGAGCACGAGATGACCGAACGACGGCACGGACGTACGCATTCACGCAGGGTCGGGCTGGGCGCGGTGGCACTGATCGCCGCGCTGGCCGCCGGATGCAGTTCATCGCACGCGAGCTCCCCGCCGGCGGGCGAGGAGGCGGCGATCCAGCCGCCGAGCTGGGAGCTGAAGGGAAGCTACAAGCCATCGATCGACCCGGCGGACTTCGTCGCCACGATCGACAATCGCTACTTCCCCCTCGAGCCCGGCACGGCCTTCCACTACAAGGGAGTGGAGGACGGCAAGCCGCGAACCGACGACATGGTCGTCACCGATCAGACCAAGCAGATCCTCGGCATCAAGGCCACGGTCGTCGAGGACACGGTCTCCGAGAACGGCAAGCCGGTCGAGCGCACGTTCGACTGGTACGCGCAGGACAAGGACGGCAACGTCTGGTACCTGGGCGAGAACTCGCTCGAGATGCGCAACGGCCACCTCCAGCGCGCCAGCGACTCGTGGGAGGCCGGTGTCGACGGTGCGCAGCCTGGGATCATCATGGAGGGCGACCCGCAGCGGGGCGACGTCTATCGGCAGGAGTACTACCCACCCGGGGACGCGCTCGACCAGGCCCACGTCGTTCGACTCGACGGAAAGATGAAGGTCGCACGCGGGAGCTTCGATCGGGTCCTCGTCACCGACGAGTGGAGCCCGGTGGAGCCGCAGATGGAGCGGAAGTCCTACGTCGCGGGCCTCGGCGAGATCGAGGAGCACGTGACCGAGGGTGGCAAGGAGCACTACGAGCTCGTCAGCGTGACCCACTGACGGCCGCGATCGCCGAGGAGCGGGCAACGCGCCCGCACCGGATCGACCACCGCCGCCGGATCCGGCACCGCTCCCCCGGTGCTGCGGTCGGGCGGCGGTGGCGCGAGGCGGAGGTCGACGGCTAGCGGCGCTGGTCGAGGTACCGCTGGACCTGGCGTCGCTCCCAGTCGGCGCCGAGGAGCCCGCCGATGCCGAACATCGCGACGGCGGCGACCGCGACCGCGGCTCCCGTGCCGAGCATGGGCCAGTAGAACCAGAGGCTCTCGGTCCCGTCGGCCATGTCGATCAGGAACCACATGAGGCTGAGCACGGCGTAGACGCCGAGGATCGTGTAGAGGATCCGCTTCCTGCGCACCCAGCGGAGGGCTTCCTTCCGGGCCGCCTCCGAGCCGGGGGGCTCGCTTCCTGCGGGCGTGTCGGTGGCCATGGTCGACTCCTTGTCCTGCCCGCAACCCTCCGGCCGCAGGCTCGTCTCGGTCATGGATCGACCGTAAGGCCGGGCCCCGATGGCCACATCGACCTCCGGTACCAAGGGGGACCGTCCCGCGGTACGAAAACGCCCCGTCCCGTGGTCCCACGAATCTGGGCACGCCGGCTTCGGGATCCGAAGCGGCCGTGTTACAACCCCGGGATGAGCGTGCGGTGGGGCATCGTCGGTCCCGGTGGGATCGCGGAACGGTTCGCAGAGGGGATGGAGCTCGTGGCGGACGGCGAGATCGTCGCCGTCGCCTCGCGGTCGCGTGAACGGGCCGACGCCTTCGCCGACCGCTACGACGTCCCGCGGCGGTACGGCTGCTATGACGACCTCGCGGCGGACCCCGAGGTGGACGTCGTGTACGTCGCGACCCCGCACTCCCGACACGAGCAGGACACGCTCACCTGCCTGGCCGCCGGGAAGCACGTGCTGTGCGAGAAGCCGTTGGCGCTGAACGCCGCGCAGGCGCGCCGCATGGTCGAGGCCGCCCGGGCCGGGGGCCTCTTCCTGATGGAGGCGATGTGGAGCCGCTTCCTGCCGGCGTACCGCCGCCTGCGCGAGCTCCTCGACGATGGGCGGATCGGGGAGCCACTCGTGGTCGAGACCGACTTCGGCTTCCGGGTCCCCGTGAACCCCGAGCATCGCCTGTTCGACCTGGCGCTGGGGGGAGGGGCGCTGCTCGACCTCGGGATCTACCCGGTCCAGCTGTGCGCGTTCGTGCTCGGGCTGCCGGAGCGCGTGCTCGCCGACGGCGTCATCGGTGAGACCGGCGCCGACGAGGTCGTCACCGGCCTGCTGCACCATGGCGGCGGGCGGCTCGGCGTGGTCAAGGCGGCGACGCGCGTCGCGCTCTCCTGTACCGCCCGCATCTCCGGCAGCGACGGCTGGATCGGCCTGCCGGCGCCCATGCACAGCCCGATGGCGCTGACCGTCGGCGCCCCGGGCGGCCGTGGCGCCACCGGCACGGGCGGCACCGAGCAGGTCGACGCCGGCTTCGAGGGCGTGGGGCTGCGCTTCCAGGTCGAGGAGGTGCACCGGTGCCTGGCGGCGGGCCGGACCGAGAGCCCGGTGATGCCGCTCGACGAGTCCATAGCGCTCCTCGGCGTGCTCGACGACATGCGAGGGCAGCTCGGCGTCGTCTACCCCGGCGAGTGAACCACCACCAGGGCGCGTTCGGGGCGCTGACTCCAAAATGTGGCGGTGATGAACCGGCGTGAGTTCCTTGCCGCAGGCGTGGGGCTGGTCGGCGCCACCGCGACCGCCGGCACGCTGGCCGGTGCGGTGTGGCCGCTGCTGTCACGCGAGGACCTCGTGCCCGGCCAGGCGCCGGACATCCAGCTCACGCCCCATGCCTGGCGGACGGGCGACGACCGCGTGTCGTTCGCGGCGCTGGGCGACAACGGCAGCGGTGGCCGCCAGGCGCTGGCGGTCGCCGAGCAGATGGCGATCACTTACCAGACGGCGCCGTTCGGTCTGGTCGCCCTGCTGGGCGACATCTGCTACTACGGCAACTTCCGGCGCCGGTTCGACACCGTGTTCCGACGCCCCCTCGGACCGCTCATCGACGCGGGGGTGGGCTTCGAGCTCGCGATCGGCAATCACGACAACGCGCTCCACTTCAGCGACCAGGGGTTGAGCGCCATCGAGGCCGAGCTCGAGCTGCTGGGCACGCCGGGTCGTTACTACACGACGAGCCAGGGCCCGGTGGACTTCTTCTTCCTCGATTCGAGCATCCCCGGCCTGTACGGGCCGCGGGCGTCCGAGCAGCTCGACTGGCTCGACGACGCCCTGGCCAGCTCCGCCAACCAGTGGAAGGTGGTGGCCTTGCATCACCCTCCCTACTCGTCCGGCCACCACGGCAGCACGCCGGGGGCCCAGGAGCGCCTGGTGCCTCTGTTGAGCCGCCACCACGTCGACCTCGTCCTCAGCGGGCACGACCACGACTACGAGCGCATCGAGCCCCAGCACGGCGTCACGTACGTCGTCAGCGGGGGTGGCTGCAAGACCACCCGCGTGGGTCGCAGCGCCTTCACGGCCGTGTCGGAGCGCACGCTGCAGTTCCTCCACGTCGAGGTGGTCGACGACCTCATGACCGCGACGTGCGTTCGGCCGGACGGGTCGGTCGCCGACCGGTTCATGCTGCGAGCCCGGGAGGGGACGTGAGCGGCCGGGCCACCGACCTGGCGGTGGCCGCGGGCTTCGTGCTCGTCGGCTTCGCCGTCGTCGTCGCCCCGGCCATCGCCGTCCAGTCCGGGGTGTTGAACGCCGGCGTCGGCAGCATGGACACCGACCTCCTGGCGGCCAGCGCCGCGGCCGGCGCCGCGCACGTGGCCCTGGCCTGGAGGCGGCTGCGTGACGAGGAACGGATCGCCGCCCGCCGGCTGCATGTCTGGATCGCCTCGCTCAACTCTCTCGTGGTCCTGGCTTTGAGCGCGTCCGTCCTGCTGCTGCTGGTCCTCTACTGGTTTCCCGACGAGCACGCCTCGCTCGCCAATCGTGGCTTCCCCGTTTCCCTCCTGTGGGCGGGAATCCTGGGCGTGGCGATCGTCCTGGCCGAGGCGACGGCTCGCTTCTTCTTCTGGTGGCTCGAGCCGCACCGATCCCCCACGCACGGCCCTGGCCTCCCTTGACACCGTCGTCCCGGGATCGGGTCGGCGCCGAACGATGGCGGCTCACCTGCCGCGGGGCGGCTTCAGTCGTCCTGCCCGGCGCCGCGTTCGGGTGCGCCCATGTCCCCCGTCTCGGGCGTGCCGTCGGCGAGCCCGTAGCGCAGGAACACGGTGCCCTTCGGGCTGGCGACCGGCGGTTCGAGGAGCGTGACGTTCGTGGGCACCGCGCCGCCGTCGAACACGGTCTTCCCCACGCCGAGCACGACCGGGTGCACCCAGAGGTCGAGACGGTCGAAGAGCTTCTCGCGCAGGAGGGTCTGCACCAGGTTCAGGCTCCCGACGACCTTCACGTGCTCGTGCCGGTCACGGATCTCGCGCACCGCCCCGGCCAGGTCCGGGCCGAGCTGCGTGGACCCGGCCCACGAGAGGTCGGGCCTGCCGCGGGAGGCAACGTACTTCGGGACGCTGTTGAAGAGCGTGGCGATCTCGTTGTCCTGGCCGCCCTCCTGGTGCGGCCAGTAGGAGGCGAAGATGTCATACGTCCTCCGGCCGAGCAGGAGGGCGTCGGTGCCCTCGTACGCGGCACCGACCTGCGCCCCGGCGACCTCGTCGAACAGGGGCGCCTGCCAGCCGCCGAACGGGAACCCCTCCGGGTCCTCGTCCGGGCCGCCGGGCGCCTGCCCGACGAGGTCGAGGGTTGCGAACATCTCGATGTGGATGAGGCCCATGCCTTGCTCCCGATGCTTTGGTTGGCTCGGTCGGAGAGGTAGACGTGCGGGCGCCGCCAGACTCATCGCTGCGACGGCACGGTGACGGGCTGATCGGCGTTGGCGGCTTCTGGCAGTCGCCCAACCGGTATCCAGGGTGAAGGTGGTGGTCCGGCGTCGGCCCTGATCGATCTCTCAGCGTCACTAGGCTCGGCGAGGTGGGCCAGACGACGGCCAGCTCGGACACGTCCGCAAATGCCAAGGCCGGTCGGCGCTCGTCACCTACAGACCCGATGCCATCGCTTGCGGAGCTGCGTCGCCGTGGGCGGACGCTTCGTTCGACGATTGGGCGTGGCGACCACGCCACGCTGACGCTCCCCGAGCGTGATCCGCTCGCCATCCTCGAACAGCAAAACGCCAATCGGTTGCCCGACCTCGTTCCAGTGCGAATGGGCCGAATGCTGCAATCGCCGTTCGCGTACTACCGCGGCACCGCGGCGGTGATGGCCCACGACCTCAGTGCGGATCGGGTGACCGGCCAACAAGTGGTGTGCTGCGGTGACGCACACATCTCCAACTTCGGTCTCTACGCCTCGCCGGAGCGGCGACTGCTGTTCGACCTCAACGACTTCGACGAGGCGTCCAACGCGCCCTGGGAGTGGGACGTCAAGCGCTTCGCCGCCAGCATCGTCGTCGGTGGCCGCGACAATGGTTTCACCGACGCCAAGTGCCGGGAGATCAGCGAGCTTGCGGTGGGCATGTATCGCACCACGCTGCGCGTGCTGCTGTTCGAGATGACGGCGCTCGATCGGTACTACTACCAGATCGACACCGACTCGCTGGAGAACGAGACCCGCAACCACGCCCGACTCATCCGCAAGACCGTCGGCAAGGCCCGCCGGCGGACGTCCGACCAGCTGCTCGAGAAGGTGACCGCGACAACGGACGAGGGTGAACTGCGGATCAGGGACCTGCCGCCCGTCACCCGCCACGTCGACTACGTCAGCGCCGACAAGCTGGTCGGCGCATTCGAGCTGTATCGCAACACCTTGCGGGCTGACACGGCGTTGTTGTTGTCGCAGTACAGGTTGGTTGACTACGTGCTGCGGGTGGTCGGTGTCGGCTCCGTGGGCACCCGCTGCTACGTGGTGATGTTCGTGGGCCCGGCCGGCGAGCCCCTGTTCTTACAGGCCAAAGAGGCGCCGCCGTCAGTGCTGGAGACCTATGGTGGCCAGCGCTGCCATTTCGAACGTCTGCCCCCGGTCCGGCACGGCCACCAGGGCTACCGAGTGGTCGCCGGTCAACGCATCCTGCAAGCGCACTCCGACCGCTTCCTCGGGTGGGTCGGCAGTTGGCGCGACGAGCGCGACGGCTTCCCGCCGACAGACTTCTACTTCCGCCAATTCCGCGACATGAAAGGGTCGCTGGAAACACGCGGGCTGAGCGCATCGGCATACGAGGCATACGTGTCGCTGTGCGCCCGGCTGCTGGCGCGCGCCCACAGCCAGAGCCCCGGCGCGGCGACGATCGCCGGCTACCTCGGCCGGTCCCAACGCTTCGACCTGGCCGTGGCCCGCTGGTCAGTCGGCTACGCCGACCAGACCGAACGCGACTTCGCCGCCCTCGAAGGCGCCGTACGCAGCGGTCGCCTCCCCGCCGAGCGCGACGTCTGAAGAGCGAGGTCGAGTCGTCCGAGCGGCCGAGCGCCTGAACGAGCACTATGCCAACCGCCGCTCTGCTGATGCCGCATCAGCAGCTTGGGAACCCCGCCCGCAGGCCAGGCGCCGGCTCTGCCGGCGCCCCTGATGATCAAAGTCCAGGCGTTGACCTGCGGTATTACCTGGTCACCCGCCAGATCCAGCAGTGCCCTCGGCGGGATTCGAACCCACGCACACGGCTCCGGAGGCCGATGCTCTATCCCCTGAGCTACGAGGGCG
>DATFVX010000306.1:0-9617 GCA_035259985.1 Acidimicrobiales bacterium | reverse complement strand
GTCCTGCAGTCGGTGGGCTTCGAGGTGCGGGTGCCGACGGCATCGTGGACCCGGCCGTCACCCCGCCTGCGGCTCGAGGCCGCCGACCCCACGGGTCCGGCGCGGGTGGGGCCCAACCAGCTTTCCAAGGTCCGCTGGTCGGTGTTGTTCGACGACCTCGAGCTCGACGCCGCCGCCATCGCCCGCCTCACCGCCCAGGCGCGGCCGCTCGTCCAGGCCAAGGGGCGCTGGGTCGAGCTCGACCACGCCGACCTCGAGGCGGCGGCCAGGGCGCTCGCCGAGCAGAGCGGCGCCACCGAGCTCACCGGCGCCGCCATCCTGCGCCACGCCGTCGGCCTCGAGGAGAGCGCACTGGCCGGGCCGGCCATCGTGGCCGGCAGTGGCTGGGCGGTCGAGCTGGTCCGGGGCGCCAGCGACGAACCGCCCGCGCCGCTCGATCCCCCCGAGGGCTTCGTCGGCAAGCTGCGGAGCTACCAGGCGGAGGCACTTGGCTGGCTGGCGTTCCTCGACCGAGTGGGCCTCGGGGGCTGCCTGGCCATGGACATGGGCCTCGGCAAGACCCCGACGATGCTCGCCCACCTGCTGGCCACCTGCGGGCAGGGACCGGTGCTGGTGATCGCCCCCCCGGCGGTCCTGGGCAACTGGGCCGCGGAGGCCCGGCGGTTCACCCCGGACCTGCGGATAGAGGTCCATCACGGGGCCGCCCGGGCGGAGGCTGACGAGGTCGCCGCCGTGGCGTGCGACGCGGACGTCGTGCTCACCACGTACGGCACCGCCGTGCGGGACGTCGACGCGCTGGCCACGGTCGACTGGCACCGGGTCGTGCTCGACGAGGCGCAGGCCATCAAGAATCCGGCCAGCGAGGCGGCGCGCGAGCTGCGGCGGATCTCCGCTCGGTCGCGCCTGGCGCTGACCGGCACCCCGATCGAGAACGGGCTGGGCGACCTGTGGTCGATCCTCGACTACACCAACCCCGGCCTCGTGGGGCCGCGCCCGGCCTTCATCCAGCAGCTGTCGACGCCGCGCAACGGGTCGGGTGCGCCGGGCGAGGCCGCGCTGCGGGCGCTCAACGGCCTGCTGGTCTTCCGGCGCACCAAGGCCGAGCCGGAGATCGCCGCCGAGCTGCCCGACAAGATCGACGAGCTCGACCACTGCGGCATGACCGCCGAGCAGATCGGCCTCTACCAGGCGGTCCTCGACAACCTGCTGGGGGTCAACCTCGACAGCGAGGACCGGCGCGCTCGCACCGGCCACGTCCTCGCCGCCATCACCGCCCTGAAGCAGATCTGTGACCACCCCGCGGCCTATCTCGGCGACGACGACGGCCCGCTCGAGGGCCGGTCGGGCAAGCTCGCCCGCCTCGACGAGCTGGTCGACAACGTGTTCGCCGCCGGGGAGCGCGTGCTGGTGTTCACGCACTTCGCGCGCTGGGGTGAGCGCCTGGCGGAGCACCTGACCAAGCGCACCGGCGTCCCCGTCGCCTGCTACCACGGCGGCCTGACGCGGGGCACGCGCGACCGCCTGATCCGCGAGTTCCAGGAAGGGACGGGGGCCGGGGCCCTGGTGCTGTCGATCAAGGCCGGCGGGTCGGGGCTCAACCTCACCGCCGCCAACCACGTCGTGCTGTACGACCGCTGGTGGAACCCGGCGGTCGAGGACCAGGCCCGCGACCGGGCGTGGCGCATCGGCCAGGCGAACACGGTCATCAGCCACCGGCTCGTGTGCCCCGGCACCGTCGACGAGCAGGTGGAGGAGGTCGTGGCGGGCAAGCGCCGGATCGCCGACATGGTGCTCCCGGCCAGCAGCTCGGTGGGCGACCTCACGGCCGACCAGCTGCGCCAGGCCCTCGGGCTGCGTGCCGAGGCGCTGGTCGACGAGACCGCCGCCGACACGTTCGCTCACGACCAGGCGGACAAGGCCGGCGACGAGGCGGCGGCATGAGTGCCCGTCGCCGGCGTCGCTCGCAGAACCCGCCCTCCAAGGCGCAGGCGTTTTGGGCCGACAACGGCTACGAGGCGGCTCCCAGTCCCCAGATCAGGCCGACGTCGGATCCGGGCGCGCTGCCCCGCTCGCTCGGCGATCCGCCCCTGGCTCCCGCGGTGTCGCAGCACCACCTCGACGCCGTGTACGAGGAGGCGGTGCGGGCCGCGATTGCGCTGGCGGCCGCCAACGGTCTGGTCGCTGTCGAGGCCGTCGCCAGCGAAGAGGGCTGAGCCGGCCGGCGATCCGCCGGGAGTACTCGACGAGGTCAACTTTTGTGGCGGCGGGGCCCGGCTGTCACCCGGCGGGCCCCACGTGCCAACCTTGTGCCGACGGCGTCCACCGCCGGGCCGCGGAGCGGGAGGGATATTTGGTGAGCGAACAGATCCCGTTGGTCGACTACCTGGTGTTGGACGACGGTGATCCGCACCTGATGGCGCACGAATGTGCCGGCTGTGGGGCGCGTTTCTTCGATCGCCGCAACGCCTGCGGGGGGTGCGGCGGCGCCGAGTTCGAGACCGTCCGCGTGGCGACCGAGGGGGAGGTGCGGGCGTTCACGATCGTGTCACTGGCGGCACCGGGAATCCCAGTGCCGTTCGTCGCGTCGGTGGTGGATTGCGACGGGACGAGCGTGCGGGCCAACGTCGTGAACGTCGACCCGACCCCCGAGCAGGTGCGGCTGGGGATGAAGGTGCGGCTGGTGACGGTGCCCGTCGGCGTCGACGGCGGGGGAGTCGAGGCGGTGGGGTTCGGGTTCGAGCCGGTGGATGCGCCGAGCGTGAGCGAGGGAGGTCGGTGATGGCTGCTGACGACGTGTGGATCCTCGGGATCCACATGACCAAGTTCGGGAAGCATCCGGACCGGGACACGGTGGACCTGGCCACCGAGGCCACCATGGCTGCGCTGGCCGACGGTGGCGTAGCCATGCGAGACATCGGCGTGCTGGCGGCCGGCAACCTCTGGGGCGGGCCGGCCCCGATCGGCCAACTGCTGCAGAAGCAGGTGGGCCAGACCGGGATCCCGGTCTACAACGTCTCCAACGCGTGCGCGACCGGGGCGACGGCGTTGCGCACGGCGATCATGGCGCTCAGGGCCGGGGAGTGTGACCTGGGCCTGGCGGTCGGGGTCGAGAAGCTTGCCGGGGCCGGCCTGTTGGCCGGGGCGAACCGGAAGTCCGACGAGAACGAGTCATGGACGCCGCGGGGTCGGTTCGGGGCGGTCGCCCCGATCGACGGGCGGATCGGGACCGAGACGATGCCGGGCGTGTTCGCCCAGATCGGGATGGAGTACGGGCATCGCTACGGGGGAACCAGCTTCGAGCTGTTCGCCCGCATCTCCGAGAAGAACCACGCCCATTCGACCTTGAACCCGTTGGCGACCTACACGAAGCGGTTCACGCTCGAGGAGATCATGGGCGACGTGATGATCGCCTACCCGAACACCCGGCCCATGTGCTCGGCCAACTGCGACGGGGCGGCCGCCGCCGTCGTCGTGACCGACCGCAAGCTGCGGACCATGGACCCCGATCAGCGGCGCCGGGCGGTGAAGGTGGCGGCGTCGGTGCTCACCACCGACCCCTGGGAGGAAGCCTGCCAGGTGCTGCCGAACGTCAACACGCTGACCCGCAACGCCGCCCAGCAGGCCTACGAGGCGGCCGGCGTGGCCCCCGAGGACCTCGACCTCGTCGAGCTGCACGACTGCTTCGCCACCGCCGAGCTGGTGCACTACGACAACCTGATGCTGTGCGCGCCGGGCGAGGCGGTGCCCTTCTTCGAGTCGGGGGCGACGTGGCGCGACGGCGCCACCCCGGTCAACGTGTCCGGCGGCCTGCAGTCCAAGGGCCACCCGATCGCCGCCACCGGGATCGCCAACATCTGGGAGGTCTGCCATCACCTCAGGGGTGAGGCCGGCGACCGTCAGATCCCCGACGCCAACGTCGGGCTCGCCCACGTCATCGGCCTCGGCTCCGCCTGCGGCGTCCACATCCTCGAGAAGGCCGCCTGAGCCCCACGCCCCACGCCCCCCGCCGCCGGCTGCACGTCGGCGGCGGCTCAGAGCAGGCGCAGCTGGCCGGGCGGCGCCGACGGGGTGGCGGGCTCCGGAGGCTCCCGGCCGGTGTGGTGGCGGGCATCCGTCCGTTCGGCCGGTAGCCCACCGCATCGGCGCACGAGCTCGCGGACGCGCGCTTCCAGGGCCTGCTGCTCGGCCTTGGGTGCGTACGCGCGGTCGCGATAGCGGCGGCGGTAGCTCGCCAGGAGCTGCGGGTGTGACTCGGCCAGCCGGCCGAGGAACACCTCCTTCACGCCGGGGCGCAGGTGGAGCAGCACCGAGGAGATCGAACGGGCGCCGGCGTCGACGCACGCCCGAACCACGGCCTCGAGCTGCTCCGGGCCGTCGGACAGGTCGGGCAGCACGGGGGCGACGAGCACGCCCGTGGCCACCCCCGCGGCGTTCAGCTGCTCGACGGCACGCACGCGCTGGGCCGGGTGGGGGGTGCCCGGTTCCGTGGTCCGCCATACCGCTTCGTCGAGCGTGCCGATCGACAGGTTGACCCGCACGTCGGCGCACCGGGCCGCCTCTGCCAGCAGTTCGACGTCGCGGAGGACGAGCGTCGACTTGGTCAGGATCGAAAACGGGTTCGCCCGCTCTGCCAGCGCCTCGACGATGCCCCGGGTGAGCCGGTACTTGCCCTCGGCCCGCTGGTACGGATCGGTGTTGGTGCCCATGGCGATGAGGTCGCCCGCCCACCGGCGGGGGTCGAGCTCGTGACGCAGCCTCGACACGGCGTTGACCTTGACCACGATGCGGCGCTCGAAGTCGCGGTCGGCGTCGAGGTCGAGATAGGTGTGCGTGGGCCGGGCGAAGCAGTTGTGGCTCACGACGCCGTTGGCGATGAAGTCGCCGGTTCCGGTGGTGATGTCGAAGAGCGTCAGGTCGCCGCCGAGCGGTTCGATGCCCACGACCCGGCGTCGCGCACCGCCGCTGATCGCGGCCCCGCCCGCCGGATCGGCCCCGGTGGCCTGGTCGAGGGGGCGGCCCGGGACATCGTCGATGCCCAGCAGCGAGTGGTGCCGGGTGAGGTGAGGCCGCGGTCCCGAGCCCAGGCCCGTGCGGGAGACGTGCTTCCAGCCCCGATCGGTCAGGAACCGGTGGTCGCCGCTGGCGACGAGCTGGGTGTCGTCGGCGAGCGTCACCCGGTAGGCGGGCTTCACGGTCGACCAGTGGTCGACGACCGTGGTGGACACGCAGCGGCGGCGGGCGCCGTCGCGAACCGTGCCGCAGACCTCGTCGCCCGGCCGGACCTCGGCCAGGGGCTTGGTGTCGCCGTCGGCCATGAGCACCGGGGTGTCACCGGCCAGGCAGTAGGTGCACGCGTGGCTGCACCCCCGGTACGCATTGATGGTGTACCGGAAGCCGAACGGCGCGCCCGGGACCTCGTTGATGATCCGCTGCGCCCGAACGTGCAGGAACTCCATGCCGCGGAACTCGCCGCGGCCCGGCTCACGCTCGAAGACCGGCTCGTCGAACAACGCCCCCTGGGCCTGCGGCCGGTCGGCCTGTGGCCACCGCAACTCCGTCACAGGCTCCGACTATAGCGAACGTATGTACGCCTTTCACCCAGTTTTCGCGGTCGCCGGGGCGGTGTCCCCGACCGCCAGCAGGTCGCGGAGGACGGCCTGAACGGCAACCAGGGGCTCGGTCGAGCGCTCACCCTTGCCGATCACGATCGTGCCCTCGATCGCAGCGACGATCAGCGTTGCCAGGCGGTGCGCCTCGGCGGGGGAGCGACCCTCCGCCTCCAGGGCCTCGGCGAACCGGTCGACCCAGCCTCGTAGCGCTCGCCCCGTCGCCGCGGCGAGGGCCTCGTGGTCGGCGGCCGCATCGAGAACGACCGTGGCCACGGCGCAGCCCTCACAGAAGGCTGTGCGCTGGAAGTGCTCGATGTAGCCGTCGAAGAAGCCGGCGACCGCCTCTGCCACCGTGGCGCCCTCTGCGAGGCCCTTCTCCATGCGCTGCATCACGCGCTCGGCGAAGTAGTCGACGGCGGCCGCCGCCAGCTCCTCCTTGCCGCCCGGGAAGTGGAAGTACATCGACCCCTTGGGCGCCTGGGCCTCGGCCATGACCTGATTCAGGCCGGTCGCGCCGTAGCCCTGCTTGCGAAGGAGGCGGCTGGTGGTGCGGACGAGCCGGTCGCGTGTGTCGGATGCCACACGCACAGCATACAACTATCACGACCGGTCTATTGACTATGACGACTGGTCTAGTTACGTTCGATCCATGTTGCTACGGGCATCGAGAGGCGGAGACCTCGAGCCATTGCGGGCGTTCATCGGCCGCTGCTCTCCGGAGACCCTGTACCGGCGCTTCCACGGAACCGGGCCGCAGGCGATGGACCGGGAGCTGAGGCGAATCGCCTCGCCCGACGACAGCCACCGGTCGTGGGTGGTCGTCGACGGCGGCGAGGTGCGGGGCACGGCGAGCCTGGCACGCTCCCGCTCCGGTGCAACCGAGTTGGCCCTGCTGGTGGAGGACCGCTGGTTCCGGCGGGGGATCGGCCGGGCGCTGGTCGGTGCGCTCGCGACGCACGCACAGCTCGCCGGCATCGACACGATCACGGCCTGGATCCAGGCCGACAACGAACGGGCGGTGCGGTTCTTCCGCGCCCTGGCTCCGCAGGCGAGCATCCGGTTCGTCGGCGGTGCCGAGCTCGAGGCGCAGCTCCCCGTGGCGGCGATGGCACGGAACGCCGCCCGGGAGTCGAGGCCGGCGCGGGAGGCGGCGTGAGGGCGCGCCGCCGGCCGGACGTGTCGGTCCTGGCCGAGGTTCCCCCCTTCGACCGGTACGCGTACACGTCCCTGGCACCGCTGATCCCCCACGCCGACCGGCTGCGGCTCGCCGAGGGGACCGTCGTCGTCCGGGAGGGTCACCGGGCGCGCGAGCTCGTCATCGTGGTCGCCGGGGCGCTGCTCGCCACCCGCAGCGGGCGGCCGGTCGAGGCGTTGGGCCCCGGCACGTGGATCGGCGGCGACGAGCTGCTCGCGGACCGGGCGCACGACTGCACGCTGGTGGCGCTCGAGGGCGTCGAGGTCGCCGTGCTGAACGGGCCGGCCTACCGCTGGGCGGTCCAGACCTTGCCCGGGCTGGCCGACGAGCGGGTGCTCGACCTGCGTCGGGCCGAGGCTGCGCTCGAGCCGCGGACTACGTTCACAGGGTGACCGACGCCGCCGTAGGGGCCGAGACCGGAGAGACGCGATCCGGACAGGCCGACAGGGCCGCACGGTTCCTCTCGCTCCACGGCGGCCCCGACCCCCTGCTCATGCCCAACCCCTGGGACCCCGGGTCGGCGAGGCTGCTCGACTGGCTGGGGTTCGAGGCCCTGGCGACCACCAGCAGCGGGTTCGCGTCCACCCTGGGGCGCCTGGATGGGTCCGTCAGCCGCGAGGAGGCTCTCGCTCACGCCGCGTCGATCGTCGCCGCCACCGATCGGCCGGTGTCGGCGGACCTCGAGAACTGCTTCGCCGACGATCCCGCCGGCGTCGCTGCGACGATCCGCCTGGCGATCGGCACCGGGCTGGCCGGGTGCTCGGTCGAGGACTTCGGTCGGCGGCCCGACGCCCGGATCTACGACGCGGGCCTGGCGGCCGAGCGGGTGGCCGCGGCCGCCGAGGCCGCCCACGCCGGCCCGGTCCATTTCGTGCTCACGGCGCGCGCCGAGAACCTCATCCGCGGCCGTCCCGACCTCGCCGACACCATCGCCCGCCTGCAGGCGTACCAGGAGGCGGGCGCCGACGTGCTGTTCGCCCCCGGCCTGCAGGACCTCGAACAGGTGCGCCAGGTGGTGGCGTCGGTCGACCGTCCCGTCAACGTGCTTGCGGGCCTGGGCGGTCCGACGGTGGCCGAGCTGGGCCAGGCGGGGGTCCGGCGCATCTCGGTGGGCGGTGCGTTCGCCTTCGCGGCGCTGGCGGGTGTGGTCGACGCCGCCCGCGAGCTGCGCGATCAGGGCACCTACGGGTTCCGCCAGCGGTCGCAGGTCGGCTTGGCCGCGGCGAGGGAAGCGTTCGCTGAAACCGGGGAGGCCGGATCATGACCGATGGCTCGAGGGCGACGGCCATCATCGACGACCTGGAGGCGGAGGAGGAACGGCTGGAGTCGATCCTCGACGGGCTGGACGACGCCGCCTGGCGGTCGCCGTCGGCTGCGGAGGGATGGAGCGTGGCCGACGTCGTGCTGCACCTGGCGCAGAGCGAGGATGCCGTGGTCCTGTCGGCCGCCGGCGGTGACGGGTTCGCGCGCCTGCGTGCGGAGGCATCCAGCGTCGACGACGGAGCCGACCGGATGGTCCAGGCCGAGCGTGCCGAGCCGGCGGCCGCTTTCGAGCGCTGGAAGGCCAGTCGCCGGGCGGCGCTGTCGGGGTTGCGCACCGCCGACCCGCAGCGGCCGGTGCCCTGGGTGACATCGGGCATCAAGCCCGCCACGCTGGCGACGACGCGGCTGGCCGAGCACTGGGCCCACGGCCTCGACATCACCGGGCCGCTGGGGGTGCCGTTCGCCGACACCGATCGGCTGCGCCACATCGCCTGGCTGGCGCACGGCACGCTGCCCTACGCCTTCGCGCTCGCGGGCGAGGACGCCCATCCCGTCTACTGCGAGGTGACCGGGCCGTCTGGCGACACGTGGCGGTACGGTCCGGCGGACGCCGAATCGACGATCACCGGGCCGGCCGGCGCGTTCTGCCGCGTCGGGGCGCAGCGGCTGGCGCCGGAGGACTCGGGCCTCGTCGCCTCCGGGCCCCACGGCCAGGCGGCGCTGCGGGTCTTGCGCACGTACGCCGGCTGAGACGCCGGGCGGCCGCCGCGGGGTCAGAGGCGGAGCGGCTTGATCGGCGCGGCGACGAGCGCGGGGTCGGACCGCCAGTCGATGCCGGGAACGTCGATGTAGAGCTCGATCTCGTTGCCGTCGGGGTCGGCGATGTAGAGGCTGTGGGTGACGGTGTGGTCGCTGGCGCCCAGCACCGGCGTCCCGGCGTCCCGCAGCCGGTCGAGCGCCTCGCGCAGCTCGTCGTCGGAGTCACCGACCTTGAGCCCGAAGTGGTACAGGCCCACGCGGCGACCCTCAGGCTGCGACGCCGCGTCCGCGCCGACCTCGATGAGCAGCAGCTCGTGATGCGTGCGGCCCGAGGGGGCCGAGAACGCCGCGACCGGGGCCGGGAGCGGGGACGACCCGTCGGCGCCGGGCATGATCTGCCGCCAGCCGAGCACGTCGCGGTAGAAGGCGGCGGATCGCTCGATGTCGCGCACGTACAGCACGATGTGGCCGAGTTCCTTGATCTCCATCGCAGCCGCTCCCGTTGCTAGATCCCGACCGGATGCCAGACGGTCTTCGTCTCGAGGAAGGCGTGCATGCGGTCGACGCCGGGGTCGGCGGACCAGTCCGCCGCCCGATCGCCCCCGCCCACCGGCGGCCGCAGGACCCGCTTCAGGTTCTCGGCGGCCGCCGTCTCGAGCTCGGTGGCCAGCTCCGGGTCGCCTATGCCGGTGAGGTCGATGGCGTTGACGTCCATGTGGGAGGCCAGCCAGGGAGCGATCTCGGCGGGGCGGCCGTCAATCTCAAGCGGGTCGTGCGACCGCGGGCGGAAG
>DATFVX010000305.1:0-3395 GCA_035259985.1 Acidimicrobiales bacterium | reverse complement strand
GCCGGTAGACGCGCTGGCGCCCCCGGATCGTCTCGGCCGTGTTCTCGAGGACGGCGGCCAGGTCGCCGCCGATCTCGCGGTTGATCTCGATGGCGCCCACCACCCACCCGAAGTCCGGGCTCCGCATGCGGTCGGCCAGGGCGCGGAGCGCCTCCGACAGGTCGCGCCCCACCCGGATCTCGAGCAGGACCCGCCGGAACTCGGTACGGGCGGGGTCGGCGGCTTCCTGGGCCACGCTGTCGAGCGCCTGGAGCAGCGAGTAGCCCGAGCGAAGGGTGCTGGTCAGCAGCTGGAGGGTGTCGGGCAGCATCTCGGCGAACTTGGCGCGGCGCCGCTCTGCCAGATGCCCGACGATGAGCCGGGCAACCAGCGGCACCAGGACGGCCAGGACGATGCCGCCCAGCAGGCCGCCGACGGCGAGGCCGGCCAGGCCGGCGACCAGGGTGGCGATGCCGGTCAGCACGATGAACTCGCCCGGCCGCAGGGAGATGCTGGCCGATTCCAGGGCGGCGGCCAGGGTCCGGCGCTGGTTATGTCGCTCCAGGTAGCCGTCGGCCGCCGCGGTCATGCGGTCGGACAGGTGCGAGATGCTCGGGCGGCTGGTCAGGCTCCGCTGTACGCCGAGCTGAGCCCGGGCCCGGCGGCTCCGGCGATCGACCGACAGGCCGACCACGCCGAACAGGAGCAGCGCACCGAAGATGGCGGCAGCGCCGACGACGAGGGCGGTCTGCCCCGGCTCCAGCCCGGTGGGGTCCGCCCTCCCAGCCGGGCTGGAGCTCGGAGATGTGGTGGCCGGCGGCATGGCCGCGGCCGGAAGGTCGACGTCGGTGGTGGCTTCCAGCACCCCGGCCCCGGTCGCCACCTGCAGGGTCAGGGGCACGGAGCCGTGGCTCGACGTCTCGTAGGTGATGCGGTACTGGTTGGTGAGGTTGGCGGCCGCCGCGCGGTAGAGACCGGCCAGGGCGGCGGGATCGGCGACCGACGACACGCTGCCCCCGCCGGCCGCGGCGAGCTGCGCCAGCGCACCGGCGTTGCTCTCGCCGGTGAGGAGCTCGATCACGTTCGTCCGCACTCCGGCCGCCGCCGCCTGGTCGAGGGTGGTGGTGCTCGCCGTGTCGCCCCCGTCGGACAGCAGGACGATCGCCCGGTCGCGGGTGTCGGCGGTGAACTGGCTGCTGGCGAAGGCGACCGCGTCGTACAGCGCAGTCTCGCCCGACGCCGTCAGCTGGTCGACGGCGGACGCGAGCTGGGCCCGGTCGGTGGTCGGAGCGGCGACGAGCGAGGGCTGCGACCCGAAGGCCACGACGCCCACGCGCACGTCGGGGGGAAGCACGGTGAGGAACTCGTTCGCCGCGGCCCGCGCGGCCTCGATGGGTGCTCCCACCATGCTGCCGGACGTGTCCACCACGAGCAGGATCTCGAGGCTGGAAGTCGGCACCCGTTGCACGGTGTGGTCCACCGGCTTGCCGTCCTCGGTCACCGCGAAGGCGGACGCGGGATAGCCCGCGCCGCCCAGGCCCGGGGGCGCGGTGACGACGGCGGTGACGTCGGGGTAGCCGGCCGCGTCCACCGACGTGATCTCGAGCCCGTCCGCTTCCTGAGCACGGGCCGGCGCCGCCGCCAGCAGGACGGCGGCAACGAGCGCGCCCAGGACAATGGTTGCCTTGCGCATCGCGTTCACGGCCGCCCGGCGAGGAAGAGGTCGGTCTCGCCGAACATCTCGGCCGGCAGGGGGATGCCGAGCTCGCCGAGGTGCTCCGAGAAGGAGGGACGGATGCCGGTGGGTCGGACCCGGCCCAGGACGCGCCCGTCGGGACCGATGCCGCCGGAGTGGTCGAACGCGTAGAGGTCGGACAGGGTGATGATCTCGCCCTCCATGCCGACCACCTCCGACACCTGTGACACCCGCCGGCTGCCGTCGCGGAACCGCTGGAGGTGGATGATCAGGTGGACGGCGGACGCGACCTGCTCCCGGATGGCCCGGGTGGGCAGGTCGAAGCCGGCCATCAGCACCATCGTCTCCAGCCGGGACAGCGCGTCCCGCGGGCTGTTGGCGTGGACGGTCGAGATCGACCCGTCGTGGCCGGTGTTCATGGCCTGGAGCATGTCGAGGGCCTCGGCCCCGCGGACTTCGCCGACGATGATCCGGTCGGGCCGCATGCGCAACGAGTTGCGGACCAGGTCGCGGATCGTGACCTCGCCTCGGCCTTCCACGTTGGGGGGACGGCTCTCGAGGCGGATCACATGGCGCTGCCGGAGCTGGAGCTCGACCGCGTCCTCGATCGTGACGATGCGCTCGGTGTCGGGTACGAACGACGACAGCACGTTGAGCAGCGTCGTCTTGCCGGTGCCGGTCCCTCCGGACACGAGGACGTTCAGGCCGCCGCACACGCACGCCGAGATCAGCTCGGCCAGCGCCGGGGTCAGCGTCCCGAGCCCGATGAGGTCGGCGACCTGCAGCGGGTCGCGGGAGAACTTCCGGATGGTCAGCATGGGGCCGTCGACGGCCAGCGGCGGGATCACGGCGTTGACCCGGGACCCGTCGGCCAGGCGAGCGTCGACCATGGGCGACGACTCGTCGATGCGCCGCCCCACCTGGGCGACGATGCGCTCGATGACCCGCCGGAGATGGTCGGCGGAGAGGAAGCGGGCGTCGGTCGGCTCGATCACCCCGTGGCGTTCGACGTAGATGGGGTCGGTGGCGTTGACCATGACCTCGGAGATCGTCGGGTCGTCGATGAACCGCTCGATGGGACCGAGGCCCACGACGTCGTCCATGATCTCCTCGACCAACTGCTGCCGCTCCTCGGGCGACAGGAGCGTGGGCGCGGCTGTCATCAGGTCGCTGATCTCCTGGGCCACGTAGGCGTGGAGCTGGTCCTGGCTCAGCGTCGAGTCGAACAGCCGCAGGCCGAGCCGGGCGAACAGCGCCTCGTGGGCCCGGGTCTTCATCTCGTTCACCGCGTCGACGGCGGCGGGCTCGGCCGCCGGACGGGGCGCGAAGTCGAGGGCGGAACGCTCGGGGGCGGTGGCCTCGGTCTGCTCGCGCAGCCTCTCGGACAGCTTCATCGATCCCTCCTGCGCCGGAGGAACCCGGATCGGGACTCGGGCGCGGCGTGGGCCGGCCCGGCGTCCACGAACCGGTGCGTGAACGTCGTCAGCTCGCGCGCGGCCTGCGACTTCGGGTCCTCGATGACGATCGGGCGCCCCTGGTTCATGGTGAACGGGATTGCCCGTGAGCTCGGCACCGCCGACTCGATCTTCATCCCGAGGGCCGCCTCGACGTCGGACGGCTCGATCCCGACCCGGGCGTCGGAGCGGTTGAGTACGAAGTGGCGCGACTCGGGCAGCAGACCGACCCGATCGAGGACGTCGAGCGACTTGCCCAGGTTGCG
>DATFVX010000304.1:0-5864 GCA_035259985.1 Acidimicrobiales bacterium | reverse complement strand
CTGGGCCGACCTCGACGAGGAGGACGAGAAGTTCCTGGTCGAGACGTTCGAGGAACGCATCTTCCCCGTCCTCACCCCGCTCGCCGTCGACCCGGGCCACCCGTTCCCGTACATCTCCAACATGTCGCTCAACCTCGCGGTGATGGTGCGCGACCCCGAGGAACGGGTGCGGCGCTTCGCCCGCGTCAAGGTGCCGTCGCTGCTGCCGCGGTTCGTGGTGCTGCCCGACGGCGAGCGCTACGTGCCGCTGGAGCAGGTCATCGCGGCCCATCTCGACCAGCTCTTCCCGGGCATGGAGATCGAGCAGAACCACGCGTTCCGGGTCACCCGGAACGCCGACCTGACGCTCGAGGAGGAGGAGGCCGACGACCTGCTGGCCGCCGTCGAGATCGAGCTGCGGCGGCGGCGCTTCGGCCGCGCCGTGCGGCTGGAGATCGACGCCGCCATGTCCGACGAGGTGCGCGAGCTGCTGCAGCGCGAGCTGGTGCTGGCCGACGACGACGTGTACGACTCCGTGGCCCCGCTCGACCTGGGGGGCCTGTGGTCGGTGCACGGCCTCGACCGGCCCGACCTCAAGGACCCGCCCTACACCCGGGTGACGCCACCACGGCTGTCGGCCGACGAGGGCGAGCGGGTCGACATGTTCGCGGCGGTGCGGCGGGGCGACATGCTGGTCCACCACCCGTACGAGAGCTTCCGCACGTCGGTCGAGGAGTTCGTGCGCCAGGCGTCTACCGACCCCCACGTGCTGGCGATCAAGATGACGCTGTACCGGACGTCCGGCGACAGTCCCATCGCCCGGTCGCTCATCCGCGCCGCCGAACGGGGCAAGCAGGTGGCGGTCATCGTCGAGCTCAAGGCCCGGTTCGACGAGGGCGCCAACATCGAGTGGGCCCGGGCCCTGGAGACCGCCGGCGTGCACGTGGCCTACGGGCTCATCGGGCTCAAGGTCCACGCCAAGACGCTGCTCATCGTCCGCGAGGAGGCCGACGGCCTGCGGCGCTACTGCCACATCGGCACCGGCAACTACAACTCCCGCACCGCCCGCACGTACGAGGACATCGGGCTGCTCACGTGCGACCCGGACATCGGTAGCGACCTCACCCAGCTGTTCAACGAGCTGACCGGGTACGGCCGCAACGTGGACTACCGGCGGCTCCTGGTTGCTCCGCGGGTGCTCCGCTCCGGGATCGTCGAGCTGATCCGCGGCGAGGTGGTGGCGGCGCAGGCCGAGCCCGGGCGGGGCCGCATCACCATGAAGATGAACAGCCTCGTCGACACCGAGCTGATCGACGAGCTGTACGCCGCGTCGCAGGCCGGCGTCGAGGTCGACCTGATCGTGCGCGGCATCTGCTGCCTGACCCCTGGCGTGCCGGGCCAGTCCGAAACCATCAGGGTGCGGTCGATCGTGGGCCGCTACCTCGAGCACTCGCGCATCTACCGCTTCGCCAACGGCGACGGGCCCGGCCGTCCCCGGGTGCTGATCGGTTCCGCCGACCTCATGCCCCGCAACCTCGACCGGCGCGTCGAGGTGCTCACGCCGGTCCTCGAGCCCGAGCTCCAGCAGCGGCTGGACGAGGTGCTGGACGTCGAGCTGGCCGACGACGTCCTGGCCTGGACGCTCGGCCCGGACGGCCGCTGGACCCGGGTCGGTCCGGGGGGCTCGATCGAGACCCACGCCCGGCTCCAGGAGCTGACGACCGAGCGCGGCGCCACGGTGCCGGCCAAGGCCGCCGCTCTCTGAGCGTCCCGGCGCCGCGCGCCCGGGATTAATTGTCAGTGGTCGCCCGTAGGTTTCGCCCATGGACGCAGCACCGCTCGTCGTGGGCATCGTGGCCGGGCTCGCCGCCGGGCTCACGGCTGCGGCGGTCATCGGGCGCTCGGTGGCGTCGTCGGCGGCCCGCTCGGCGGCGCGGGCGACCGCAGAGGCGGCGGCCGCCCGGCTGCGAAGCGACGCCGGCGCCGACCGCGAGGCGATGGTGCGCGCCGCGGTCGACACGGTCGTGGCCGTGGCCGGCGAGCGGCTGGGGGCGCAGGCCGACGCCGGCGCCCGCGACCTCGACGCGCGCCAGCGCTCGTTCGAGCAGCGGGTCGGCGAGATGCGGGGTCGCGTCGCCGACGAGATCGCGCTGCGCAACGCCGCCGTCGAGCAGCGCATGGGCGACGTGCGCAGCGAGCTCGCCAAGGTCGCCGAGCTGGTCGCCGGCCTGCAGCGCGAGCGGGCCGAGCAGCAGGGGCGGGTCGAGTCGCGCCTCGCCGAGGTGGCGGCCGTCGGCGCCCGGCTTGCCGACACCACGCAGTCCCTTCGCCAGGCGCTCGCCAGCCCGCAGGCCCGCGGCCAGTGGGGCGAGCGCATGGCCGACGACGTGCTGCGTGCCGCAGGGCTCGTCGAGGGCATCAACTACCGCAAGCAGGCGCGAATCTCCCGGGCGGGCACGATCCCCGACTTCACGTTCATGCTGCCCGGGGGTCGGCTCCTGCACATGGACGTGAAGTTCCCCATCGACAACTACCTCCGCTACCTCGAGGCGCCCACCGACGGTGAGCGGGAGCGGCACCGGGTGGCGTTCGTGCGCGACGTCCGCGCCCGCGTCAAGGAACTGTCGGGGCGCGTCTACATCCACCCCGACGACACCGTCGACGAGGTCCTGCTCTTCATCCCCAACGAGTCCGTGTACGCGTTCGTCCACACCCACGACCGCGACCTCGTGGAGGTGGCGCTGCGGCAGAAGGTCGTGCTCTGCTCGCCGAGCACCCTGTTCTCGGTGCTCGCCGTCATCCGCCAGGCCGTCGAGCAGGTGCAGCTGCAGCGCACGTCCGACGAGATCCTGGCCTGCCTGGCGGCCTTCGAGCAGCAGTGGGGCAAGTTCACCGATGCGCTCGACAAGGTGGGTCGCGGGCTCGACACGGTCCGCCGAGGCTGGGACGACCTTGCGGGCACCCGCCGCCGCCAGCTCGAGCGCCAGCTCGACCGGGTGGGCGACCTGCGCTCACGGCGCACGCTGACGGCCGACCCCGCCGGACGTGCCGGGAACGTCACCATCGACGCGTGTGGCCTGATGGCGGCGTCGGAAGGCGAACGCGACGACGAGGCCGGCGGTCAGCCCGGCGGGCCCGTGGGCGACCTGCACGAGCTGCCGCGGCCGCCGGGCCTGCCCGGCACGGCCGCCACCGGGTGACGCATTCATGCATTCCGAGTGCTATTACTTCCGGCAGGGCGAGCGCGGTCAGATCGGAGGGTTCTCGATGCGCCGTTTGCTCATCGCCGTCGTCGCCGTCCTGGCGTTGGTGGCTGCCGGCTGCGACTGGCAGAAGATGGTCCCGCCCGGCGATGGGCCACTCCGCTACCGCGACGTCGTGTTCAGTGGGGTCACCACCACGTCCAACGTGGTCTACGGGAGCGCCGTCAACCAGCAGGGCGCGACCGTCACGCTGACGCTCGACGTCTACAGGCCGGCGGGCGACGCCGTGACCGACCGCCCGGCCATCGTCTGGGTCCACGGCGGCTCGTTTGCGTTCGGCAACAAGAGCTCACCGGAGATCGTGGAGGAGGCCACGACCTTCGCCAAGAAGGGCTTCGTGAACGTCTCGATCAACTACCGCCTCTCCGAGAACGGCTGCACGACGGTCACGGCCGAGTGCGTGACCGCCATCGTCGACGCCAAGCACGACGCCCAGGCGGCGGTGCGGTTCCTGCGGGCCCATGCCGACGAGTACGGGGTCGATGGGGGCCGGATCGCCATCGCGGGCACGTCGGCGGGCGCGATCACGGCGCTCAACGTCGGCTACGGGCCCGAGGACGTCGGCGACAGCGGCAACCCGGGGTTCGCCTCCACGGTCCGCGCCGCGGTCTCGCTGTCCGGTGCGAGGATCCTGACCACTCCGAATCCCGGCGAGGCCGCCGCACTGCTGTTCCACGGGACGGCCGACCCGCTCGTCCCCTATCAGTGGGCCCTCGATACCGTGGCCGCGGCCGAGGCCGCCGGCCTCCTCGCGAACCTGACCACCTTCCAGGGCGCCGGCCACGTGCCCTACACCCAGAACCGCACGACGATCCTCGACCAGACCACCAACTTCCTGTACTGGACCCTCGACCTGACGCACGCGGCGCGCTGAGCGCACGCCCCGGCGACACGGGATAAGAAAGCCGCCGTGCACGGTTGGTCATCACCTGCGGGGCCGGTATGAACGGCGACAACGTGTCTGCGCGACCCTCCCGAGCCCGGCGGCCCAAGCAGCCCAGGCCGGAGGTGCGCGCCGCCGGGGGCGTCATATGGCGGGCGATCACGGTCGCCGACGAGGCCGGCGCCACCCGGCCGAGCGGCGAGATCGTGCTCGTCCATCGGCCGCGGTACGACGACTGGTCGTTCCCCAAGGGCAAGCTCAACCGGGGCGAGGCCTACCGGCGGGCGGCCCTCCGCGAGGTGCGGGAGGAGACGGGCCTGGTCTGCGAGCCGGGCGACGAGCTGCCATCGACCGTGTACACCGACGGCAAGGGTCGCACGAAGCTGGTCCGCTACTGGATGATGCGGGTCGTCGGCGTCCAGCCCTGGGCACCCAACAGCGAGGTCGACGAGCGTCGCTGGGTGCCGATCGACGAGGCCGGCGGGATGCTGACGTACGCCCACGACCGGGAGATGCTCGCCGAACTGGCCGGCACCTTGGCCGACCGCCCGTCGGGCCCGCCCGGCGCCAGCTGACCCGGAACGTTCAACGACCCGTCAGCGACGGTTCGTCTGGCGGCAAGCCGCCCGACGCCTGGGACTCCTACCGTCCCCCGGGTCCGTGACACCGCGAGCAAGGGGGGCCCTGCACCGAGGTGCGTCGTGGGGCGCGGCCCGTCCTGTCCACCGAGCCCGCACAGCACCTGCCCACCGGGTGGCCGCCGCACCGGCCGCCCGGTGTGGCGCGCGCGGAGCGTGGCGTCCCAACCCCCATCCGCCCTGGTCAGGGGTGCCGCGGGCTCCCGTTTCGCCAACGTTCCCGGCTCGTTAACGCCTCGTTCATCTGCGCTCTCCCCGGTCGTTCACCTCGTCTTCCTACCGTGGCCATGACAGGAGCGTTCAGCTCATCACGACAGCAAGCCCAAGGGAGGGCATCTGTGCAGTCCATCAAGAAGCGCCGGCTGGCGTGGCTGTCGATCATCCTGGCATTCAGCCTGACGGCTGCCGCCTGCGGCGACGATGACGACGACGCCAGTACGAGCGACGGCGGAGACAGCGGCTCCGACAGCGGCAACGTTTCCGGCTCCATCAACATCTCCGGATCGTCGACCGTCGAGCCGATCACGTCCCTCGCGGCCGAGTCCTTCACCGGCGAGAACAGCGACGTAGACATCGCCGTGGACGGTCCCGGCACGGGCGACGGCTTCGAGCTGTTCTGCAACGGCGAGACCGACATCTCCGATGCATCTCGGACCATCGAGGACGAAGAGGCTGCCGCCTGCGAGACCAACGGCGTCGAGTACGTCGAGCTGCAAATCGGGTACGACGGCATGTCCGTGCTGACCAGCTCGAACAACGACGGCGCACCCGAGTGCCTGAGCTTCGCCGACCTCTACGCCCTGATCGGGCCCGAGTCCGAGGGCTTCGACAACTGGTCCGATGCGCAGGCCCTGGCCACCGAGCTGGGCTCGAGCACCCAGTTCCCCGACGCTCCGCTCGAGCTGACCGGCCCGGGCACCGAGTCGGGGACCTACGACTCGTTCATCGAGCTCGCCCTCGCCGACATCGCAGGGGAGCGTGGTCAGGCCGACGACACCACCCGCACGGACTACGCGTCCAGCGCCGACGACAACGTGATCATCCAGAACATCGAGGCGTCGGACACGTCGCTCGGCTGGGTCGGCTTCGCCTTTGCCGAGG
>DATFVX010000303.1:0-2675 GCA_035259985.1 Acidimicrobiales bacterium | reverse complement strand
AGCCGCAACGACCGGCCGCTGACCCGCTACTTCCCCGAGATGCCGGCGCCCCTGCGGGCCGCCCTGCCCGAACGGTGCGTGGTCGACGGCGAGCTGGTCGTGGTGACCGGCACCGGGCTCGACTTCGACGGGCTGCAGCTCAGGCTCCATCCCGCCGCCTCCAGGGTCAACATGCTGGCGGAGCAGACGCCGGCCTCGTTCGTGGCCTTCGACCTGCTGGCGCTCGACGACCGGGACCTCACCGACCAGCCCTACGCCGAGCGCCGCCGGCTGCTGGAGAGCGCGCTCAGCGGGACGAGCGACAGCGACCCGGTGTACCTGACACCGGTCACCGACGATCCCGACCTGGCGGAGGACTGGTTCCGCCGCTTCGAGGGCGCCGGCTTCGACGGCGTCATGGCGAAGCCGGCCAACGGCCCGTACCGCCAGGACAAGCGCGACATGTTCAAGGTCAAGCACCAACGCACCGCCGACTGCGTCGTCGCCGGGTTCCGCTGGCACAAGGACGGCGAGGGCATCGGCTCGCTGTTGCTGGGCCTCTACGACGACGAGGGGTCCCTCCACCACGTGGGCGTGGCCTCCTCGTTCGCAGCCGGGCTGCGGTCGCAGCTGGTGGGCGAGCTCGAGCCGCTGCGTGACAACGCCCTCGAGGGGCACCCCTGGCGCGAGTGGGCGATGGCCGAGGCGCACGAGGCCGGCCAGCGGATGCCGGGGGCTCCCAACCGCTGGAACGCCGCCAAGGACATGTCCTGGGACCCGGTCCGCATCGAGCGGGTCGTGGAGGTCCGCTACGAGCACCTCCAGGCGGGACGCTTCCGGCACAACGCCCGCTTCGTGCGCTGGCGCCCGGACAAGACGCCGATCGAGTGCCGCTACGACCAGCTCGAGGCCGTCGCCCCCGCCGAGCTGGCGAGCATTTTCGGCACGCCGGCACGCCCCTGAGCTGGCGATCCGGCGGCTTGACCCGCGGGTCAAGAAGTGCTGCGCTTGGAGGCATGACCGACATGGCCGAACGCACCGCCGCGGGTACCGACATCGTCGCCGAGGTCAAGGACTGGCTGTCCGACAACTGGGACCCCGACCTGCCCGTCGCCGAGTGGTGGGAACGCCTCGGGGCCTCGGGGTGGGCGGTCCCCACGTGGCCGAGCGAGTGGTTCGGCAGGGACCTCAGCCGCGAAGAGGGCAACCGGGTCCAGCAGGCCATCACGGACTTCGGCGCGTTGCCGGCGCCGGGTGGGCTGGGGCTGATGCTCGCCGGGCCCACGATCCTGGTGCACGGCACCGACGAGCAGAAGCAGCGCTACCTGCGCGACATCGTCACGGGTCAGCGTGGGTGGTGCCAGCTCTTCAGCGAACCGGGCGCCGGATCCGATCTTGCCGGCTTGCAGTGCCGGGCCGAGAAGGACGGCGAGGAGTGGGTCGTCGAGGGCCAGAAGGTCTGGACGTCGGGCGGGCAGGTCGCCGACCTGGCGATGCTCATCGCCCGCACCGATCCCGACCTGCCCAAGCACGCCGGGATCACCTACTTCGTCCTCGACATGCACCAGCCCGGCGTCGAGGTCCGACCGCTCAGGGAGATGACCGGCCGTTCGCTGTTCAACGAAGTGTTCCTGAGCGGCGCCCGCGTCACCGACGACGCCGTCATCGGCGGTCTGAGCGGCGGCTGGCGGGTGGCCAACACCACCCTCATGTTCGAGCGCACGAGCCTCGGCGCCGGCGGCGGCTCGGCGGCGGCGTCGCTGGCGTCCCCCGGTACCGTCGCCGGCGACCTCCAGCGGCGTGCCGGCGAGTTCGTGGCCACCGGCGGGCGCAGGGGCGGGGGCGGCGGGACGCTGTTCGGCGCGTCCTCGAAGATGCTGACGCGGCTCGCCCAGGCCAACGGCAAGGCCGCCGACCCGAGCGTGCGGCAGCAGTTGATGCGGCTCCACACGCTCGGCGAGCTGGCGCGCTTCAACAACCTGCGGCTCAAGGCGGCCAAGGCGGCCGGCGGGGACATCCCCGGCCTGCCCAACATCGCCAAGCTGACGATGAGCAACATCGTCCGGCTCTCCCGCGACCTCGGGCTCGAGATCACGGGCCCGTACGGCACGCTGCACGGCTACGACCCGGGGGCGCGCAAGGCCCTCGACGAGGCGACCGGGCTGCCGTTCCTGAGCGGGGTCACCGAGATGGCGCTGTTCGCCCAGGGCCCGCCCATCTACGGGGGCACCGACCAGGTGCAGCGCAACATCATCGGCGAGCGCGTGCTCGGCCTGCCCAAGGAGCCGGGCTTCGACAAGAACACGCCGTTCAGGGAGCTGCCCAGGAACGGTTGACGTTTCGTTCTGGAACCGGAGTTGCGGAACGAGGCTTTGGCCGCCGCCCTTCGGCGGCGTCCGCTGCCGTCACAGATCGTGAGGCTGTCTCGTCGGGGTGGTGAACATCACGGCGATCTAGGAGTCACACGATGGAGAGGCACTGGGACGTGATCGTGGTGGGCGCCGGCCTTGCCGGCCTCACGGCTGCGGCGACCGCGGCCGGGGCGGGGGCGTCGGTCCTGGTGCTCGATGGGCAACCCCCCGGTGGCCGCGCCAGGACCGACGAGCTGGGTGGATTCCGGCTCAACCGCGGCGCCCATGCGCTCTACCGGGCCGGCGCCGGCCGTTCGGTGCTCGAGCGGCTCGGCGTGCGCGTGC
>DATFVX010000302.1:0-17388 GCA_035259985.1 Acidimicrobiales bacterium | reverse complement strand
GACTCGGCGCGACAGCGCGCCGCGACCGGAGAAGACGAACATCGCGACACTCCTTTGCCTCGTCCCCAGACGATTCCATTGTCGGCCCCGACGCGGCGCCCACATAGGGCCGAAGGGCCGGATCATTGGTCCTCTTCGTGTGTCCTGGTGCCTCGTGCGCGACGACTAGCGTGACTCGTGTGAGGCAGGGCGCGGGCGGCCGTCGAGGTCGTCGGCCTGTGTGGTCGGCGGTCCACCTACTACTGGTGATCGCTCTCGTGGGTGGTGCGCTGGCGCTCACCCAGGAGCGGTCGGGCGCGGCGCGCGTGGGGTCGTCGCGCGGGTCGACCGATGCGGCGGCCCACACCGCGTCCACCCGCGCGAGCGCGGCCGGCGTCCCACCTGCCGGGTTCTCCGACACGGTCGCCATCTCCGGGCTCGTCCAGCCGACTGCGGTTGCCTTTGCCGGTGACGGCCGCGTCTTCGTCGCGGAGAAGAGCGGCCTGATCAAGGTGTTCGACTCCCTCACCGATACATCCGCGACGGTCTTCGCCGACCTGCGCACCCAGGTGCACAACTTCTGGGACCGCGGGCTGTTGGGTCTCACCCTCGATCCGCAGTTCCCGACGCGGCCGTACGTGTATGCGCTCTACACGTACGACGCCGCACCCGGGGGTGGCGCTCCGCGCTGGGGCGCCGCCGGCGGCACCAGTGACGGCTGCCCGAACCCGCCGGGTGCCACGGGCGACGGGTGCATCGTGCAGGCGCGACTTTCCCGCCTCACCGCCAGCGGCAACCAGATGACGGGCTCGGAGCAGGTGCTGGTGAGCGGGTGGTGCCAGCAGTTCCCCAGCCACTCGATCGGGACCGTCGCCTTCGGGCCGGACGGTGCGCTCTATGTGGGCGCCGGCGACGGTGCCAGCTTCAGCTACGCCGACTACGGGCAGACCAAGAACCCGTGCGGCGATCCACCATCGGCCGCGGGCACGGGCCTCTCGCCACCGACCGCCCAGGGCGGCGCGCTCCGCTCGCAATCGATCCGGCGGCCTTCGGGCCAGCCGGTCACCCTCGACGGCACCATCATCCGCGTCGACCCCAACACCGGGGCCGGCATGGCCGGCAACCCCTTCGCCTCCCACGCAGATCTGAATGCGCGCCGGATCATCGCCTACGGCCTCCGCAACCCGTTCCGTTTCGGCATCCGGCCCGGAACCCAGCAGCTGTGGGTGGGTGAGGTGGGATGGGCGACGTGGGAGGAGATCGATCGGATCGCCGACGTCGACGACGCCGTCGCCGAGAACTTCGGCTGGCCTTGCTACGAGGGTGATGCCCGCCAGGGGAGCTACGACTCGGCCGACCTGAACAGCTGTGAGGCGTTGTACGGATCGGGCCAGACGGGTCCCTTCTACCGGTACAACCACAACGCGAAGGTCGCCCCCGGCGACTCCTGTGCCGCCGGGAGCTCCTCGGTGTCCGGGATCGCCTTCGAGGACGGCTCCAACTACCCCTCGGACTACGACGGTGCCCTGTTCTTCGCCGATGCCTCCCGGGGTTGCGTCTGGGTGATGAAGCGCGCGGGCGGCGTCGATCCCAGCCCGACCCAGGTCTCCGAGTTCGTCGGCGGTGCCGGCCAGCCGGTCCAGGTGACCGCCGGTCCGGGCGGCGACATCTTCTACGTCGACCTCGAGGGCGGACAGGTTCACCGAGTGGTGTACAACGGCGCCAACCACCCGCCCACCGCGGCGATCTCGGCCAACCCCACCTCCGGCACCGCACCCCTGACCGTCGGCTTCGATGGCAGTGGGTCCAGCGACCTCGATCCCGCCGACAGCCTCAGCTACGCCTGGGACCTGGATGGTGACGGCCAGTTCGACGACTCGACGGCGGTTGCTCCGACCCACACGTACACGGCGGCGGGAACGGTCACCGCCGGGCTGCGCGTCTCCGATCCGGCAGGCGCTTCGGACACCCAGTCCGTGACGGTCACGATCGGCGCCCCCAACACGCCACCGGCGCCGGTCATCGACACCCCGACGAGCGCGCTGCGGTGGAAGGTGGGCGACGCGATCACCTTCGCCGGACACGCCACGGATGCCCAGGACGGCACGTTGCCCGCCAGCCGCTTGTCGTGGTCGGTGGTGCTCAACCACTGCCCCAGCAACTGTCACACCCACCCGGTGCAGAGCTACACGGGCGTCGCCGGGGGGACGTTCCCGGCGCCGGATCACGAATATCCGTCGTCGCTGTCCCTGGTGCTGACGGCGACCGACTCGGCGGGTGTCGCGGCGAGCACCAGCCTGCGGCTCGACCCCAGGACCGTCGACCTGACGTTCGCGACCACCCCGAGCGGGCTACAGCTGTCCGTCGGCGCCGAGACCCTCGCGGCGCCGGCCACGCGAACGGTGATCGTCGGGTCGTCGAACAGCGTGAGCGCTCCCAGCCCGCAGACGGTCGGCGGTGCGTCGCACACGTTCTCGTTCTGGTCGGACGGCGGTGGTCGGACCCACAACGTCATCGCGCCCGCCTCCCCGACGACCTTCACCGCCGCGTTCGGTCGGGTGGGATGCCCGGCCTCGCCGAGCTTCGACTACACCATCCCGACGCCCACCGGGCCTCCCGCGGCCACGTCGTTGCCCGACGGCAGGATCGCCTACAACGCGCTCGGGTCCGACGGCCGGTCCTACCTGGTCGCCACCGACATCGTCGGTTCGCCGCCGGCGGCCGGTCCGTTGGAGTGTCTCGGTGGCACCGTGACCGACAACCCCGCCGTGGCGGCGGGCACGTCGTTCGTCGCCCTGTTCGTCCGCACTGCGGACGGCCGGATCTGGCAGCGCACCCTCACGGCCGGCAGTACCGGCGGCTGGTCCCCGATCCCGATCGGGGGCCGCGCCGCCAACGGGCCGAGCGCAGTGGTGACCTCGGGCGACACCGTGCACGTCGTCGTGCGCGGCACCAATGGGTCGGTGTATCACGCCACCCGCCGGGGCGATACCTGGACGCCATGGGAGAGCCTCGGCGGCACGGCCTACGGGACACCGACCGTCGCACCGTGGGCCCAGGGCGGGATCGCGATCTTCGTGCGCGGTCCCAGCAATGCGGTCTACGCCAAGTACGGCGATACGGGGGGCTGGACGGGGTGGTCGCGCTTCACGGGCGGGACGCTCTCGAGCCCGACGGTGGCGTGGGGCTACCGGCCCGGTCGCCTCGACCTCTTCGTCGCGGGCACCAACGGCGGGCTGTACCAGAAGGCGTTCGTCAACGGCACCTGGACCGGCTGGGTCACCGTCGACACGACCCTCCCGTCATCGGCGCGCATCGCCGCTGCCGCCCGCGACGGGCGTGTCATCGTGTACGCCTCGGCCGGGGGCGCCACCTCCTACAAGCAGTTCATCGGGCGATGGGTCGGCTACTTCCCGGCGCCGTACACGTGCGCCAGCTGCCTCCCGAGAGACCACTCGGCGCCCGCCATCGGGTGATCCCCTGCCGAGAGGCCCGGCTCTGGGCCGACTGATGGGCGAACGCGCGACCTGGGTCGCACTTTGCCTTGGGACGGCCACGCCAGGTCGTTAGCATCGCGGCCGCTGGGGCACTCTCCCGAAGGGACGTCATGCCGATGCACGAAGTGATCGCCATCCCGCGCGCCGCCACGGCGCGGTGACGGACGTGCGCATCACCTTCGTCGGGCCGGTTCCGCCCATCCGCAGCGGCGTCTCACAGCACGGCGGCCGCATCACCGAGGCGCTGGCACGCGACCACGACGTCACGGTGCTGTCGTGGCAGCACCAGTACCCCAAGCGCTTCTTCCCCCGCGCGCAGCTCGACGAGGCCGTGCCCCCTCACCCGACGGCCCGCTTCGGGCTGCGGTGGTGGGACCCGCTCTCGTGGTGGCGGGCTGGCTGGTCGGCGCGGCAGAGCGACCTGGTCGTGCTGGTGTGGGCGACGCCGTTCCACGTGCTGACCTACCGACTGATCATGGCGCTGGCAGGCCGGGCCCGGACCGTCGCCATCGTCCACAACGCCCTGCCCCACGAACCCCTCCCGCTGCAACGGCCCCTCACCCGTTGGGGCTTGTCCCGCTGCGACAGCCTCGTCGTCCACGCGTCGACGGTCGCCGAGGAGCTCGACGAGTTGCTCGGCTCGCGGGTCGAGACGCTGATGACGCTGATGCCGCCGCTGGTCAACGTCGAACCGCAACCGCTGCCGCCCGTGGCGGACGACTCGCTGCGCCTCCTGTTCTTCGGCTTCATCCGCCCCTACAAGGGCCTCGACGTCGCGTTGGACGCGCTGGCGCTGTTGCGCCATCGGGGTGTCCGCCACCGATTGACGGTCGCCGGGGAGGCGTGGGACGCGACGGAGGACTGGGGTGAAGAGGTCCGGCGCCGGGGGCTGAGCGACCAGGTCGACCTGCGCCTCGGCTATGTGGCCGACAGCCAGGTGAGCGGGCTGCTGGCCGAGCACCACGCAGCATTGCTGCCCTATCGCAGTGCGACGCAGTCGGGCATCGCGCCCGTTGCCCTCGCCGCCGGGCGCCCGGTGGTTGCCACGGCGGCCGGCGGGTTGGCCGACGTGATCATCGAGGGCGAGAACGGCACGCTCGCCGTCCCGGGCGACGCCGTGTCGCTCGCCGAGGCCATCCAGCGCTGCGCGCGCGACCTGCCCAGCCTGGCCGCCGGCGCACTGAGGATGGCACCGACCTGGGAGGATGTGGCCGCTGCCGTGACCAAGGCCGCCGGGCTCGATCGGTCAGGGCCGGGCGGCGACGGCCTCACCGGAACCGACGAGTCCGATCCGTCCGGCCGCTCTCACGCGCCGGGCCCGATGAGCTGATCGCTGAGGTGCGGGGCCACCGCGAACAGGTCCGGTCCCTCCTCGGGCGCCGTTGGGCGAAGGCGGCCCTGGTCGTCGGGCCTCGCCAGCACGTAGTCGAAGTCCTGCAATGCGCGGGCGATCTCGTCCCTGCCTCGGCCGAAGCGCTCGCGGGCCATCGCGTTCCATTCGAGTTGCAGGATGCAGACGCGCTGCTCGCGGAGAGACCGGCAACCGCCGAGCACCACGTCGAGCTCGAAGCCTTCGACGTCGATCTTCACGCCGGCGGCCGTTCGATCGCCGAGCAGGTCGTCGAGCGTGGTGACCGTGACCGGGGTGGCGGGCTCGGTGATCCCCCCGCTCTCGCCGTTGGGCACGACGTAGTTACTCGAACCGAGGTCGGCCGTGAGGGTGGCCCGTCCCGACGTGCGGCCGAGGGCGGCGTCGACGATCTCGGCCTCGAGCCCGTTCAGGGCGAGGTTCACCTCGAGCAGCCGCCGAGCCTCCGACGCGGGCTCCACTGCGATGACATCGCAGCCGCGCGAGGCGATGAGGAGGGTGTAGATGCCGATGTTCGCCCCGACGTCGACGAAGAGGTCGCCCGGGTGGAGCGTCCCCAACCAGAACGACATCTCTCGATAGTCGGGCAGCCGCGCGTAGACCGTGTGCTGGGCCCCCTGGCCACGGCGGACGACGATCTGGCCACCGGCGTACGTCGTGGTCCAGTAGCCGCCGGTCAGCCGCGTCCAGGCGGGGAAGATCAGTGCCTCGGCCGTCCTGCGCAGCCGCTCGCCCTTGTTTCCCGGGTTCGCGAAGACCTGGCGGAGGACGTACTCGACGTCCCTGGCGAAGGACCGACCGCGCCCCCTGCTCCTCGTCGAAATCCTGACCACCACCTCTCGTCGTGGGCTGCGATCGTGTCACGGCGCGGGAACACCAGGGAAACTGTGCGGGAGCCGCCCCAGGAAGGCCGACGGCATCCCGTGCGCCGACGCTGTTGCCCGGTTCCCTACCGGGCGGTCTGGTCTACCACCTTGCGACGATGGCCCGCGCCGCCCATACGCTCGGGGCCCGTGTCCGAGAACCCTGCCATGCGCTCGCGCCTCCACCGACCTTCGACGAGCGCACCGTGAGGCTGGCCGACCGCCGGCGCACGATCCGGCTCGCGGTGTTCGTTCTCGGGCTCGTCGGGCTGATCGTCGCCTTCCGTCGAGCGGTGGGAGAGTCGCGCGGCCAGGTCCTCCCCGACGCCCCGGCACTGGCGGCGGCCGGCGTGCTGACGCTGGCATCGATCGTCATGGCCGCCCGGGCATGGACGGAGCTGTTCGACGGCAGTCACGACCGCCGGGCGCTGGCCAGCTCGCTGTACGCATCGCAGCTCACGAAGTACCTGCCGGCCGGGGGGTTCGTGCAGGCCGCCGGCCAGGTGAGCATGAGCGTGACGGCGGGCGCCCGGGTCGGCCAGGCGGCCACGGCGGCCGCCGTGTGGGCCTTGACCACCATCGTCGCCGGCTGCACGCTGGCGGCGGGACTGGTGTTCGCCGGCTCCCTCCCGGCGTGGCTCAGGCTGCTCTCGCTGTGCGGCCTCCTGGCGCCTTTGCTGCTCCATCGGCGAGCGCTGTCGCTTGCGCTCCACGGGGCCCATCGGCTGATCCGGAGGGTGCCCGACCCGGACATCCTGCCGACCCAACGCCGCGTGCTGGTCTCCTTCGCGTGGTCGTTTGGGAACGCGTTCTGCGGATCGGCCGCCTACGCGGTCCTGCTCCATGCGCTCGACAGCGACGCCGCCCCGGGCACGGTGCTGAGCGCGTTCGCCCTGAGCTGGGTCGTCGGCTTCCTCGTCTTCCCGCTGCCGAGCGGGATCGGCGTCCGCGAGGCCGTGCTCGTGGCGGTTGTCCCTGGCGTCGCCGCAGCGGCCCTGCTCGGCGCATCGCTCGCACAGCGGTCCCTCGTGCTCGCGTCCGAGGCGGCTGCGACCGTGGGCAACCAGGTGGCCGCCCGGCGCGATCGCCGGGCGGGCGCCGGCTCGGGCGCTCCGGAAGCCGTCGCCACCCGAGATGGGACGAGCGACGCCCCGAGCCCCCCGGCCGAGCGCGAGGGAGCCAATGGGGATGACAGGTACCACCCACGCGCGGAGAACATCCGCACCGGCCCGGCCAGCGAATCCGGGTGACCGGCGCCGGGGGCGCGTGGTCGGGCAGAATTCCCCTAGGCGTCGCTCGGCAGGCAGACTTGCGGGCCGGGCGGTCCGCGGGGGGTGGGGACCTCGTGGCCGGTTCCGGGTCGACGCCACGTCAGCCGCCCGGTAGCCAACGGACGGCAGGGTCAGCGCAAGACGGTCTGAGATGAAAGCCACGTCCACGCAGCAGCAGCCTCTCGCAACGCCGTCCCCGCGCGCCTCGGCCGACGATGCCCAGCCGGACGGGCCCGTCGACGGGGGCCACGTCGAGCGGGCCTGGTGGCGCGACCAGCGGCTGGCCATCGGGGCCGGCTACACGGTGATCGTGGCCGCCACGTCGTGGCTCTACGGGCTGATCCCCGTCTCGGGCCGCAGCTTCCCGCTGGCACCGGTTGCATCGATCTCGGGGTGGGTCGACTGCCTCCGCGAGGGGTCGGTCCCGTGCCCATACCTCGGTCATCCGAAGGGCGTCGACCTCAGCCTCGGCGCGCCGCTCTTCGGTGGCACGTCGTTGCTGACCCGCCTGGGCTTCGGGCTCGAGGAGGCGCTCAACATCCTGACGCTGGTCGCCCTTGCGGTCGGGGTGGCCGCGCTGTGGGCGCTGGCGGCTTCGATCACCCGCAACGTGGCCGCCGGCGCGCTCGCCGCGGCCCTGTACTTCCTGTCGCCCATCGTGGTCTCGCACACCGACAAGGCGGCGCTCTTCCTCGGCTTCCTCCTCCTGCCGCTCCCTCTCGCGCTGGCCTACGCCGCGATGAGGCGGAACGGGCGGCCGCTGTGGGTCGGGCTCGCCTGCGTCGGGCTCACCTTCGTCGCGGGGCTCGTGTTGGTCTACCTCGACCCCTACGCGTGGGCGATCGCGGTGGTCCTGGGTAGTCCCCTGTGCGTCGCCGGCATCGCACTCAGACCCGGCGAAACGTGGTGGCGACGCGGCCTCGTGCCGCTCTCGACGCTCCTGGCACTGGTCGCGCCCGGGCTGGTCTTCCGGGCCCTGGAGCCGAGTGCGGGCCTCAGCGCCAACTTCCCACTCGACTTCTACCGCGCCTACGGAGCCGACCTCGCCACCACCGTCATACCGACCCGGGACAGCCTCCTGGGCGAGGTCATCCGGTCGCCGATCGACCGGTGGGAGACGGTGGACTTCTACGGCGACGGCACCAATCTCACCGGCGCCTTCATCGGGATCTGCACGCTCGTGGCCGCCGTCGCCGGCGTCGTGCTGCTGCTTCGCCGCTGGCGTTCGAGCCGCCTGACGACCCTGGCGCTCGCCGCCGGCGGTGTCGCCTGCCTGGCGCTGGGCCTCGGTCCCTCGCTGAAGCTTCTCGACAAGGCATCGGTGCCGGTCGGGGCCGACGGGGCCGTCACCGGCGCCGATCACCTGATGCCGGCGTCGGAGGCGACCGCCCCCCTGCCGTGGTCATGGGTGTACCACCTGCAACCGTTCGAGGGGATGCGCGCCGCTTACCGCTGGCACGTCGGGCTGCGGCTCGTCCTGGTCATCTTTGCGGCGGTCGCCGTCGTGTGGCTGCTGCGGCGACGCCGCGTCCTGGGCGTGGTGCTCGTGGGGTTGCTCGCGCTCGAGACGATGTCGCATGGCCTGCTCGATGCCCGGGGGCAGGCGGCCAGAAATCACGAACTGACACAGGCGTTCGACGACGACATGGATCGCGCGTTCGGACATGGACGGCTGCGGGAGTCGGAGCGTGTGCTCTTCCTGCCGGCGAGCAACGACTACCTCATCGGCGGGATCGCCCCACGCTTCAAGGTGTTCGCCTACAACATCTCGTTCGACAAGGAGATCCTGCGGCTGCGTTCCCAGCAGCCAAAGCCCGTCGTGGACGCGATCTCCGCATACTGGGCCAACACCCTGAACCGGGACCAGGTCTGCGCGCTGTTCCGTGAGGATCTGGTGGACGCCATCGTGTTCAACGACTTCGACATGCGCTGGGACACCCTGGAGTGGCCGCCTCCGGAGCGACGCAGCGAAGCGTTCAGGGCCAAGAGCACCGGGTTCGGGCTGTTCGACGACCCGGCGTTCGCCGTGGACGACGGGCATCTCTCGGTGATCGTGCGACCCGCCCCGGCCTCACCGGCGAGCTGCTGAGGGGTGATCGTGGACCTGCAGATCGCCGCGCCGGCGAAGGCGCTGGGGCCATGGCGCGCCGGCCGCCACCTGGCGAAGGTGCTGGCGGCCGACGGCTTCGACGTGCGGTTCGTCGAACGTCCCGCACGCGGCGGCAGATTGAACGCGCACCTGTCGAACTCGAGCCGGTCTCTCCTCGTGCCGCTCGCCCGCCGGCGGGGTTGCCTGGTGACGCTGCACGATGTGGTCCCACGCGACGCCCGAGTGCGCAAGGCCCTGGCCCCGGTGGTCCTCCGCATCCTGCGGCGCCACCGTGTCGTCGTCCACAGCCGGCACGCAGCGGACCTACTACGCGAGAGCGGCTTCGCCGATCCGGTAGGAGTAGTTCCCCTCTTCCATCTGGTCGAGCAGCCGGCGGAGGACGATCGCCTCGCAGAACGGTCCCGCCTGCTTGGTCACCACCGGCACCTCTTGGTGGTGGCGGGCCGCCTCACGGCGGCAAAAGGCTTCGATGACCTGATCCGCGTGGCGGCGGGTGCCGACGATACGTCGTTCGTCCTCCTCGGCAGGGTTGCGGATTCGGCCACGGCCACGGCGCTCGAGTCCGCGCCGGACAATGTCACGCTCGTGGACGACCCGGACGACGGGACCTTCTCACTCGTGCTGGCGGCAGCCGACGCCGTCCTGCTCCCGCGCCGGAACTCGGTCGGTGAGACCAGTGGTCCGCTCGTCATGGCCCATGCCTTGGGCACGCCCGTCGCAATGATGGACTCCGGCTCGGCACCGGAGTACGCGGTTCCGGGGGATCTCGTCGTCTCAGCCGATGAGCCGCTCGCACAGTTCCTGAAGGAAGCGAGCACGATCAGCTGGGAGCGTCTCCCGCCCCTGGCCGACACGCAGCGTCTGAAGGCCCTGACCGCTTACCGTAGGGAATTCGAATCGCTGGGATGGACATGAGCCAGGCATCTGCACTTGTCACGGGTTTGTAGGAGACCAATGGCAACGACCACGCACAGAACCGCGTCACTTCCGCTTCGCCTGAAGCGGCTGGGGTTCGATCTCCTCCCGACGTCGTGGCGCCTGCCGGTTCGCGTCGCCTGGATGCGTGCCGCAGGCACGCTCGAACCGGAGGCGCGCGCCATCGCCACGCTGGTCCCGCCCGGCGGCACGGCGCTCGACATCGGCGCCAACCACGGTGTCTACAGCTATTTCATGGTGCGGCACTTCGATCGGGTGGTGGCGTTCGAGCCGCAGGCAACGTGCGTCGCCACGCTGCGGAGCTGGGCCCGCGGTCGGGTGGACATCAGGCAGGTCGCGTTGTCCGACCACCAGGGCGGGGGCCGACTCGCCATCCCCGTGAGGTCCGGGGTGCCGCTCACGGGCTACGCGCGGCTCGACTCGGCCGTCGATGGCGACAGCTCGTACCTCGACGTTCCGGTCGAACGCCTCGACGATCAGCGCCTGCGCGACGTTCGCTTCGTGAAGATCGATGTGGAGGGACACGAGATGGCCGTCCTGCGGGGTGGCGAGAGGCTGCTGGACAGCGATCGACCAGTGCTGCTCGTGGAGATCGAGCAACGGCACCTCGATGGCGGCCAGACGATCGCCGGCGTGGTCGACTACCTCGCCGATCGCGGCTATGGCTGCGTCTTCCGCAGCGGTGACGGCTGGACAGAGTTCGGCGAGTTCCGACTCGAGTCGCATCAGGACCCCGCGCAGGTCGGCCGGCCCGGATACGTGAACATGTTCCTCTTCCTGCCGGACGGCAGCAGGCCCGGCACGGCCTAGAGCGCGCAGTTGTCGAATCCTGCAATGACGGAGACCACGGCCATCGAAGCGGACGCAGGCGAGAGCGCCGCCGTCACCCCTGGGCGCGGTCACCCACCCGCACGGCTCCTCCGCGGCGTCGGTTCCGACCGCCGCCTCGCCCTCTGGGTGGCGGCCTGTGCCGTCGCGTTCGTCGTGGCCACGATGGGCACCTCGCTCATCGGTCGCACGACGCAGACCGTCACCGACCTCCTCAACAGCTACGAGCCGTGGTACGCCGAGCAGACGCAGGACTGGACGTTCCCGGGAACGTGGTTCGGCGACCACGTCAACGTCCTGCTGCCGACGCTCGATGAGTTTGCGAGCCGGCTGCGCAGCGGCGACCTTGCCTGGTGGTCGCCGTACAACAGCGGGGGCGCGCCACTCGCCGGCGTTGGCGACGACTCCGTGTTCTCGCCCCTGGTCCTGCCCTACATGGTGCTGCCCTTGTGGCTGGCGCCTGCGTACGCCCATCTCCTCGTCATCGGCGTGACCGTCGCCGGCATGGTGCTCCTCCTCCGCCGGCTCGGGCTGAGCCATGCGGCCGGGCTCCTGGGGGGATTTGCCTTTGCCACGAGCGGCTTCATGTACATGTGGCTGCAGTGGCCTCAGACCCGGATCGCAGCCCTGCTTCCGTGGCTCTTCTGGTCGGTGGAGCGGGCGATCCAGGTCCGCAGGGCGGTCGCCGCCATCCCGGTCGCCCTGGTCACGGCGATCATGTACCTCGGCTTCTCCCCGCCGCTCATGGCCCAGTGCATGCTCGCCGCGGGCGTGTACCTGCTGGCGCGCCTGTGGGTCGAGCGGCGGCGTCGTCGCCGTCAGGAGCTGGTGCAGACCGCCGCTGTGGTGGGCACCGGCGTGGTCCTCGGGGTCGCGCTCGTCGCCTGGCTGGTCCTGCCACTCCTGAATCAGGTCTCGGGCCTCGATCTCACCTACCGCGAGCAGACGTCCACGTGCCACGCACCCGCCAAGTCCGTCGTCAGCCTCGTCTTCCCGCGCTACGGCTCGTCGCCCGACTTCGAGTTCGTCTGCCCGCAGGGGGAGCACGAGACCGAGACGTTCGCAGGCGTGATGGTCGTCGGCCTGGCCGGGCTGGGCCTCCTGACCAGGGGGAAGCTGCCGGGTGGTGCTCGCGGCTACTTCGCCGGGCTCGGTGCCACCGTCGCGATGCTGGTGTTCCTCGGCGGGCCGGGCCTGTGGCTGCTGCAGCACCTACCCGTCTTCGACCTGAACCGCATCACACGACTACGGGTGCTGCTCGGCTTCGCGATCGCGGTGTTCGCGGCGTGCGGCTTCGATCGACTCGTCCAGTACGTGCGGGACGCCGGGACCAGCGGCCGGAGGCTGCTGGCCGCGCTCGCCGGCCTGTTCGTCGTCGTGGCCGTCGTGCTGCTGCGCGTGCGCGACTGGCACGACATCCCGATGCCGGCCCTCGGCGGCTGGGTACCCGTCGTCGCGTGCCTGGTCACCGCGGGGGTGCTGCTGGCCGCCGGCGCCCGGCACCCCGGCTGGCGGCGGCTCGCCCTCTACGCCGTTCCGATTGTCATCACCGTCGAAGCGGTGGCGGCCATCGGCCCCTACTGGCCCAGGGGCGATCCCGACGACCTGTATGCCGAGACCAGCACCTCGGACTTCCTGCAGGAGCACATCGGCGCCGACCGCTATGGCTCGTCGCTCCTCACGTTCTTCGTCAACAGCAACCGGGTCTTCGGGCTACGGGCGGTGACCGGTCGAGGATTCTTCACCGACGAGTGGGACGAGCTGATCGACACGGCCCACGGGCGCGACGTCGGCCTCCGCAGCGCCTCCATCCTGTCGGAGCTCTCGGTGGAGGACCTGGGGTCCCCCATCTTCGACCGGATGGCGATGCGCTACTACGTGACGTCCACCACGACGCCCGTGCTCGGCCCGATCGAGTTCCTCGGGCCGCCCTCGGGGCCGGTCGAGATCGCTCCCGGCGAGTCGACCATGGTCGGCGTCACCGGACCGCTTCGGGGCATCGGCCTCGACCTCCCGACGGCGCCCGACGTCGGGGGGGAACGGCCGCGCTTGAGGGCCGAGCTCGTCGACCGCGCCGGCAGGGTGCTCGCCACCGGGTGGCGGCGGCTCTATCCGGGGACCGCGGCCGGTCCACTGACGGTCGCCGTGCCAGGCGACCTCGCTACGGCGACAGCCGCGGTGCGGCTCACGCTCGTCGACGCCGAGCGGCCGCTCGCCGTCAACGGCGCGGCCGGCGGACCGGCGGCGGCGGTCGTCCGTTCGGCGGACGACGGGGTGCGGCTCGTCCATGCCGACGGGACCGTCATCTATGGGCGGCTTCACGCTCTGCCCCGGATCCGGTGGGCTCCCGATGCGGTGGTCGAGCCCGACCGCACCCGCCGCCTGGGGCTGCTCGACGACCCGAGCCTGCCGGCTGAGACGGTGGTTCTGTCCGGAGCCGGCCCGGCTGCCGACGGACGCCCGGCACGGATCCGGGTCCGCGACGACCACGGCGACGGCGACACGATCCGGATGGACGTGGATGCCAGCGGACGGGGCTACGTGGTCGTCGCCGATGCCATCCAGAAGGGGTGGCATGCCGAGCTGGACGGGCGCGCCGTCGAACTGCGGGATGCCGACCACGCGATGGTTGCCGTGGCCGTGCCCCAGGGCCGGCACGAGCTCACCCTCGCGTACGAGCCTCCGGGTCAGCGGGCCGGCTTCCTCATCGCCGGCGCCGCTGCGCTCGCCCTGGTGGCCATCGGTGCGTGGGAGCTGCGACGGCGGCGGCGCGCCCAAGCCGACGGCGCGGCAGCCGGTGGGCCCTCCTGAGATCGGCCGGCGGACCACCCCGGTCGCCGGGGACGTGCCGGCAGGGCTCAGTCGGTGCCGGCGTCAGGCTTGCCGATTCGCACGACCACCTGCTCGTTGTCCCGCGTGTAGGCCTCGTAGGTGAACCTGATGCCGGTTCGCTCGACGAACTCGACCCACGCCTTGTGCTCGTGGTCGTACCAGCCCGGGTAGTTGAAGTACTCGTCGAAGACCACGATCGAGCCTTCCACCAGCCGGTCGCCGACGTGGTCGAGCACCGTTGTGGTGGAGCTGTAGAGGTCGGCGTCGAGGTGCAGGATGGCGATCGGTTCCGGGTGCTCGGCGGCCCAGCCCGGCAGGACGTCGTCGAACCACCCGACCACCAGTTCCGCCCCCGGCACGTCGGGCAGCTGATCGGCCGTGAACATGCCGGTGTCGAATCCAGTCCGCCAGCACTCGGGCAGGCCCTCGAAGGAGTCGAAGCCGAACACGGTGCCGCGGGGACGCGTCGGGGCGATGATGTTGAGGGTCGTCCCGCTCCAGACGCCGAACTCCAGGGCCAGGCCGTCGGCGGGTGCCTGCGTCAGCGCCCAGCGCAGCGTCTCGTGGGGATGGTCGAACGTGCGGGCCGCCGGCAGGTCGCGGGCGACGAACTCGGCGGTGGTGGACGTCGCCCACCGGTCGAGCGCGTAGGCGATGTCGCGCCGCTGGCGCTGCTCGATCTCGTCGACGGCCTGCCGCGCCGCGGCGAGCTCGGCGCGGACCTCGGCCGCCAAGGCGACCACGCTGCGGTGCAGCTGCCGGGTCTCCTCGGCCTGCTGCGCCGCCTGGGCGCGGGCCCCGGCATCGCGCTCGTTGAGCACCTGGAGTAGGAAACCTTGCACCTTCGTGCGGGCGGCAAGACGCCATCGGTCGAACATCGAGTCGCGGACCCCCCTGTCACCGCACACGCTAGCTCGCGCTCTCGGGCGCCAGGTACGTTGATCGGCTGGGCGCGGAGAAGGTGGTTCGTGACCAGCACCACGGTCGCTGACGCGACAACCGACGACGAGGGCAACGGCCCCGAGCCAGGGCCTCGTCACCGTGTGCTGGCGTCCGAGCGCCGCCTGACCCTGCTCGCGCTCGCGTGCGTCGTCGGCGTCGTCGCCCTCACCATGGGCTCGTCGCTGATCGGGCTCCGCACGCTGACCGTGCCCGACCTGTTGAGCGTCCAGGAACCGTGGCGCTCCCAGCAACCCCAGGACTGGACGTTTGCCGGTACGTGGTTCGGCGACCAGGTGAACGTGATGCTGCCGGACACGGCGGAGTTCGTCGATCGGCTGTGGGACGGCGACTTCCCTTCCTGGTCCCCCTACAACAACGGAGGCACGCCGTTCGGCGCCATCGACGACGTGGCCGTGTTCTCACCGACGACCTGGCCGTACATGATCCTGCCGCTCTGGCTGGCGCCCGCGTGGTCGCAGCTGGTGGTCACGCTCGTGACCATTGCGGGCATGGCGCTGTTCTTGCGGCGCCTGGGCGTATCGAGGCTGGCGGGCATCGTCGCCGGGCTCGCGTTCGCCACCAGCGGCTTCATGTACGTGTGGACCAACTGGCCGCAGACGAGGACGGCGGCCTTCCTCCCGTGGATGTTCTGGGCCGTCGAACGGGCCGTCCAGCGCAGGCGCGCCTCATCGGTCGTGCCCATCGCCGTGATCACCGCCCTCGTCTACGTGGGCTACTTCCCGGCCGTGGCGGCCTACATCTTCGGTTCGGGCGTCCTCTACGGGGGCTACCGCCTGGTCGCCCTGCGCCGGGACGGCGTGGACGGACGGGAGCTCCGGCGCATCGGTGGCCTCGGACTGGCCGCCATCGCGCTCGGCCTCGGCCTGGTCGCCTGGCTGATCCTGCCGTTCACCGACTACCTCGGTGGGCTCGACCTCGGCTACCGGGAGCAGACCACGCAGTGCCACGCTCCCGCTCGGTCGCTGGGCAGCCTCGTCTTCCCCCGCTACGGCTCGGCCACCGACTTCGACTTCGCATGCCCGACCGGCGAGCACGAGACCGAGGCGTTCGCGGGCGCGATGGTCGTGGGACTTGCGGTGGTCGGCCTCTTCGCGCCCGGGCGCGGCCGGCGGGGCCTGCGCACCTTCTTCCTCGCGCTCGCCGCGGTGACCGGCATGCTCGCGTACCTCGGGGGACCGGGGTTGTGGTTGGTGCAGCAGTTCCCGGTGTTCGACGAGAACCGCATCATGCGCATACGCGTGCTGATGTCCTTCGCCCTCGCGGTGCTGGCTGCGTTCGGCGTCGAACGCCTGCGCGCCGAAGTAGACACCCCGGAGCGCCGGCGGTTGCTGGCGGGAGTCGCGGGGCTGATGGCCGTCGGGGCGCTCCTGACCTGGCGGATCCACGACTGGCCGGACATCCCGAGCCCTCCGCTCCACGGCTGGATCCCGGTGGCTGCCTGCGTCGCCGCGGCCGCCGTGTTCCTCGCGGCCCGGGCACCGCACACCGCGCTGCGCGTGGGCGCCGTGGCTCTGGTGCCGCTCCTCGTGGGTGCCGAGGCCGTGGGTGCCATCCGGCCCTACTGGCCCACGGGCGACCCCGACGACCTGTATGCCGAGAGCTCGACAACCGACTTCCTCAGCGAACATCTCGGGCACGAGCGGTTCGTCTCGACCGACTACACGTTGCAGCCGAGCGCCAACCGCGTGTACGGGCTGCGGGCGCTGACCGGGCGGACCTTCTACGAGGACACCTGGGGTGACCTGCTCGAGGCGATCAACGGCGGGCGGGCCGGCCTGCGGTCGCTCAGCTTGGTTCCCTACCTGCCCGTCGAGCGCGTTCAGTCGCCGGTGCTCGATCGCCTGGCAGTCCGCTACTACGTCACCGACGCCGCGAACCCGATCTACGGCGAGGCGCGTGACCTGCGTCAGCCCGGCGGCGGCCGGACCGAGCTGCGGCCGGATGAGCCGGTGACCATCCCGCTCGAGGGGCCGGTCCGCGCGGTTGGACTCGACCTGCCGGTGCCACCCAACACCGGCGGCGAGCGCCCGCGTGTGGAGGTCGAGCTGCTCGACGCCGACGGCCATGTCCTGGCAACGGGATCGCAACGGCTGTTCCGCTGGCTCCAGTCGGGGCCCTGGCACGTCCCGGTACCAGGGGATGGGGCGCCCACGACCGTGGCGGCGCGCCTCACGCTGGTGGACGCCGACCGCCCCCTGGTGGTCAGGGAATACGGCGGCAGCCCCGCCGCGTACCTCGTGCTGCCCGAGGCCGACGGCCTGCGCCTGGTGCACGCCGAGGGCACGGCGATCTACGAGCGGACCACCGCGCTACCCCGCATCCGGTGGGCGTCCGAGGCGATCGTCGAGCCCGACGCGCGTCGCCGCCTCGAGCTCCTCGCCGATCCCGAGGTGCCGGCGTCGACGGTGGTGCTGTCCGGGCCCGGACCGCGGCCGTCGGGCCGGTCGGCCGACGTCGAGGTCGTCGAGGACTCGGGCGACGCGATCCGGGCGAGGGTCGACGCCGACGGTGACGGATACCTGGTCGTCGCCGATGCGATCCAGCGCGGCTGGCGGGCGGAAGTGGACGGCGAGGCAGCCGAGCTGCGGGCCGCAGACCACGGTGTCGTCGCCGTAGCGGTGCCGGCGGGGACCCACGAGGTCCGGTTGGCCTACGTGCCGCCCGGTCAACGGACCGGCATCTGGATTGCGGTGCTCAGCGCGTTGGTGCTCGTAGGGCTGGCGCTCACGGCGGTCCGCCG
>DATFVX010000301.1:0-6423 GCA_035259985.1 Acidimicrobiales bacterium | reverse complement strand
CGTCTCGCCGGCCAGATTCGCCGCTGGACGTCGTCCTCGTCGTCGCCGCAGCCGCTGGCTGCGCCTTCCTCCTGCGTCCTCGCCAGCGACGAATCTGACACGGCGATACATCCACGGAACTTCCGCGAGCGCCCACTAGGGAACGCGAGCCGGCGATCCTCCCGCCGGCGGCGGCCTGGGACCCGGCCCGGCCGGCGCCCCCATCGGGACGCAGGCGGTCAACGCCGCGCCCGCGATCGCAGCGACGACCAGGGTCGCGACTGCGACCGGGACGGCGAGCCAGAGCCCGTGGCTGACTCCCGCCACTCGCGATGCCACGGCAACCACGGCCGCCTGGACGACCAGGGCCGCGAGCGGGCCGGTGGCCGCCCGCCGCGCGCAACTGACCTTGGCCCGGCGCCAGCGGCCGGCCAGCCACAAGCCGGGCGGTAGTGCGATGAGGAGCCCGAGGCACGCCAGCGCCCCGACGATCGCCGGCTCACGCCCGGCGGCGCCGGTCGCCGCGACCCACACCAGCAGGGCCGTGGCGCCGGCGGCCCCGGCACCGCCCAGGCGGGCCCGGCCCAGCGGCCACCCGGCGCATGCGCCGGGCAGGGCGGCACCGAGCAGGGTCACGGCCGCCTCCGTGTTGGGCACGGCGGCGAACACGCCGGCGGCCGTGATCGCGAACAGGCCCGGGGTGAGCCCCGCCCGGCCCCACTCGGCGTCGGTGCGGCGCGCGGCGACCGGGGCCACCGTGGCACCGCACAGCCCGACCGCCCGGACCCACGCGACCGATGACGCATCGGCGGCCAGCAGCCAGGCGAACGGCGCTGCGAGCAGCAATGTCAGGACCACCGGTCTCGTGCCCGACGAGGATCGCGTCGCCGGGGCCAGCCCGACGATCGCGGTGACACCGGCGAGGCCCGCAATCACCCCGACGGCCGGTGCCTGCGACGGAGCGATCGCGACCATGGCCGCCGCCGCGGTCGGCAATCCGATGCCGGGCGGCCGGCCGTCGGCCGTGCGCGCCCGGGCCATCACGACGGATGCCACGAGGGACACCCCAAGGGCAGCGATTCCCGCCGCTAGACCCCACCAGAGCTGCGTGATGGGGAAGTCGTGCACCTCAGGCCGGCGCTGCCCGGGTGTCGGGCGTCGCCCGGAGAGCGTCGGTGACGCGGTCGAGTCCCTTTCCCTCCGCGATCGACGCGTACGTGTCGAGCACGGTCCGCACCACGCGGCGCTCGTCGAACTCGCGGCGGGCCTTGGCGGCGCCGGCGGCCCCATGGGCGGCCCGCGTGCTGGGGTCCTCGCCCAGCGTGTGGATGGCCTTCGCCAGCGCCTCGGGGTCGCGGACGGGAACCAGCAGGCCGCTGACCTCGTGGTCGACGACCTGGCGGCAGCCCCGCACGTCGGAGGCGATCACCGGGAGGCCCGAGGCGGCCGCCTCCATCGCCGCCCGGGGGAAGCCCTCCCGCCACGAGGGCAGCACGAACAGGTCCATGGCCCCGTAGAGCCGGTCCACATCCTCCCGCAGGCCCAGGAACCGCACGCCGGCGGCCTCGGCCCGCTGCACGGTCTCCCGGTCGAGGGCGTCCGGCTTGGCAGGGTCGTCGGGCCCGATCACCACCACGACGTAGCGATGGTCGAGGAGCCGGGCTGCGGCCAGCAGCTCGAGCACGCCCTTCTCGGCGACCAGGCGCCCGACCATTCCCACGACGACGTCGTCCGGACCGGCGCCCAGCTCCGCGCGCAGCGCCGCCCGCTCGACCGAGCCCAGGCTGTCGGGGCGGAACCGGTCCAGGTCGATGCCGTTGCCGAGCAGCCGCGTGCGGCGCCGCACATTGATGCGGCGCCGGATCAGGAGGCCCAGGTCCTCGGGATTCTGGACGAGCTCGGCATGCGAGAACCGGGCGGCGACGGCCTCCAGCGCCAGGACTACCGTGCGCCGCGGCCAACCGTCGTCCTCCGTGGCGTAGACCCCATGGTTGGTGTTGACCACGATGGGGACCCGCGCCAGGCGGCCCACGACCCTCCCGTAGAGGCCGGGCTTGGGGTTGTGGGTGTGGAGGACGTCGGGCCGCTCCCGCCGCACGATCCGCCAGAGCTGGGCGGCGGCCCGCAGGTCGGCGAGCGGATCCATCTCGCGGGTCGACGCCGTCAGCGGCACGTGGCGGATGCCGGCGCGTTCCAGGCTCTCCACGTCGGGCCCGGGGGCACTGACGCCCGCTGCATCGCCGCCGCGGTCGCGCACGGCGGCGAGCTGGGGCCACAACAGGTAGCGCAGGCTGGAATCGACGGTCGTGAGGTGCATGACCTTGAACGCCGGCGAGTCCACGCCGACCCCGGGGCCCCGGCCGCCGGTCACGCCCACCGTCCCAATGCCTCGTCCAGGCTGGCGAAGCCGGTGATCTCGGCGTCCACGTCGTCGCCGCTGGCGACGCCGGCATGCAGGCCGCCGTCCCGCCGGACCCGCACGGTGCGCCAGCCGCGGCACCGGGGGCCGGCGAAGTCCTTGGCCGGGTTGTCGGCCACGTAGGCGCAGGCCGGGCCCGCCACCCCGGTGGCGGCTTCCACGCGCGCGAAGGCTGCGGGGTGCGGCTTGCCCCGCCCCGGCCCGAGCTCCTCGGTGAGGACGATCGGATCGGCCCAGTCGCCAAGGCCGAGCGCCACTGCCTTGGCCCGCTGGCTCGCAGGTGGGCCGTCGCTCACCACGGCGAGAGCGAGATCGTCGGGGCGAGCGGCCAGCCAGGCGCGCACGTCGTCGAGCATCTCGATGGCCGGGGCGTGCGACCGGTAGACGCCCACGAGCTGTGACACGAGCGAGCCGTTCGCCCGGACGCCGGAGGCGGCCAGCACCTCGTCGAAGATCCGACCCCGCCCGCCCGCCTCGAACCTCGCCCAGGCCCTGTCGCCCAGGTCGGCCACGCCGAGCTCGGCGCCGGCCCACGCGCCGACCGCGGCGAACCCACTGCGGACGTAGTCACGTTCCAGGTACAGGGTGTCGTCGATGTCGAACACCACGAGGCGGCGCACGCTCCGCCCCGCCTCACTCGTGCCGGCGGCGCTCGTCGACGAACACCGCCGCGTCGTAGCGGAGCATGACGAGGCCCGAGCGCCAGTCGTCGGGCGACGCCGTCGATGGCAGCCCCACGAGCTCCTCGAGCATCCAGCGGGGGAAGTCGGCCCCGGCCTCGAGGCTGAGCGGGAACCCGCCGCCGTAGCGGGCGTTGATCTCGATCACGGCGAGGTCGGCCGACTCTTCGACATCGCCGTCGGCGAACACCTGCACGTTCAGGGCCCCGTAGGCGCCGGGCAGGGCCTCGCACACCCGGGCGGCCAGGTCCTGCAGGACCGGCGACCGCACCGTCACACCCTTGCTGACCTCGCCGGCCCGCACCTCGATCCGGCGGCGGGGCACGGCGCACAGGCAGCGGCCAGTGCGGTCGGCCAGCACGTCGATCGTGTGCTCGACCCCCGGAGCCACCCGCTGCACCACGATCTCGCCCAGTTCGTGGCCACGCCGGGCGACGAGGGCCAGCTCCTCGGCGTCGCGCACCAGCCCGACGCCGAGGCCGGCGCTCCCGAAGCGGGGCTTGGCCATGAGCGGGAACGTCCACGTGTCCGGATCGGCCAGGGCAGCGGCGGGCTCCGTCTGGTCGACCGTGGGCAAGCCCTGCGCCACCAGCCAGTCGTGCGTGCGCTGCTTGTCGGCGGCGATCGTGACGACGTCGCGGCTCGACAAGGCGATCGTGGTGCCGATGCTGTCGAACTGGTCGCGGTGCGCCGCCCACACGGGCATCTCGGTGTCGATCGTGGGGACGATCAGGTCGACGTCGTGCTTGACGCAGAGCTCGAGGAGCCGGGGCACGAACTCGGGGTCGTCGAGCCGGGGGACGAGGAACGCCTCGTCGGCCTCGTGGAAGGCGCTCGAGTACCACGAGCAGTCGGTGGCCAGGACCCGGCCGGCGGTGGCCCCGACGGCGTCCAACGCCCGGCGGAACCCACGCAGCAGCTCGACGCGCCGCCCCGCCGACGAGATGAGGACCGTGACCGGATCGCCAAACGTCACGACGGGCTGCCGGCCTCCGCGCCGACCACCTCGACGTTCGTCGCGCCCGAGCCGGGGAACTCTGGCCGGGTGGGGTGGCCGTTGGCGCTGATGCCTTCGCGTCGCAGCACGCGCGCGACCGTGTCGCGGAGGATGCGTAGGTCGAGGTGCAGCGACTTGTGGTCGACGTACCAGACATCCATGTCGAGCTGGTCGTCCCACGAGAGGGCGTTGCGGCCATTGGCCTGGGCCCAACCGGTGATCCCCGGGCGGACGTCGTGGCGGCGTGCGTGCGCCGCGGAGTAGCGGGGCAGGTAACGCACCGGCAGCGGCCGGGGGCCGACGAGGCCCATGTCGCCGCGCACGACGTTGACCAGCGTCGGCAGCTCGTCGAGGCTCATGGAGCGCAGGGCCTGGCCCAGGCGCGTCAGCCGCTCGCCGTCGGAGTCCGGCCCGTCCTCGCCCGGTGCCGCCGCTCGCATGGTGCGGAACTTGACGAGCTCGAACACTCGGCCACCCCGACCCGCGCGCTGCTGGTGGAACAGGACGGGCGAGCCCATGCGGAGGCGGATGAGCAGGGCCAGCCCGAGGATGGCGGGCGAGGCCAGCAGGAGCACGGGCACCCCCAGCGCGAGGTCGAGCACTCGCGAGGCCCACGAACCCAACACACGATGCGGCGGACCGCCACCCGGCGCGGCACCGATGGCGTGTGCCGTTGTGGTGTCCCGCGGCGCTCCGTCTGCGACGTCATCGCGCGCGGCCCTGTCGGCCGCCACGATGCCTGCAGTCGTCGTCTGGCGAGCCATCGCGATGTCCCAGCGGTCCCCAGCGGTCCCCCGACTTGTCCTCTACCAGCGGCAAGTCTGCCGCGTCGCTACCGGCCGTGCCACCCGCGGTCTCGCATCCTCGGCTGCGGGTCACCGTCGATGGGCCGACGGGTGAATCGACGCGCCATGATGTCGCGCATGGCTGGGAGTCGGTTGGTGGTGGTCGGGCAGGGCTACGTCGGCTTGGCCCTGGCCGTGCGGGCCGTCGAGGTGGGGTTCGACGTCGTGGGCTACGACGTGGACGGCGACCGGATCAAGTCGCTGGGTGCTGGGCACTCGTATGTCGAGGATGTCCCCGACGCCACGCTGCGGGCGGCCCTGGCCACGGGCCGGTACCGCCCGGTCGCCGCGTTCGACGACGTCGGCGGCTTCGACGTCGCGGTGATCGCAGTGCCCACGCCGTTGCGCGAGGGGGCGCCCGATCTCTCCTACATCGAGGCCGCCGCCCGGTCCCTGGCCGCACTGCTGCAGCCGGGCGGCACGGTGATCCTCGAATCGACCACCTATCCCGGCACGACCGAGGAGCTGGTGGGGTCCATCCTCGAGCAGGGATCCGGGCTGGTCGCCGGCGGCGACTTCCACCTCGGGTACTCGCCCGAGCGGATCGACCCCGGCAACCCCACCCACACGTTGGTGACCACTCCCAAGGTCGTGTCCGGGGTCGACGCACCCAGCCTGGCGGCCGTGCGCGGCTTCTACGACCGGCTCGTCGACCGGACGGTGCCGGTTTCCGGCCCGAAGGTGGCGGAGCTGACGAAGCTGCTGGAGAACACGTTCCGGCACGTCAACATCGCCCTCGTCAACGAGCTGGCCATGTTCGCCAACGACCTGGGCATCGACATGTGGGAGGCGATCGGGGCCGCGTCCACCAAACCGTTCGGCTACCTGCGGTTCACCCCCGGGCCCGGCGTCGGCGGTCACTGCCTGCCCGTCGATCCCAGCTACCTCTCGTGGCAGGTGCGCAGGCGCCTCGGGCAGAGCTTTCGCTTCGTCGAACTGGCCAACGACGTCAACGACCACATGCCCGACTACGTGGTCCGCCGGCTGGTGGCCGCGCTCAACCGGCAGGGCAGGGCCGTGCTGGGCCAGAGGCTCCTGCTGCTCGGCGTGTCGTTCAAGCGCAACGTCGGCGACTGCCGGGAAGCGCCGTCCCGGCGCATCTCGCGCCTGCTGGCGGACATGGGTGCCGACCTGCGGGCGTGCGACCCGCACGTTGCGCTCGGCGAGTTCCCTCCCGGCGTCACGCCCGTGGAGCTCACGACCGACGAGCTCGCGGGGGCCGATGCCGTGGTGGCCCTGGTGGACCACGACGCGTTCGACCCCCACATGGTGGTCCAGCACGCCACCTACGTCCTCGACACCCGCGGCTGGCTGCCGCTCGCGGAGAACGTGGAACGGCTCTGATGCGGGTCGCGGTCACGGGCGGTGCCGGCTTCATCGGAGCGAACCTCTGCCGGCACCTCGTTGCCCGTCCCGAGGTCTCCGCCGTCGTGGCGGTGGACGACCTGTCGGCGGGGGCGGTCGCCAACCTCGACGGCGTGGCGGTCGAGGCGGTGGTCGGGT
>DATFVX010000300.1:0-13348 GCA_035259985.1 Acidimicrobiales bacterium | reverse complement strand
GCTGTGGGAGCTCGACGGCGCCACCTCGATGACCGGCTGGCTCGCGCACCACACCCGCATGCCCCGGTCCCGCGCCGCCGCCACCAGCGCCCGGGCCCGCAAGCTCGCCCAGCTGCCGGTCGCCTCGGGGGCGTGGCGGGACGGGACGCTTTCGGCGGGGCAGGTCGATGCCATCGCCGCCAACCTCGACGCCGACACCGTGGCGCTGTTCGCGGAGCACGAGCCCGCGCTGGTCCCGACCCTGGTGGATCTGTCGGTGCGGGATGTGGCGGTGGCGCATTCCCGCCACGCCCCCATCGCCGTGGCGACATCCCGCACCGACAACTCCACCAGGGTGGGCACCATGGCGGCTTCGTGGTCCACGAACAGGGCCACGGTGTCGGGGTCGAGGTTGGCGGCGATCGCGTCAACCTGACCGCTGGACAACGTCCCATCCCGCCACGCCCCGGCGGTGACCGGCAGCTGGGCGAGCTTGCGGGCCCGGGCGCTGGTCGCCGACGCGCGGGGGCGGGGCATGCGGGCGTGGTGCGCGAGCCATGCGGTCATCGAGGTGGCGCCATCGAGCTCCCACAGCCCGACCCGGTCACAGTGGGCGACGGCGTCGCTGATGCGGGCGTCGAGCCGATCCCGCAACGCCACAACCTCAGCGAGGGCGGCACCGTCGACGGGGATGTCCAGCCCGTCGATTGCCTCCCCCAGCTGCTCGAACACAAGCATGATCGTACACCTGTTCGCATACCCCGGGCAAGCCAAAACCCCTGCTCAGACCACATTTTCGGGCCAGGAACCAGCCGCCGCCGAGCCGGGGTCAAGGGCGGCCGCAGGCCGGCGCAGCGAACCCTTGACGCCGGCGCACCCAAACCGCCGCGGCCCCCACAATCGCCCAGGCCCCGGCCCCCGCCGGGGCCTGATTGCATGAATGCGCCCCAGGGCCTGAACGCGAACCCCCCGCCGGGGCCTGTTTGCGCCCTAGGGCCTGAACGCGAAACGCCGGCCGGGGCCTAATTGCATGAATGCCGCCGGCCTACGGGCCGGCGGCCATGGCCGCCGGCGGCGCCGCGTACGGCCGCTCGGGGTCGGCGCCCTGGAGCTGCCAGACCTCGTGGCCATAGGTGTCGAACACGAGGAACTGGTCGGGGCCCGGGTCCTTGGTGTCGCCGCGGTGGAGGATGTAGGCGAGCTGGTCGGCCCCGTCGCTGAGGTCGACCCGGAACTCGATGCCGAACACGTCCTGGCCGACCGGCCGCACCGGGTCGGTCCACGGTGGCTCGGTCGCCGCACCCGTCCACACATGGATGCCCCAGAAGTCGTTGAAGTCGGTGCTGGTCGGGTCGCCGTAGTCGCCGGCAGGACGGCGGTAGTGGATCGTGGCGAAGTCCTCGGCCGCCCCCCGGGACCGGTGGACCACCTGCTCGCCGGGCTGGAACCAGGCCGTCGGCGTTTCCGTGGGTGTGAACGTCTGCGTGTCGATGTCGATGGTCCCGCCGTTGCGGATCGTGACGGTCAGCGGCGACGACAGGTCGGGCGGCGTCAGCGTGAACACGGCGCCGTAGTCGTCGGTTGCGTCCGGGGGCGCGTTGGTCCTGATGGGGCCCGCCGGGCCGGACGCGTCGATCGTCACCGCCGAGCAGTCGGTGCAGGCGTAGCGGACGGTGGCGTGTCCCTGGGCTGCGGCCTGGGACGTGTAGATCGTCGCGTCGCCCTGGCGCAGCCAGATCTCCGGCGTCGTGCCGGGGTCGAAGCTGCGGTCGGGGCTGTTGTCGGGGTCCTTGGTGTCGCCGCGGTGGACGATGAAGTTAACCGGCAGCGTGTCGTTCGCCAGCTTGACGAAGGCGAACCGGCCGTACTCGTCCTCGCCGAGGAACGGCTTGGGGGTCGTCCAGTCGGTGGCCTCCTCGGGGGCGATGGCATCGCCCCACAGGTGCAGGCCCCAGAAGTCGTTGGCGTTGCCGGTCGTGTGGTCCCCGTAGTCGCCGGCGGGCCGGGCGTAGTGGATCACGGCGTAGGGGGTCCTCGGCGCCGCGGCCTCCGGGAACTCGACCCCGACGTTCACGACCTCGTCGGCGGCCAGGTGGCCGGAGAGGTCGTTGACGATCGCCCTAAACGACAGCCTGGTGTCCTCGTGGCCCCGCAGGTGGCTGGCGTCGTAGAACACCCGGTACGGCGGGTTGTCGTCGGTGCCGATCGGGACGTAGTCGCCGGAGCCCTCCCGCACCGCGAACGTCACCTCTGCGTAGGTGTCGCGGTCGAGGTCGGCGGAGACCTCGACCCGGTCAGTGACGCGGTGGCCGTCCCAGGTGTTGGTGCCCAGCTCGGCGGTGTCGCCGTGCTCGAGGCTGGTGATGGCGATGCCGGGCGCCGTGTCGCTGGCCGGCACCGGCTCCTTGGCCTGGTACACGACGACACCCAGGGGCGGCACGGTGAGGCTGAGCCCGCCGTCGGGCCCTGCGGTCACGGTGTCGGGCACGCCAGCGTCGGGCGACAGCTTGCGCGACACGAGCTTGAACCTGGCACCCGCCGGCGAGTAGGTCGGCACGTCCGCGCTGGCCGCAGCCTCGCTGTTGTTGAGGGCCACGACGTACTCGAGGCGCTGGTCGCGATCGATCCGGGAGAACGCGTAGACGCCGGGACCGTCGGAGCTGACGCGGTGGATCTGCGCCCCGGAACGCAGCGCCGGGTGCTGGCGGGACAGCTTGGCGAGCTCGTGGATCGTGTCGTAGAGCGGGTGGTCGCGGTCGAAGTTGTCGTCGGCCGATGTCTCGTCGGTGCCGATGAGGTCGTTGTCGGCGTAGGAGGGCACGGCGTTGGCGAACATGTCCTCGCGGGCGTCCTTGTCGCCACCGTCGCCCACGAACCCCTGCTCGTCGCCGTAGTACACGACGGGCTGGCCGCGCGAGAGGAACATGAGGGCGTGCGCGAGCCGGGAGCGGGCCAGCAGCTCGGCGTCGGCGGAGCCGGACTGGTCGACGCGTTGCAGGAAGTAGCCGATGCGGCCCATGTCGTGGTTCCCCAGGAACGTGGGCATCGCATAGGCGTTGCTGTCGGTGTCGGTGTAGTAGTCGTCCAGGGCGAAGAAGTCGCGCAGCGCGTCGGTGGGAGCGCTCTGTGACGCGAAGCCCCGCGCCGCCAGCTGGAAGCCGAAGTCGATCGTCGACTGCAGCCGGCCCTTCGTGGAGAACTCGCTCATGAACGCCGGGCCGAACTGCTGGTCGAACACCTCGCCGAAGGCGAAGAAGTCGTCGATGCCCCGCGCCTCGGCCGCGGCCAGGATGTCCGGGCCGAACTTCTGCCAGAACTCCAGGTTCACGTGCTTGGTGGTGTCGATGCGGAACCCGTCGACGCCGAACTCGTCGATCCAGAACGAGTAGATGTCGACCATCCCCTCGACCACCTCGCGGCGCTCCGTCCACAGGTCGTCGAGCCCGAAGAAGTCGCCGTAGAGCGAGTTCTCACCCGTGAAGCTCGTGTTCCCCCGGTTGTGGTACAGCAGCGGATCGTTGAGCCACGCGGGGTTCTTGACGTTGGCCTCGTCCGCCGGCACCGTCGCCGTGTAGGGGAACGACGTCGCGTTCACCTCGGGGAACGAGTAGTCCGACTGGCCCGAGTACGCGAATTCGGAGTCGTCGAACGGTTGGCCGGCGGCGTCGCGGTACGGGAAGTCGCGCTTGTTGCGGTACCCGGCGTTGCCCTCGAGCTGGATGACGTCGGCGGTGTGGTTGGTGACGATGTCCATCACCACCTTCATGCCGCGGCCATGGGCCTCGTCGACCAGGCGCGCGAACTCGGCGTTCGTGCCGAGGTGCGGGTCGACATGCAGGAAGTCCTCGATCCAGTAGCCGTGGTAACCCGCGGAGTGCCCGTACAGGTCGGTCGTGTCGGACTGGGTCGGCTTGTTGGTGAAGATCGGCCCGACCCAGATGGCGGTGACGCCGAGGCCCTGGAGGTAGGGCAGCTTGCGCCGCAGGCCCTCGAGGTCGCCTCCGTGGTAGTAGCCCTTCTGGTCGGGGAGGTAGCCGTGGGCCAGCACGTTCTCCTGGGTGTCGCCGGCCACGCAGGCGCCGGCGAAGGCACCGCAGTTGTTCCCATGGTTGCCATCGTTGAAGCGGTCGGGGATGGCGAAGTAGAGGAGCTCGTCGACGAACGGGTGCCGAACGGGCTCGCGCACGAGGGCGGCGTCGTCGACCGGCACCGCCGGCGTCACGGCGATGTCGAGGACGTGGCTGGCCTGGTCGTAGCTGAACGTGACGACGTCGCCGGCGGTCCCGACCGTGAACGCGATGTTGGCTCCGTCACGGACGCCACCGGCCCCGTAGTTCTCGTCCCACGTCTCGTCGATCGCCACCTTGGCCTCGTACCTGTCGGGCGGCAGCGATGAGGTCGAGAAGCGCGCGACGCCGTCGCCGTCGGGATCCTGCAGCCAGGACCGCAGGCAGCCCGGGTCCCAGTCGCTGGCGCAGCCCAGCTCGCTCTGGAAGCTGCCGGGCGCGGTGGCGATGACCGACGTCTGGCTGTCGGTGATCCAGTGCGATTCGTCGTCGTAGAAGAACTTGACCTGACCCGCGGCGGGGAGTGACAGGCCGATGTTCGGACCGTCGCGCACGGCACCCGCGCCGTAGTTCTCGGCCCACGTGCCGTCGAGCGCCGCCTTGTACTCCCAACTCCCGGCCGGGAGCGGGAAGCTCGCCTGCCAGACGCCGTCATCGGCGTCGAACGCCAGATGCGTCGTCGCGCACTCCGGCTGCCAGTCGCCCGGGCAGCCCAGCGCCTGCTGGAAGCTCCCGGCAACTGTCACCGTCGTCGGCTCGGCCGCCGCCGGGCTCGCCGTGCCGGCGACGCCGAGCGTCGCCGCCACGAGGCCGGGGACCAGAAGCAGCACGACTGGTCTACGCGCCATGGCCACACCCCCTCCGACTGCCCCTGAGCATAGAGTGCCGCGCGGAACTCGTTCCGTGCTCCGCATCGGCGCGTGACATGGTGGGCGTACCGATGCGCGACCAAGCCGAGCTGCCCACCGACGCCGAGCTGATCGACCGCCTGCGCAACAGGGACGAGGACGCGTTCGCACTGGTCCTGGACGCGTGGTCGGGCGGAATGGCGCGCGTGGCCCGTTCCATCGTGTCGACGCACGCCTCCGCCGACGAGGTCGTGCAGGACGCGTGGCTCGCCGTCGTCCAGGGCATCGGGAGATTCGAGGGCCGCTCGTCGCTCAAGACCTGGGTGTACCGGATCCTGGTCAACACCGCGAAGCGGCGGGCGATGCGGGAGGGGCGCCAGGTGTCGTGGAGCCCGGTCGCCGGCGAGGACGACAGCCCCACCGTCGACCCGGCGCGGTTCGGCGGGCCGGGCGACCGGTTCCCGGGCCACTGGTTGGCGTTTCCGGCGCCGTGGCCGTCGCCGGAGCAGGACATGCTGGCCGGCGAGGTCCAGGCGCACGTGGAGGTGGCGCTGGCCGAGCTGCCGGACCGCCAGCGGGTCGTGATCACGCTCCGCGACGTCGAGGGCTACAGCGCCGACGAGGTGTCCTCGATCCTGCAGATATCGGCGGCCAACCAGCGGGTGCTGCTGCACAGGGCGCGGGCCCTCGTGCGCGGCAAGCTGGAGGAGTACTTCGTGGCGTCGGCTGCGACCGACGTCGGTACCGAGGCGAGACCGTGACCGACTTGAACTGCGACCAGCTGGTGGAGCTCGTCACCGACTACCTCGACGGCGCGCTCGACGAGGAGACCGAGCGTCGCGTCGCCGATCACCTGGTCGGTTGCGACGGCTGCACCACCTACGTCCAGCAGATCAGGCGGACCATCACGACACTGGGGTCGGCGCCGCCGGCCGACGTCGAGCTGAGCGACGAGGCCCGCGACGCCCTGCTCGCGGCCTTCCGCGAGCCGCCTCGCTGATCTACCGGTCGGCCGCGTAACGCCTCGGCCCCTCGTGACTCTGCAGGGGCATGGTCGAGACAACGGTCAAGCCTTCGGTCCCCACATCGGTGCGGCGGCGGCTGCTGCCGCTGCAGGTCGCCGTGGCGCTGCAGGGGTTCATGCTCTGGGTGCCGGTCGAGAAGCTGTTCATGAAGGAGATCGGCTTCGATGCGGCAAGCGTCGGCGTCATGGCCGCCGCCTATGCGGCGCTGGTGCCACTGGTGGAGATCCCTTCGGGCCTCCTGGCCGACCGCTGGAGCCGCCGTGGCGTCCTGATCGTCGCCAGCGCGGCGCTGATGCTGACCTCCCTGGTGGGTGGCCTCAGCAACAGCGTGCCGCTCTACATCGTCAGCGCCCTGTTCCTGGCGGTCTACTTCGCCATGTACTCGGGGACGATGGAGGCGGTCGTCTACGACACGCTGCTGGAGGAGACCGGTGACAGCGACGGATTCGAGCGGCGCATCGGCCGGGTGCGGTTCGTCGAGAGCGCCACGCTGGTCGCCAGCTCCCTCGCCGGCGGCGTCATCGCCGGGCTCGCGACGCCCCGCCTCACGTACTTCCTGACCGTGCCGTTCGCGCTCGCCTCGATCGCGGCGCTGCTGCGGTTCGACGAGCCGCAGCTCCACAAGGCCGAGGAGTCGACATCGCTGCGCAGCCACGTCGCCGTGACGTACCGCACGATCACCCAGCGCCGGGAGCTGCTGCCCGCGGTCGTCCTGACGGTGCTGACCGCGTTGATGCTGCAGGTGATCTTCGAATTCGGGCCGCTGTGGCTGGTCGCGTCGGGAACGGCGCCCGGGCTGTACGGGCCGTTCTGGGCCGGCCTGGTGTCGACACTGGGCCTGGGTGGGCTGCTCGCCGGCCGCGTGCGGCTTGATCGGGCAAGGGTGGTGACCTCGACGATCGCGGTGCTGACCCTGGCAAGCTGGGCGCTGACCGCGACCCGGAACCTGCTCGTCGTGACGATCGCCCAGTTCGCCGTGGCGCTCGTGGTGGTCACCATGAGCATCTACGTCTCGAGGGTGCTCCACGACGCGGTGCCGTCGAGCATCCGCTCCGGCGTGGTGTCGGGCATCGGGGCGCTGTCCTGGATCAGCTTCCTGCCGTTCTCGCTGGTGTTCGGCGAGGTGAGCAAGGCCTACGGCGTCGACACAGCCGCCTGGATGATCACCGCGGTGGCCGTGCTGGCGGCGGTGGCGCTGGTCACGGTCGTCCACGGGGACCGCGCCCAGACGGCTGCCGACCCGGAGGGCGCCCCCGAGGACGCTGACGAGCCCGCAGCCGAACCCGACCGCGTCCCGGCCGTCGGCGCACTGGCGGCGTGACCGATGATCACCCTCGACTGCCGCACCGTCGTGGAGCTCGCCTCCGACTACGTCGATCGCGACCTCGACCCCGACGACCAGGATCGTGTCGCCGCCCACCTGGGGGGCTGCGATGGCTGCGAGCGCTACGTCGATCAGGTCCGGCAGACTGTTCGCCTCGTGGGTCGGCTGCGGCGCCCGTACCCGGGGGGCGAGCGTTCGCGTTGATGCACGGCGGCGATGAGACCGCCGCCGGCGCCGGGGGAGGATCCGATGTCCGAGAGCAGAGCCGCCTTCGGCGAGCTGCTCGCCACGTTGCGCACGGTCGGCGAACGCTTCGCCGGGCCGGAGTGGGGGCTGAGCGATCCCGTCGACGTCGCCGAGGGCCTCCGGGCGGTGACCCACCTGCTGGCCGCCGGGCTCGAGACCCAGTTCGAGGACGACGCTGCCCACCCGTTGTTCCGCCCCATCGTCACGCCATGGCGGAAGGCGCTCGGCGACAACGCCGACGCCCGCTACCACGACGCGCCCGTGCACCCGGCCGGCGCCTACCGGGTCCGGGGGCGGGTGGCCGGTGCCGTCTACGTGTCGTTCACGGTCGAGGCCGGCGCCGCCGACGGAGCCTTCCCGTCGGGAACCGTCGGATCGCTGAACGACGGTGGGTTCGACGTGGGCCAGGACGGGTCGTTCGAGATCACCCTGGGCGGCCCGGCGCGGCCACACGGATGGCTCGCCCTCCCGGAGGGCGCCTCCCGGATCACCGTCCGCCACTACTGGGAGGACGTCCGATCGCCCAACCTCCCGCCGGTTCCCGACCTGGGCCTGACCATCGAGCTCGTGGACGGCGAGGTTCCCCCGGCGCCACCGGCGCCGACCGACCGCTCGGTGGCAGCCGCGCTCGGCCGCATGGCCACGTTCGTGCGCAGCCGCACCCTCGACACGATTCCGAGGCCAGGCGAGGGCGACGCGCCGGGGTTCGTGTCGCGCGAGCCCCACGTCTTCCCCGCGCCCGTGCAGCCCGGCGCGCACGCCCTCGCCGCCGCGGACGCGGCCTACAGCATGGCGCCCTACCTCCTCGGCCCCGACGAGGCGCTGGTCATGCGCGCCCGCTGGCCGCGCTGCCGGTGCGCCAACGTCTCGCTCTGGAACCGCCAGCTCCAGACGTTCGACTACCTGCGCAATCAGGTGAGCCTCAACCGCGCCCAGGCCGTCGCGGACCCCGACGGCGCCGTCACCATGGTCATCGCCCACCGCGATCCCGGGGTCCCCAACTGGTTGTCGACCGAGGGGCGACCGTTCGGGTTGGTGTTCTGGCGGTTCATGCTTCCCGAGGGCCCGATCGAGACGCCCGCAGCCCGCGTCGTGCCCGTCGACTCGGTGGGGTGACCGCTCAGCCCTCGGACGGCACGGCGAAGTGGTCCATGTAGCCGGCGAGGTCGGCACGCAAGGACGCGGCGTCGAAGCCCCACTCCTCCGCCGTGTAGCGGTGGGTGCCGTGCAGGCCCCGGGGCTTGGCCGCCACGTAGCGCGTGATCGCGTCGCGATGCTCGCCCGTGAGCTCGCGCCCGATCGCCTCGTACGCCCCTGCGATCGCCGTCGCGGGGTCGTCCATGAGGTCCGAGAATCGGACGTCTCCGTACGTCCCCGGCAACGACCCGTCGGCCCGCCGGCGGGCGATGGCGTTCAGGGCGTCGCCGAACAGTGCGCCGATCAGCGTCGACAGGACATCGAGGTCGACGGCGTCGGTTCGCAGCCACCGGACCATGGCCGCAGTGCTCACGGTGGACGGCATCGTCCGCGCCGGGTCGCGATGCGTCAGCACGACACACGAGTCGGGGTACGCGGCCAGCAGGTCGTCCAGGATGAACACGTATCCCGGCGTCTTCAGCAGCCAGCGCCGCGCCGGCCGGCCGTGCTGCACGGTCTGGAGCAGCGCCCGATGGAACGCCAGGTCCGCGGTCACGTCGGGCAGCCAGTCGCCCAGGTCCGTGAGGACCATCGACCAGTGGCTGCCGGCGAATGACGGCGCGCAGATGGTGATGCACTCGACGGGCAGGTCCGAGCGGAGCTCGTGGATGGCGGCGAACTCGGGCTGGACGTCCGCCCAGAGCTCCTGCTCGGACTCGGTCATCGCGCGCCGCTCGTCCTCGCCGGTGCCGTTGGGCGGCACGGGGTGGATCACGTCGCTGGCGATGGGCGTGCGCAGGCCGGCGTCGAGGCCGAGCAGCTCGAACAGGATGGTGGTCCCCGATCTCGCCGGCCCGGTCACGATCACCGGCCCCTCGATCACCTCGTCCGCGATCGACGGCTCACGGCGCCGTCGCTCGCCGACCAGGAACCGGGTCCGCAGGCAGCGCAGCAACTCCTCCCTCGTCATGAGCCTGCCGACCACGTGCAGGTCACTGCCGTTGATCGCATCGACCAGCGCGGCCAGGCGCCCCTCCCAGTCGCCGTCGCCGAGGTCGGCCGGATCGGTGACGCCGGTCGACGCCCGTGCCTGGTCGACCAGGTCGCCGGCACCGATGGGGACCAGCCGCTGGGGGCCGCCGGACGCCGACCCCATCGCGTTCACACGCCTGACCCAGTCCGGCCGCCGATACCTCTCCCCCATCGGTGTCAAGCCCATCCGGCCCGAGTCAACCACAGGCGGTCGTCGGTGCGGTGGCCCGCGCCGGGAGGGACGACGCCACTCGGCGCCGGAAGCCCGGGGGCGGCAATCGCCCGTGTTGCGGCCCCCGGGTGCTTCCAGCTGGGGACGGACAGCATGTCCGACCGGGATTAGCGGTCGCGTAGCGAGAAGGGTCGGAACGCAGGTCGGACGGGCACGACCGCTTTAGGGTGTCGGGGCAGATGCCACGGTCGTTCCGGTTCGAGCCACCCGAGCCCCGCTCCGGCTCGCTCACGCGACCTCGCCTGCTGGGCGCGCTGGTCGGGCGATGGGAGCACCGGGTGACCGCCGTGGTGGGCGGTGCGGGCATGGGCAAGACGACCCTGCTGGCGCAGGCGGTCGCAGAGAACCGGCTGGCGCCCCGGGGCGCGGACGTGTGGATCGGCCTCGAGCCGGGCGACGCCGACGGCGTGCCGCTGGCTCGGGACGCGCTGGCTGCTGTGAGCACCGAGGAGGGCGACGGTGCCGTCGGCGCGGCGGCGACGGCGGCGGACGAGCTGCCCGACCCCGCCACCGTGGCCGACGCCGTGTGGCGGCGAGCGCCCACTGCGCTGTGCCTCGTGGTGGACGACGTTCACCTGCTGCCCCCCGCCTCGCCCGGCGTCGCCTGGCTGATCGCCCTGGTCGAGGCCCTCCCGGCCAACGGCCACGTCGTGCTGGCGAGTCGCTGGTCGCCGGCCGTACCCCTCGCCCGGCTGGCGACCCAGGGCGCCGTCCTGCGCCTGACCGAGGAGGACCTCCGGTTCACCGAGGACGAGCTGGCCGGGTTCGCCGCCCGCCGGGGCATCGACGCCGGACGCCTCGAGGACACGGGCGGCTGGCCCGCGATGGCGGAGCTGGCGGCCAGCGTGGGGCACGACCTGGCGGGTGACTATCTCTGGGAGGACGTCCTCGAACCTCTCGGCCCCGAGCGGCGGCGGGTGCTGGCTGTAGTGACCGACCTCGGTGGCGCCGACGACGGGCTGGCCGGGGCGGCGCTCGGAACTCCCGTAGACCTGGCGCTCGCGCTGGGCGGCGTGCCGCTCGTCGCCCACGGCGCCGACGGGTGGCGGGTGCCGCACGCCCTGTGGCAGGCCGCACCGGCGCTGGCGCTGCCCGACGACGACCGGGAGTCGGTGCGGCGCCGGGCGATCGACCACCTGGTGGCCGGCCATCGCTACGACGCCGCCGTGAGCCTCGCCCGGGACGCGGGCCTGATCGACGTCGTGCCGGAGATCCTGCGCGCCGCGTGCATCGGTGCGGAGCGACCCCCGGGCCGCCAGCTCGACCGCTGGCTCGCGGGGCTGCCCGAGGAGGTGCGGGACACGCCGGGCGTCGCCCTCGCCGCCGCCGTGCGGGCGGCCGTGCTGGCGCCGGCCGAGGCCACCGAGCCGCTGCGGACGGCCATCGGCCGGTGCCGCGACGCGGGGGACCCCGACGGCGAGGTGAGCGCCCTGGCGCTGCTCGGCGAGGTGGCCTGGTGGCGGGGGGACGGGGGTGTGCTGGCCGAGGTGCTCCCCCGGTTGGCCGCACTGGGGGCCGAGGGCCATCCCCTCGCCCGCGCCGTGGCCGGCCTCGGTCAGGCGGTCGTCGCCGACATCGTGGGCGGCGACGACGACGTGCTCAGCGGCCTCGACGCCATCGAGCCCGGCGTCTTCGACGACACGTGGGAGGCGATGGCCGGCTGGCTGCGGGCAACCACGCTTGCGGGCGGCGGCCGGGCCGCGGAGGCGATCGCCGTGATCGAGGGCATGCCCCCGATCCCCGATCCCGCCCTCCAGCTCGTCACCGAGGGTGCACACTTCCAGGCCCGCTGGGCGCTGGGCCAGGTCGACGAGGTGGTCGCCGGCGTGCCGCCGCTCATCGAACGGGTCGAGGCGGCCGGCGTCCTCCAGTTCGAGCTGGTGAGCGCGGCCGAGGCCGCGTTCGTACTCGCCTGGGTCGGCGACGTGGAGGCCGCACGGGACCTCGTGGCGCGGGTTCGGCGGAAGGAGGGAGACACCGACTTCGGCCAGGCGGCGCGTCTCGCGCTGGCGGAGGCGGCGATGGCCGTGACCGCCGGGGAAGAGGCAGCGGCGGCAGACCTGCTCGAGCGGGCGATCGCGATCCATGGGCTCGACGCCGGGATCAACCGGCGGGTCTGGCGTCGCGGCCTGGCGCTGACGTACGTGCTCGTCCCGTCGGCGCGCGATCGCTGGGATGCGGCCGAGCTGAGGGGCCACGTCGCCGAGGCACGGGCGCTCGCCCGAGCGGTGGTCGCACTGCGCGAAGGGTGGGGCGTTTGGGGGACCGGCGATGCCGACGCCGACGAGCTGCGCCACAGCCTGCGCGACCTCGACCTGAGCGACATCGCGCGCGTCCGGGTCGGCCTGCACCACCGGTTCGCCGTCGACCTGGCGCTCGGGCTCGAGGCCGCCGGCCGGCCCGAGGCCGTGGCGCTGCTCGAGGCGCTCGGTCCTCGGGGACGCGAGGCGATGCGCGCCGAGGCGGCGCGACCGTCGGATCGAGCCAGGCTCGCCAAGTCGTTGCTTGCGCTCGTGCCCGCCCCGCCGGCGCACAGCACCGAGGTCGCCGTGCTCGGGCCCCTCACCGTGGTGCGCGACGGCGAGCCCGTGACCGACGGTGACCTCCGGCGCGAGCGGGTGCGGGCGCTGCTCGCGTTCCTCGTGGGGCACCGCGCCACCAGCCGCGGGGCGATCATGGCCGCACTCTGGCCCGACCTCGACGAGCGGGCCGCCGCGAACAACCTCCGGGTCACGATGACGTACCTGCTCCGCGTGCTCGAGCCGTGGCGTTCGGCGCGGGAGCCCGCCTACCACATCCGCGTCGACGGGCAGGCCGTCACGCTGGTCACCAGCGACTGGCTCCGGATCGACGTCGACGCGTTCGAGGAACACGTCGACGCGGCGGCGAAGGCCGAGGCCGACGGCACGCCGTCGCTGGCGCTGGAGCACAACCTGGCGGCGGTCACGCTGTACCGGGGCGACGTGTACGAGGGCGTCGCCGGTGCCGACTGGGTCGCGCTCGAGCGCGAGCAGTTCCGGGGCCGCTTCGTGGTCGCGGCCGCCCGGGCCGGGGAGCTGCTGGTCGCCCGCGGCGACGTGGACCAGGCCGAGCGCGTGGCCCGGCGGGCCGTCGACGTGGACCCGTGGGCCGAGGACGCGTACGCCGTGCTGGCCTCGGTGGCACTGGCGCGTGGCGACCGCCCGGCGGCCCTGCGCACCCTCGACCGGGCGCTGGAGGCGCTGGCCGAGCTCGACGTCGAGCCGTCCGAGGAGACGCTCCGCCTCCGCCGCCGCATCCGGGGTGAGGGGGGCTAGTGGGCGCTCGCGGAAGTTCCCTGGATGTATCGCCGTGTCAGATTCGTCGCTGGCGAGGACGCAGGAGGAAGGCGCAGCCAGCGGCTGCGGCGACGACGAGGACGACGTCCAGCGGCGAATCTGGCCGGCGAGACGCCACGATGACTTCCGCGAGGGCCCACT
>DATFVX010000299.1:0-2569 GCA_035259985.1 Acidimicrobiales bacterium | reverse complement strand
CCCGCCGGTGCCGAGCAGAAGCTGCCGGCGCCATGGGTGGGGTAGACGGGAAGGTCGTCGGGCAGGGTCAGGATCCGCTCGTTCAGCGACCGCCACAGGTCCCGGGCGAGCTCCTCGGTGCGCTCCGGTGCCACCAGATCGGTGCGGGCGACCGCCCCCACCAGCAGCGACCCCCCGGTGAACACGCCAACGGGTCGGCCGCCGTCGGACAACAGGTAGGCGAGGTGCTCGGGCGTGTGGCCCGGGGTCGAGAGCGCCCGCATCGACAGCCCTCCCAGGTCGACGACCTCGCCGTCGTGGACGGGCCGGTGCGGCCACTCCAGGCCCCCGGCGGCCGGGGCGACGACCGTCGCGCCGTGGGCCGCCAGCTCGCGGCTGCCGGTCACGAAGTCGGCGTGTAGGTGGGTCTCGACGCTGAACGCCACGCGGCCGCCCCGGTGCTCGGCCTCGGAGACGTACGGGCCCGGGTGCCGCCCGGGGTCGACGACCGCCACCCGTCCGTCAGCCAGGTCGATGAGCCACGAGGTGTTTCCCAGTCCCTCGTCGGGAACCGGCGTCACCAGGCTCATCACGCGACCGGCGGGCGTTCGTCGTCGCCAGCGGCGACGGGGAGGCCGGCCCGGCGCCACTCGGGGAAGCCGTCCTCCAGGCGCACGGCCCGGAGGCCTCGTCGGCGCAGGGCGCGCACCGCGTCGTCGGCGTAGATGCAGAAGGGACCTCGGCAGTACGCCACCACGTCGCTGTCCTTCGGCAGGCGCTGGACCCTGCCGGCCAGCTCGTCGGGCGGCACCGACACCGCGCCCGGCAGGTGGCCGGCCAGGAACTCGGCCGCCGGCCGGACATCGAGGACGACCGGTCGCGGCTCGTGCCGAAGCCGTTCGGCCAGCTCGGCCCGGGTCACCGTCTGCAGCTCCGAGCGGTCGCCCAGGTAGTCAGCTGCGAGTCGATCGAGCGCGGCGGCGTGGGACTCGCTCGTGGCCCTCAGCGCCGCCCACAGGACCTCGACCTCCTCGCCGGCCAACCGGTACACGACGCGGTTGCCGTCCCGCTCGGTGCTCACGAGCCCGGCCCGCAACAGGACCTGGAGGTGCGACGACGTGTTGGCGACGCTCTGGCCGATCTCGGCGGCCAGGTGCTCCACGGACCTCGGTCCCTGGGCGAGGACGTCCAGCAGCTCGAGGCGGCGGCCGGACGACAGCGCCTTGCCCACCACCGCGAATCCGTCGAACAGCCGCACCTTGCTGGCATCCGATCGCACGCCGGGGAGCCTATCGTCCTGGTTCAACTATTCAAGTGATTTCTTGAATTACGCTGCAACGGGGCTCGGCCTACCGACCCCGGTCGCCCGGCCGCAACCCCGTGCCAGACTGGCGTGCTTGATCCGCCCCTTCGCACAGGTCGACGTCTTCACCACCGTGCCGTACGCAGGCAACCCGGTGGCGGTGGTGCTCGACGGAACCGGCCTCGACAGCGAGGCCATGCAGCGGCTCGCACACTGGACCAACCTGTCGGAGACCACGTTCGTCCTGCCGCCGACGACGTCGGACGCCCACTACCGGGCCCGGATCTTCACGCCCAGCTCCGAGTTGCCGTTCGCCGGGCACCCGACGCTCGGAACCTGCCACGCCTGGCTGGTGCATCAGCAGCTCCGGCCGGAGCCGGACGTGGTCGTGCAGGAGTGCGGCGCCGGCCTCGTCCCGGTGCGGCGAATGGGGGATCGGCTGGCGTTCGCAGCGCCGCCGCTCGTCCGCTCGGGGCCGGTCGACGACGAGTGGGTGGAGCGGATCGCCGCCGCCCTCGGGATCGACCGATCCCGCGTTGTCGATGCCCAGTGGGTCGACAACGGCCCGGGGTGGGTGGCGGCACTGCTCGGCAGCGCGGAGGAGGTCATCGCCCTCCGACCGGGGCACGTCGGCTTCGACCTGGGGGTCGTGGGTGCCTACCCCGATGGCTCACCCGAGGCGTTCGAGGTCCGGGCCTTCTTCCCCGCGGGCGACACGACCGTCGAGGACCCGGTCACCGGCAGCCTGAACGCCTCTCTCGCCGAGTGGCTGCTGCGCACGTGCCGCGCGCAGGCGCCCTACGTCGCTCGCCAGGGGACGGTGCTCGGTCGCTCCGGGCGGGTGCACATACACCGTGACCCCGAGGGGACGATCTGGGTCGGAGGCGGTGCGGTCACCTGCATCACCGGACAGGTCGACGTCTAGCTTTCCTCACCGGAGGCGCGACCTGGGAGTGGGGTCCAGGCGCAGCTGGAGGGGTGGTGCAACCATGGGCGCCAGCACCTCCCGGGCTAGGTCGGCCGCCGCCTCCATCGACGCACGCTGGCCGGCGGCATCGGGCGGCGCCGGCTGGACCCACACGACGACGTGCTCGCCGGCCCGCACGGGCAGGGCGGGGTACGTGTTCTCGCTCGGCTCCTCGACGAGGACCGCCAATGCCGGCATGGCCGCCGCCGCGAGCCGGGGAAGTAGGGTCCGCTCGAGCTCGCCCGCGTCCGCCGGCCGGTCGAGCAGGCAAATCGTGGCCACGAGCGTGACCGCCGGGGCGTGGTCGCCCGGGGCGGGGC
>DATFVX010000298.1:0-4021 GCA_035259985.1 Acidimicrobiales bacterium | reverse complement strand
CATCACCCGTTCCGCTCCACCGTGGCCGAGGGCCCCCGCCACGGCCTCGTCAACCTGCTGGCGGCCGCCGGCGCGGCGCACGCCGGTGCCGATGCGGCGTCGGTCGCCGAGATCCTGGCGGTCGAGGAGGGGGGCGTGCCGGCCCTGCTGGAGCTGGTCGAGGGGGCGCGGCAGCTGCTCGCATCGGTGGGCACCTGCTCGGTCGACGAGACGGTCGAGGGCCTCACCGCGCATGGTCTCCTCTGAGGTGCGGGTCGCGTGCTGAGCTCGTGGGTCGAGGGGGCCGATGGCTCGGGGTTTCCCGTGGAGCACCTTCCGTTCGGGGTGTTCTCGGCGGGTGGGGGGGAGCCGCGGCTGGGCGTGCGGATCGGCGACCGGGTGCTGGACCTCGCCCGCCTGGCGTCCGACGGGCTGGTCGGGGTCGGCCCCGCCGGCGGCGGCGTGTTCGCCTCCGGGACGCTCAATCCGTTCCTGGCACTGGGGCCGGACGCGTGGCTGTCCGTGCGCGGCCGCCTGACCGAGCTGCTGTGCGACCCGGCGGCGGAGGCGCGGGTCGCCCCCGCGCTGGTCCCGCTCGCCGACGCCACCGTCCGGCTGCCGATTGCGGTCGCCGACTACGTCGACTTCTACAGCTCCATCGAGCATGCGACCAACCTCGGGCGCATGTTCCGCCCCGACGCGGAGCCGCTGCTCCCGAACTGGCGCCACCTGCCGGTCGCCTACCACGGACGTGCGGGCACCGTGGTGGTCTCGGGCACGCCGGTCACGCGTCCAGAGGGGCAACGCCGCTCGCCGGAGGGCCCGATCGTGTTCGGGCCCAGCACCAGGCTCGACATCGAGCTCGAGCTGGGGTTCGTGGTCGGGGTCCCGTCGCGCCAGGGGCACCCGATCGCCGTGGCACAGGCCGCCGACCACGTCTTCGGGGTCGTGCTGGTGAACGACTGGTCCGCCCGCGACATCCAGGTCTGGGAGGGCCAGCCGCTGGGTCCCTTCCTCGGCAAGTCCTTTGCCACCACGATGTCCGCCTGGGTCACCCCCCTGGCCGCGCTCGCCGGCAGCCGCGTCGAGGGGCCCGTGCAGGATCCGGAGCCGCTGGAGTACCTGCGGCTCGCCGAGCCCTGGGGCCTGGACGTCGACCTCGAGGTCGGGCTCGCGCCGTCCGGCGGTGCCACCGCCCCGGTGACGATCAGCCGGGGCACGGCGGCGGGGCTGTACTGGCGGATGCCCCAGCAGATCGCCCACCTCACGGCCAACGGGGCCCACCTGCGCACCGGCGACCTCCTGGCCTCGGGCACCATCTCCGGGCCCGAGCGCGGCAGCGAGGGCAGCCTCATCGAGCTCACCCGCAACGGCGCCGAGCCCCTGGACATCGCCGGTACGCAGCGGACGTTCCTCGAGGACGGTGACGAGGTCGTGCTCCGGGGCCGGGCCCGCCCGGTGGAGGGGGTCACGCTCGAGCTCGGCGACGCCACGGGCCGGATCGTGGCGGCGGGACCAGTTGAGTCGCGCTGACCTCGACGCCTTCCTGGCCGCGGCGCGGGCGGCGGTCGGGGCGTCCGACGTGCTCACCGACGCCGACCTGACCGAGGGCTACGGCGTCGACTGGACCCGCCGCTGGCGCAGCCCGGCCGCGGCCGTCGTCCGTCCGGCGACCACCGGTCAGGTGGCGGCGGTGGTGGCGTCGGCGCGCGGTCACGGTGTGCCGCTGGTGCCGCAGGGCGGCAACACCGGCCTCGTCGGCGGGTCCGTGCCCCACCGCAGCGGGGAGGTGGTGCTCAGCCTCCGGCGGCTCGATGGCCTCGGCCCGGTCGACGTCCTGGCCGGGCAGGTGACCGCGGGCGCCGGCGTCACGTTGGCGGCGCTGCAGGCGCACGCCGCCGCCGTCGGGCTGGCGTTCGGTGTCGACACCGGGGCCCGGGAGTCGGCGACGGTGGGCGGGATGATCGCCACCAACGCCGGGGGCATTCACGTGGTCCGCCACGGGCCGATGCGCGCCCAGGTTGTCGGCGTCGAGGCGGTGCTCGGGACGGGCGAGGTCGTGGCGCGCCTGGGCGGCCTGGTCAAGGACAACACGGGCTACGACCTCGGCCAGCTCCTCTGCGGCAGCGAGGGAACCCTGGGTGTGGTGACCGCAGCGCGGCTGCGGCTCGTGGCCGAGGAACCCCACGCGGTGGTCGCATTGCTGGGCCTGGCGGGCGTCGGCGAGGCCGTGTCAGTGGCGTCCGAGCTGCGGCACGCGCTCGGCGAGGTCCGGGCGCTCGAGCTGATGGAGGGCGAGAGCATGCGCGTCGTCGCCTCCCACCTGGGGGCCACCCCTCCCGTGGCGCCCGACGCGGGCGCGTTCCTGCTGGTCGAGTCCGCCGGCCGGGTCGACCCGACGCCGGCGCTGGCCGACGCGATCGCGCAGCGCGCCGCGTCCGCGCCAGTGGCCGTGGGCGTGGAGCGGGCGGATCGGGAGCGCCTGTGGCGCTGGCGCGAGGCGCATCCCGAGGCCGCAGCGGCGCTGGGCGTGGTCCTGAAGTTCGACGTGACCCTGCCGGCGGCGGCGATCGCCGAGTTCTGCGCGCGGGTGCCGGCGCAGGTGGCGTCGGGCTGGCCCGGCGCCACCACCTTGCTCTACGGCCACGTCGGCGACGGCAACATCCACGTGAACGTCGTCGGCCCCGACGCCGACGACCATGCGGTCGACGACGCCGTGCTCGGCCTCGTGGTCGACCTCGGGGGCTCGATCAGCGCCGAGCACGGCATCGGGGTGGCCAAGCGGGCCTGGCTGGCCCGCAACCGGTCGGCGGCGGACGTGGCGGCGATGCGCGCCATCAAGCGGGCGCTCGACCCGGACGGGATCATGAACCCGGGCGTGCTGCTGCCCTGATGCGGCCGGTGGGCGGCAGCGGCGCCGGTCAGCGCACCTGATCGAGGATGGGCTGGGCCTCGTCGTCCCGGAGGATGAGCACGGATCCCGCCTCGTTGCGGTCGGGGTCGACCGGAAGCTGCAGCGCCTTGGAGTCGACGCCGCGAAGGGCCCAACCCAGCCGGAACGCGTCGAACATCGACATGTCGTCGTCGATGCGGAGGCCGCTGGACATCCCCGAGAAGGCGCGCGCGAGGGCGATGGGGTTCTTGGTGTCGCTCAGCTTGGAGAACACGGCCCGCAGGAACTTCTGCTGACGCTCGATGCGACCGAGGTCGCCGGTGGGCTCCACCTGTTGCTCGCCGTTGATCACCTCGGTGAAGGTGCGCGAGCGCACGTAGGCCAGCGCCTGGTCGCCGTCGAGCTCGACCGGGCCGGACTGGGTCACGTTGAGCCCCGACTTGGGATCGAAGGCCGGGTTCTCGAAGTCGACGGTGACCCCGCCGAGCCCGTCGACCAGGCCGGCGAAGCTGACGAAGTCGACCTCCATGTAGCGGTGCACGGGTATGCCCAGGCTGTTGGTGACGGTCTTGATGAGGCGTTCGGGGCCGCCGTTGTACGCCGCGTTCAGCTTGGCCTTGCCGCCGGTGTCGGCGATGTCGACGTACAGGTCGCGCGGCAGCGACAGCATCTGCGCCTTGCCGCCCTCGAGGTGGAGGATCATCATCGTGTCCGACCGCTGGCCCCCGGCATCGGCGTTGGGGTCGAACCCGGGGTCGCCCTGCTGCAGGTTCTCGCGGGAGTCGGAGCCCACGATCAGGTAGTTGGTGCCGTTGCCCCCGTCGGACAGGACCGCGCTGACGTCGACCCGGTCGATCCGGTTCCAGACGCTGCGGGCCCACAGGTAGCCGCCGAGCAGCACCAGCAGCAGCAGGACCGCGGTGATGGCGAGCACGCGCCGCCAGCGCAGCCGCCGCCACCACGGCCTCGACGGCCGGGCCCGGCCGGGGGCCTCGTCGGGCGGCGGCCCGGGCGGGCCGGGGGGAACCGGTCGCTCCGGCCGGGGCAGGGTGCGCGTGCGGGCCCCGTTGGGCGGGCGCGGCGGCCGCGCCGGCCGCGGGGGCGCACTCGGCCGCTGGGTGCCGGCGCCGCTCGGCGATGCCGGCGGGG
>DATFVX010000297.1:0-2845 GCA_035259985.1 Acidimicrobiales bacterium | reverse complement strand
CGGCACACACGAAGACCTGGTCGGCGCGGATCGCCAGCCGCTCGACGGCCCCGTCGGCGTGACGGCGCCGGGCCCACGCGCCGACCACCCGGTCGCCGTCGCGGACGAGCCGCTGGACGCGGCAGTCGGGGACGATCGTCGCCCCGGCGCCGAGCGCACGGGGCAGCATCGTGCGGGACATCGTCTGCTTGGTGCCGCGGCCCGCGGCGTCGTAGCGGAACACCCGCGCGAACTCGACGTTGCGCCAGCCCAGCTTGGTGGCTCCCCGCTCGAGCATCGCCGACGAGGGTGGCGGCGCTCCCGGCAGGTTCGACACGCCGAGGTCCCGCTCCACGCGATCGGCGTAGCGGCCGAGCCCGGCCGGCGTGAACTCGTCGATGGCGTACCGCGACGCCCAGTCTGCGGCCAGCGAGTCGGGCAGGCGGTGGTAGAGGCCGCTGTTCACCTCGGTGCTGCCGCCGACGCAACGACCCTCGGCGTAGGCGATGTTGGGGTTGCCGAGGGCGAGCGACGCGCCGTGGTGGCGGTACTTGGTGACCATCTCCCCGAGGGAGAACGGCTCGTGGGCGTCGGCGTCCACCCAGGGGCCCTCCTCGATCACGGTCACCTGGCGCCCCGCCTCGGCGAGCCGGGCGGCCGTGATGCCACCCCCGGCGCCGGAGCCGACGACCAGGATCTCGGTGTCGAGCGTCGCCATCAGGCCGCCTTGGGCGGTGCTGACGCCGACTCGTTCTCGGCGAACACCACCAGCGCCTGCATGGCCTGCACGTACTGGCGGACGACGCCGATCCGCCCGTTCTCCCAGGATCGGAGGAGCGCGCGCAGCGCGTCGTCGCCGTCGAGCCGCCCGAGGGTCCGGAGCAGCGCCACGTAGGAGCCGAGGAGGACCGATTGCCCCGCCACGCCCAGCCGTAGGTGCTCGGGCTTGTCGCGCAGCGAACCGTCGACGAAGGCCTCCACCGACGACCGGACCGAGGGATCGTCCGTGCCGACGAGTGCCCCCACCACGTCGCGCTCGAACCAGAGCATGGGAGCAGAGCCTACGGGGTCGGCCACCCCGCGGGCCCCGCCCGTGGCTACACCTCGGGCCACCGGCGCCGCTGGCGGCGGCGCCGGCCCCTGCCGTCGCCCAGCGCCCACGCGCGCCGCCAGGCGGGGGCCGACGGCCCCGTCAGCGCCGGCGTGGCGCCCGCATGGGCACGACGGCGGGCGGACCACCAGTCGGTCGTGGCCTCGTCGGCGAGGGCCTCGACGGCCCTCTGGATGGCTGCGGACAGTCGGCGGGCGGTGTCGCCCTCGTCGGGCACCAACGGGGCGCCGAAGGTGACGGTGGCCGTGGCGGGCGTGGGCCAGCGCTTGCCCTTGCGCAGGATGCGCCCGGTGCCGTGCAGGTGGATCGGCACAACCGGGACGCCGCAGCGAAGCGCGAGGTAGGCGGCGCCCCCATGGAAGGGCTGGCCCCAGCCGTCGGGGCTGCGCCCGCCCTCCGGGAAGATGAGCATCGACCAGCCGGCGTCGATCAGCTCGGCGGACCGGTCGGCCGAGCGCCGCGACACCCTGGTGCGCTCGATGGGGATCGCACCGATGGCCAGGGCCGACACCGCGCTCGTCAGGCGGGTGCGGAAGAAGTAGTCGGCGGCGCCGGCCACGAACAGCTTGTGGCGCCAGGTGTCGGGGATCGCGGTGAGGAGCACCGGCGTGTCGACGTGGCTGTGGTGGTTGGCGGCGAAGACAACCGGACCGGGGTCGCGGTCGACCAGGGCGTCGAGCCGGTCGAGCCCCGACACGCGCGGCCGCGCCAGGGCGGCCACCAGCCCCCGCCCCACGGTCTCCACGAGCGCCGCCCGCGCCAGCCGCGCGGGGTAGCGGCGGGCCCAGTCGGTGTCGTAGTCGGGGCCCGAACGTGGCGGCGCCTCCGGCACGTCGACCCCGTCGGGCACCGACGGCGCCGAGTAGGGGAACGGCAGGCGGGGCAGCCGCCTGGTCAGTGCGTCGGGGAGTGCGGCCATCGTCTCGTCCGTCGGCCTACTTGACGTCGGCCATGACCAACGGCGGGTTGTGCAGGTGCGTGATGGTGGCGTGGCGACCCACCACGTCCTCGGCCATCTCCAGGGCGTCGGCCAGCGTCGACGCCGGCGTGAATCCCAGCCGGCGCACCGAGCGGGTCTCGCCCCCCACGACGATCACCTTGCCCGCGTGCTCCAGGCCGTGGCAGCCCCAGTACCACATGTAGAAGGGGTGCACGCCGTGGTAGGCGTAGCTGGTCCGGTAGAGGTGCCGGTACCACTCGTCCTCGGCGTACTGCTTCTCGTAGCGGGTCTCGATCTCCAGCGGGTCGGTGGTGTCTGCCAGCACCTGCTCGAAGAAGTCGATGTAGCTGGGGTGGTGGACGGGGTGGAACTCCCAGGTGGTCGGGTGGCTCATGATCACCACCCCGCCCTCGCGCACCAGGGGCCGGCCGCGGTACATGTTGAAGAAGTAGCCGAGGCCCAGGCACATCACGAGGATCGGGTTCATCACCGACCCGACGTTGTAGGGACAGATGTACGGCAGCCCCATCGTCAGGATGTCGGTCTGGCCCTCGATGGCTACGAGCTGCTGGCGGAAGACGCTCTCGACGGTCGCGTCGTGCACGGCCTCCACCTCGCCGGCCTGCACGGACGTCACCCCGTAGGGTGCCCGCCAGGCCTGGAAGATCCTGCGGCGGGCCTTGAGCGGCAGCCGGTCGAGTCCCGCCTTCATGGCGACGAAGCTGGCCCGGTCGCGGGCGGTCCACTCCCACTCCCGCTTTTGCAGCACGGCCATGGCGCCGCTGGCGCCGAACGTGTCGTTGTTGAGGGTGGTC
>DATFVX010000296.1:0-2045 GCA_035259985.1 Acidimicrobiales bacterium | reverse complement strand
GTCCGGATCTATCGGCACATACGTGTCGCCCTCGTGTAGCCCGGCGAGCTCCTCTGAGGCCAGGCTGTCGGAGGCGACGAACACCCCACCCGACCGAACCACCCCAGGTTCCGGCGCGCCCTCGGGGCGCCGCCCTCGGCTTTCCGCTCAACCTGACGACGGCACCGCCGGTTGGGCCAGCCCCTTGGCCAGGATGGAGAAGGCTTCGTCGAGCATCGGCATGATGCGGTCGCGCTCGGCCCCCTCGGCGACCCAGCGGTTGACCGTGGCCCACAGGGCGCCGGCGATCATGGCGCCGATCACGTGGGAGGCCAGGTCGTCCTCGTCGAGCCCGAGGTGGGCCGCGACCCCGCTGACGAGCCCGGCCTCTTCCTCGTAGAAGTGCTCCCGCGCCATGGTGCGCAGGCTCGGGGTGCTGAGCATGACCTGGAACTCGCGCAGCACCAGCGGGTCGTCCAGCTGAGCGTCGAGCTGCGACAGCAGGACCTCGCGGAGCGCGTCGAGCAGGCTCTCGCCCGCCGGGCGATCGGCGAGCAGCGGGCCGAAGTCGTCGGCATGCGAGTCCGTGCGGGTCATGATCAGGTCGAGCTTCGACTCGAAGTAGCGGAAGAACGTGCGCGGCGAGACCTCGGCGGCGGCGGCGATGTCCTCGATGGTCGTGTTGTCGTAGCCGTTGCGCTCGAAAAGGTTCAGGGCGGCGTCGATGATCGCCTCGCGGGTGCGCGCCTTCTTGCGCTCACGCAGGCTCGCGGCGGCGTCGATGACTTTCTTCACGGTGCAAGTATGCCCTCCTGTGCCACCTGGCACATCACTGCATGATGACAGGGTTGTGGCGATAGTCACGTGACTGTTCTTTGGCATTCTATTGACTTATGACAGTCAACTGACAGATTGTAGACGCCATGACCTCCCTCCTCTACCGCCTGGGTCGCTCGGCCGTCCGCCGGCGACGCCTCGTCCTGCTCATCTGGGCCGCCTTGGCCATCGGCGTCATCGTGGTCAGCCAGGTCGGCGGCGGCCGGACGTCAGACGCCTTCAAGGTCCCCGGCGTCGAGTCGCAGCAGGCGCTCGACGTCCTCGAGGACGAGTTCCCGTCGGCCGCGGGGACCTCGGCCCAGCTGGTCTTCGCGGCCCCGGAGGACGGCACCCTGTCCGACCCGGCTGCGGCGGCCGCAGTGTCGGCTGCCACGGCCGACGTGGCCGATCAGCCCGACGTGGGGGCGGTCGGACCGCTGCAGCTCGCGCCGGGTGACCGCATCGGCTACGTCGACGTGCAGTACGACCGCCCGTCCGAGGACATCCGCGACCCGGCGTACCAGCGGCTCGAGGCCACCATGGCGGAGACGAACGACACCGGTGCGGTGCGGATGGAGCTGGGCGGCGACCTGCCCACCGAGGCGGTCCAGGAGGAGCCCAGCGGCCAGGAGATGATCGGCATCCTCGTCGCCGTCGTCGTGCTCCTGGTCGCCTTCGGGTCGGTCATCGCCATGGGGCTGCCGATCGGGCTCGCGGTCGTGGGCCTGGCCACCAGCCTCGGGCTCATCTCGCTGGTGGCCGCGTTCACCGACGTGAACTCGGTGTCGCCCATCCTCGCCGCCATGATCGGGCTGGGTGTCGGCATCGACTACGCCCTGTTCATCGTCACCCGCCACCGCGAGAACCTGCACCGCGGGATGACCGTCGAGGAGGCGGCGGGCCGGGCCATCGCCACCTCCGGATCGGCCGTGCTGTTCGCCGGGGCCACCGTCGTCATCGCCATCTCCGGGCTGGCCATCGCCGGCATCCCTGCGGTCACCGTCATGGGCCTGATGGCCGGCCTCGCCGTGGCGGTGATGGTGGCCATCGCGCTCACGCTGCTGCCCGCCATGCTCGGCTTCGCCGGGCACCGCATCGACGCCATCCGGCTGCCCGGGCGGCGCGCCGGCGCCGGGACCGAAGCCCGCGAGACGTTCTGGCACCGGTGGGGCCGCCAGGTGGCGGCGCACCCGTGGCGCTACCTCGTCGGCGGCACGCTGGCGCTCCTGCTGCTGGCCGCCCCCGTGTTC
>DATFVX010000295.1:0-4569 GCA_035259985.1 Acidimicrobiales bacterium | reverse complement strand
TCACGCTCAGCAAGGCGGTGTCCTTCTGCAGGCTGATGAAGTCGTTGAGCAGCGGCGGAATGATCCGGCGCACCGCCTGGGGGGTGATCACGTAACGCATGGTCTGGCCGTAGGAGAGCCCGAGCGAGCGGGCCGCCGCGGTCTGGCTCCAGTGGATGCTCTCGAGGCCGGCGCGGTAGACCTCGGCGACGTAGGCGCCATAGACGAGCACGAGCGCGGTCGTGCTCAGCCAGAAGAGCTTGGTCCCGCCCTCGAGCCTGTCGAACGGCGGGACATCCGCAGCCTGGAACCCCAGCACGATGACGTAGATCGTGATGATGGCGGGGAAGCCGCGGAACAGGTCGATGTAGGAGACGGCCAGGACGCGGACGGGGCGCCCGGCCCTGCCGGGGAAGATGCGCGCAAACGCCAGCGCCAACCCCCAGACGAGCACCAGGACCTCGGCGACGAGGAAGACCTTGATGTTCAGCCACAGGCCCTTCCAGAGCGAGGGCAGGAACTCATGGATGGCGTCCCAGTCGAGGAGCTGGTGGCGCACCGCCCCGTCGTTCGCCGCCAGGAAGAACGCCAGGAACGCCAGCACCAAGGCGGTCACGCAAAGCCCGGCCACGTACCACGTCCAGTCCGTGGCGTCCGCGCCCGATGCGCGCGCGGCCACACGATCCGTGTGGGTGAGCCTGGCGGCGTTGAGGGACCGTGCGACCGCCATCGAGCCGCAAGCGGCCAGCACCACGGTGACCGCCGCCGCCAGGACGGCCAGGACGATCGCCCAGACGGTGAGGGCCGTGCCGACAACCCCGAGCGAATCGTAGAAGCGCTTCAGCGCGACGCCGGTGATGGCGGCGACCGCCAGCGCGCCCGCCAGCGCGGCGATCGACCGCCCGAGGTGCGTCCTGATCGGGTGGAGGCGCTGGATTGCGGGGACGGCCGGCTCTTCGACGATCCCGCCAGCGACAGCCATGGCGGCTTAAGGCGTCAGAACTGGAACGGCGCTCGGGTCGCCACCCAGCCATTGCTTGGCGAAGTCGGACAGCGAGCCGTCGTCCTTCAGCTCCGTCAGGATCGAGTTGATGGCCTCGGCGTTGGTCGACCCCTTGGGCAGGATGCCGCCGTACTCCTCGCCCGTCTTGAACTGGGCTGCGACCTCCTCGGACCCGCCCGACTCGCTCGCCTGCGCCAAGACGATGGCCGTGTCCATCATGAACGCATCGACCTGGCCGGCCTCGAGGGCCGCGAACCCGGCCGCCAAGTCCTGGAACACCTGGGGCTCGCTATCCGGCTTCAAGGTGTTGGTGAGGTAGTCGGCCCCGGTCGTGCCGCTCTGCACGCCCCACTGCAGCGCCCTGGCCTCGTCCACGTTGTCGACCGTGGTGCCGGCCTTGACGATCACGCCCTGGTCGGACTCGAAGTAGGGCTCGGTGAAGTCGACGACCTGCTTGCGCTCGTCGGTGATCGTCACCTGCGACAGGGCCACGTCGAAGTCACCCACCTGCCCGGCCACGAGCTGGTCGAAGCTGACGTTGACGACCTTGAGCTTGCCCAGGTTCAACCTCTCCTGGAGCGCCTTGGCGATCTCGTACTCGTAGCCACCCGTGATGTTGTTCGGGTCGTCGCCGTTCCAGAAGCCCGGTGCGGGCAGGCTGGTGACCACCGTGAGGGTGTCGTCGGTGACGGGCGTGAAGTTGCCACTACTCGCCGCGCCTTCGGTGGTCTGGGAGGTCTCGGCCGAGTCGTCGTCGTCGCCACAGGCGGCGAGACTGGCGAAGAGCGCGCCGGCGACAAGCACTGCGCCAAATTTGCGGAAAGCCACGTGGAGCCCCCCGGTCGTAGGAGATGGTCTGGACGCGGGGAGCATAGATCCGCCTCGCCCCCCGGTCAGTCCACCAGGAAAGGAACTCTGGTCAGCGAAAGCGGCGGGGGCGCTGGCAGGGAACAGGAGCATCGACCCAATGCCAGCGTTCATCCACAACGTCACCTTCGACGCCAGGGACCCGCGGCTGCTCGGCCGCTTCTGGTCTCGGGTGACCGGCTACGCCGTGGTCGACGAACGCGACGACTTCGTGAGGCTGCAGGCGCCCGACGAGCTGGGCGTCCGCCTGATCCTGTTCCTCCGCGTCGAGGCTCCCACGCCCGGCAAGAACCGGGTCCACGTCGACCTCGCCGCCCGGCAACCGCGGGAAGAGATCGAGCGCCTGCTTCGGCTCGGGGCGTCCCTGGTCGACGAGCCGGTGGACGGCGGGCCCTCCTGGCGCGAGGCCAACGGCATCGAGTGGGTCGTCCTCTGCGACCCCGAGGGGAACGAGTTCTGCCTCGGGAGCGTCCCCGATGCCGCCGGAGGCCGGGGTGACCCTCCCTCATGAGTGCCAGCCCGGTCCAGTAGCGTCCCAGCGAGCCGGCCGGTCCGTCGGTTCGGACAACGGGGCGACGGAGGTGGGCGATGGATTTCGGAGATGTCCTCATCGCGCTGGGCCTCGACCTGCGACTCCTGCAGGGCGCGGTCAGCCACATCTACCTGCGGGACGAGAGCCTGCAGCACCTCGCCGGGGATGGCTTCCGGCTCGACCTTGCGGTGCCGCTCGTCGAAACCCGCGAGCCCTGCGGTCCGCTCCCCTTCCGGATGGGCGTCCACCTCCTCGGTGACCTCTTCATCGGGACGCAGCCGGTGCCTGTCCAGTTCGACGCGTACGTCCGCCTCGCGCCAGGCGTGGTCGACGATGACGCCGGGATGCCCGTCGGGGCGCTCCGCTTCGACGGCGTGGAGTTCGTCAAGCCGGATGCAGCCCGGACGCAGCTGGTGGCGGCCTTCCAGCCGGGCGGCCGCATCGGCGACCTGCTCGCCGGCCTGCAGCTCCCGCTGTTCGAGAACCTGCTCGAGTCGGCCACCCGGGCATTCCAGCCGCCGGCTGACCCCGACGACCCGGTGGAGGTCCACCCCGCCGACTGGTCCGTGGCCTTGAGCCTCGGTCAGCCGGCCGAGCTGCCGCGGCCCGTGTACGACGTCGCCCCCGGCGACGAGGTCGTCCTCGAGTTCGAGACCACATCCATGACCGTGCCGGCGCTCGTGGCGACGGTCGCCCACAGCGCTTCGTCGCCGCTCATGCCTGGCGGAGCGTCGATCGTCCGGGGTGGCTCGGGCCTCCAGCTGATGACCGCCAAGGCGATGTTCGATGCCCGCCTGGACACCCAGTCGGCGGCGACCGTCGGCACGGAGATCGAGGGGCTCACCGTCGACAAGCTCGAGCTCGAGGCCGTCGACGGCGGCATCACGGTCGACGGGTCCGGCCACAAGACCGGTGCCGACGTGACCTTCGTCGGCACCATGGTGGCCCGGTACGCCGGCGGCACCGACGGACACCTCTACATGAAGCCGGCCATCGACACGGATGTCGACACCGCGTGGTGGGTCGACGTGCTCAGCGTCGTCGCCGCGCTGGTGCCCGGGCTCGGGTGGATCCTCGGCGACGCCCTCATCTGGGGACCCAAGGCCGAGGCGCCCGGTCAGATCGACGACGCACTCAGCGAGGAGTTCGGCACCACGTTGCGCGACGTCGCCGCCGAGGTCGCCGCAGGCTTCCATCTCGAGGCCGAGCCCGGCGAGGACCCGATCCCGTCGGCGGCGTTCCTCGACGACCTCTGGATCTTCGACGGGAACCTCGCCGTCTCGGTGGCGGCGTTCCTCGGCTACAACCCCGTCGAGATCACCGCCGTGAGCCTCGACCGGGCCTTTGTGATCCTGCCGAAGAAGCTGCCCAGGAAGAAGGCGAAGAAGCCGGTGGCATCCGTGGGCGAGCTGACCCTGTCGACGGGACAGGTGGTCCGACCGTGGCAGGCGGCGGCGCTGGTGCGCGACGGCATCGTCGACATTCCCGACCACCACGTCGTGCGCAACCCACGCGCCCGCGAGGGCATCTTCCTGCGAAGCGATCCCAACGAGACCCCCAGCGACAACCTGATTCGCTGAGCCCTGAGGGCGGCGGGAACCAGGCGGCGGGAACCAGGCGGCGCCCTGGGGCGACTTTGACCCCATACGCAGACGTCGCTGGGACCCAGGGGAGCAGGGATGAGACGACTGATCGCTTCGGGGATGGCCGCTGCCGCCGCCCTTGTCATCGCGGCCGTGCCGGCGGCGGCCCACAGCGAATGGGAGCCCGCGACGGCGGCGCCGGGCAGCGTGGTCGACCTCACCCTGTTCGTCGAGGACGAGCAGCCGGACGCGGGCACGACCGTGGTCGAGCTGTTCTTCCCGGGCCCGATCACCTTGGCGGCGCTGCCCGCCATGCCGGGCTGGACGGCGACCCCGATGGACGGCGAGGTCGGCGGACCCGCCAGCGGCGTCACCTGGTCCGGGGGCCCGGCGCCGGGCGACCTCGAGCTGCTCATCCGGCTGGGGCCGCTGCCGAACGAGCCGGGCCGGCTCCAGTTCAAGACGGTGCAGACCTACGACAACGGCGAGGTCGACCGCTGGATCGACGAGTGGCCCGAGGGCGCAGCCGAACCACCGGCACCCGGTCCCGTGCTCGACCTCGTCCCCGGCGGACCCGGCAGCGTGCCGGCCACCACCGCGTCGCC
>DATFVX010000294.1:0-16006 GCA_035259985.1 Acidimicrobiales bacterium | reverse complement strand
GGGGGGCGTGCACAGCGCGCCGGGGATGAACCTGCCGCTGCCCGGGGCGGAGCGGTTCGACAACTACGCGCAGGTGCACACGCTGTCGTTCCCCGTCGACCAGATGGTGGCGTTCACGGCACTGGCGATGGGCGGGGTCCTCGACGGCTACCCGGCGCTGCGCGTCGCCTTCCTCGAGTCGGGTGTCGGCTGGGTCCCCTACTTCGTGCATCGCATGCACGAGCACCGCGAGAAGCGGGGCGACATGGTCCCGGCGATGACGAGCGACCCGCGCGACTACATCGAGCGGGGCCAGTGCTTCTTCTCGTTCGAGTGCGAGGACCGCCTGCTCGAGCCGTACGTCGAGCACCTCGGCGCCGACAGCCTGGTCTTCTCGTCGGACTATCCCCACTGGGACTGCGACTTCCCGGGCACGGTCGAGACCGCGCGCGCCAACGGCGCGGCGCTGGGCGACGACGTGCTCGGCCGCATCCTCGGCGCCAACGCGGCGCGCCTGTACGGGTTCGACGGCGATGGCTCCTAGGGCGCGCACGCAGCGGGCATCGGTCGCGATGGCGCCCGACGAGGTCGATCGCTTCCTGCGCGGCCGGCACACCATGGCGCTGGCGACGACCGGGCCGAGTGGCCGGCCGCATCTGGTGGCCATGTGGTACGGGTTCGTCGACGGATCGCCGGGATTCCTGACCTACCGGGGCTCGCAGAAGTACAAGAACCTGCTGCGCGACCCAGAGGTGACGTGCCTCGTGGAGGACGGGGACGTCTACGAGGAGCTGCGCGGCGTCCAGCTGCTCGGGCGGGCCGAGACCATCGGGGACGAGGGCCGCAGGCTCGAGCTGGCGTACAGCGTGACCGAGCGCTACCAGGGCCCGCTCGACGAGGACCGCCGTGCCCTCGTCCGCGAGCGGATGGCGAAGCGGCTGGCGGTGCGGGTCGAGGTCGAGAGGGTCGTGTCCTGGGATCACCGCAAGCTCGTGCGCGCCGACGGCGTGCGGGACCGCTGAGGACGACGGGGACCGGCGTGGGCACGGACGCCACCGGCTACGACGTTCCGGTCGGGGCGTACGAGGACGCCAAGGCGATGGTCGGCACGACGACGCCCGTGCGCTTCGGCGAGATCGCCGTCAACGCGCCGATGATCCGCCACTACGCAGCCATGGTGCGGGACGGGAACGCCTCGTACTGGGACGAGGAGTTCGCCGGGCGCCACTGGGGCGGCGTCGTGGCGCCGCCGGGCATGCTGATGACGTGGCTCATCCCGCTCGAGTGGAAGCCGGGCGGGGGCCGGCCTGTTCCGTTGCTCACCGCCCGGGTGCCACTGCCCGGCGACACGTTCATCAACGTCTCCCACGACGCCGAGCACTTCGCGCCGATACGGGTCGGTGACCACATGAACGTGGTGGAGGAGCTGGTCGACGTGTCCGAGGCCAAGCGCACGAGCCTGGGCACCGGGCACTTCGTCACCACGGTGTCGACCTACCGGCGCCAGGACGGCGAGCTCGTCGCCCGCGCCACCAACGTCCTGTACCGGTTCTCGTCACCTGAGGCCGAGCGAACGCGAGGCCGTGGCCCGAGCGGCCCGGCGCCGGAGGTGCCAAGAGCGGGGAACATGAGCGAGAGCGAGGACGCATGATCCCCGGAGTCTCATACGCGCAGCGCTACTGGGAGGACGTGGAGGAGGGCTCGGAGTTGCCCCGGGTGGACGACGAGATCACCTATCGCCGCGTGATCATGAACCCGGCCACCACGTGGGACTACTTCCCGGGCCACCACGACCCGGAGTACGCGCGGTCGCAGGGCCAGCCGACGATCTACATCAACACCATGCACTTCCTCGGCTTCGTCGACCGGTTGGCGACCGAGTGGGGCGGCCCTGGGAGCTTCATCGCCCGGCGGAAGATCTCCATGCAGCGGTCGATCTACGCCGGCGACACGATGGTGGGGGAGGGCCGCGTGGTGCGCCGCTACACCGACGACGCCGGTCCCCGGGTGCGCCACCTGGTCGACCTCGAGCTGACGGTGAAGAACCAGCGCGGCGAGCTGTGCTGCCCCGCCGCCGTGACGCTCGAGCTGCCGGCGCGGGTGCAACAGGTCCCGAGATGACCGGCGATGCCCCGACCACCGGGCGGGCGGTCGAGCAGGAGTCGGGCTTCGACCTCCCCATCGGGACCTACGACGAGGCCCGGGCGATGATCGGCACCCGCACCGAGGTCGAGTTCGCCACCCACGACGTGGTGTGGCCGCTCATCAAGTACTTCTGCGCCATGGTCCACGACGGCAACGCCAGCTACTGGGACGAGGAGTACGCGCGAGGGCAGTGGGGTGCCGTGGTCTCGCCGCCGGCGCTGCTGATGACCTGGGCGATGGCGCCGGACTGGCGGCCCGGCAACCCTCGGCCCCGGCCGCTCCTCGCGGGCCAGGTGCCGCTGCCGGGCACCACGGTCGTGAGCGTCGGCTGCGACGCGGAGTTCTTCGGGCCGATCCGGGTCGGCGACCGGCTCAACGTCGAGGAGGAGCTGGTCGACGTTACGGAGCTGAAGCGCACGCGCCTGGGCGAGGGCCACTTCCTCACGACGGCCGCCACCTACCGGCTGGGCGACGGCACGCCGGTCGCGCGCTACAGCCACCTGCTGTTCCGCTTCACGCCCGGCGGCGACGGCGACGCCCCCTGATCACTGCGGCCGTGGACTTCGGGCTCACCGAGCGGCAGCGGGCATGGGTCGAGGAGGTGCGCGCCTTCCTCGCCGAGGAGTTCGGCCCCGCAGAGCGGGAGGCGGTGCGCCGCGGGGGAGGCGAGTGGAGCGGCGACGTCATCCGGGGCTTCCGTCGGCGGCTGCTGGCCAAGGGCTGGCTGTGCCTCATGTGGCCCCCGGAGCACGGGGGCCTCGGCCGGCCCCTGGTCGACAACCTGCTGCTTATGGACGAGCTGGCGTACGCGGGGGCGCCGGCCATCGACATGACGGCCGCGTCCGTGGCACCCACGATCATCCGCTCGGGCACGCCCGACCAGCAGGCCCGCTGGCTGCCGGCCATCCGCCGGGGCGACGTCGAGTTCGCCGTCGGCTACTCCGAGCCCGACGCCGGCAGCGACCTGGCGTCGCTGCGGACCACCGCCGTGCTCGACGGCGACGCCTGGGTGGTCAGTGGCACCAAGACCTGGAACACCGGCGCCGAGTACTGCACGCACGAATGGCTGGCCTGCCGCACCGACCCCGATGCGCCCCGCCACCGTGGGATCTCCGTCCTGATCGTGCCGCTCGACGCGCCGGGGATCGAGGTGCGGGGCATCACGACCTGGCGGGGGATGCGCACCAACCAGGTGTGGTTCGACGAGGTGCGGGTGCCGCGCGAGAACCTGGTGGGCGAGCGCGAACGGGGGTGGGCCTACGTGACCCAGGCGCTGGACTTCGAACGCGTCGCGATCGGGATCACCGGCGGGCTGCGGCGCCTGCTCGACGACCTCGCCGCGTGGTGCCGTGACACCGTTGTCGACGGGGAGGTGCTCGCGGCCCGCCCGGACGTGCAGAGGCGTCTGGCGGAGCTGACCGTCGACGTCGAGCTCGCCCGGCTGCTCAACCACCGCGCCGCGTGGCTGATCGACGCGCTCCGGCCCGCGAGCGCGGAGGCGTCGATGACCAAGGTCTTCACCACCGAGCTGCACGCCCGGGCGTCGTCGCTGGCCCTGGACCTGCTCGGGCCCGCCGGGCAGCTCGATCCCTACGACCCCCGGGCCCCGATTGCGGGGCTCGCCCAGCTCATGTACCGGGCGGCGCCCTACCTGCGCTTCGGGGGCGGGACGAACGAGATCCAGCGCGACATCGTCGCCCAGCGCGGTCACGGCCTGCCGCGATGACGGACCTGGCGCTGTCCGAGGAGCAGGAGGCGCTGCGGGGCTCGGCGCGCACTCTCCTGCAGCGTGAGTGGCCCCCCGAGCTGGCCCGGCGGGCCCTGGCGGCCGGCGGCGACGGCCACGACGCGGATCTCTGGCGGCGGATGTGCGAGCTGGGGTGGGTCGGCCTGGCGTTCCCGAACGACGTCGGCGGTGGCGGTGGCGGCCTGCTCGACCTGGCCGTCGTCTACGAGGAGGCCGGTCGCGCCCTCGTGCCGACCAGCCTCTACTCGACGGTGGAGGCGGCGCTGCTGATCGAGCGCGCCGGGGACGACGCTCAGCGCACCGGCCTGCTCCGCCCGGTCCTCGCTGGCGACCGCATCGTCTCGGTGGCGTACCACGAGGACGGCGTGCGCGCCTCGGCCGACGCGCTGGCCACCACGTCGGTGCTCGAGGGCGACGCCGTCGTCGTGAACGGCACGAAGCTGTTCGTTCCCAACGCCGGCGTCGCCGACGACCTCGTGGTCGTGGCCCGCGACCCGGTGGCGGCGGGCGCCGGCGGCGTGCGGCTGGTGGTGGTGCCGACCGGCGCACCGGGAGTGCGCCGGTCCCGGATGGGCACGTTCGCCCACGACGCCCAGCACGAGGTGGCGCTCGAGGCCGTGCGGGTGCCGCCGGACCGGGTCCTCGCGGCGGGGCTCCCTGACGCCTGGTCGACCGTGGAGGGCGTCCGCCGCGTCGCGACCGCCCTGCAGTGCGTGGAAATGGTCGGCGGCGCCCGCGCCGTGCTGGACATGACGGTCGGCTACGTCGGTGATCGCAGCCAGTTCGGCCGCCCGATCGGCAGCTTCCAGGCGGTGCAGCATCACGTCGCCGACCTGTCGACCCGCATCGATGCGGCCGGCCTGGCGGCCTGGTGGGCCGTGTGGCGCTGCTCCGTGGATGGCGGTCGCGACGACGCCATCGGGGGGGCGCAGGCCGCCGTGGCCATCGCCAAGGTGGCGGCCGGCGACGCGTACGTCGAGGCCACGCTCATCGCGCACCAGCTGCACGGCGGGATCGGGTTCACGCTCGAGCACGACCTCCACCTGTGGTCCGACCGCGCCCGGGCGGCGACGCTCACCCACGGTTCGCGTGAGGACCATCTCCGAGCCCTCGGGACGCTCGTCGCGCGGGCGCGATGAGTTTGACCGCACTGGTGCGTCTATCGCTGCCGCACGCCAATCGGAAGGAAGTGTCGCCATGGGCAAGGTGGTCGTCTCGCAGTTCATCTCGGTCGACGGTGTCGTCGAGGATCCCGGCGGCTCCGAGGACTGGGAGCGCGGTGGCTGGGCATTCCAGTTCGACCGGGGCGACGAGGGGAACAAGTTCAAGCTCGACGAGGTGATGGCCAGCGACGCCCTGCTGCTCGGCCGGGCGACGTACGAGGGCTTCGCCGAGGCCTGGCCCTCGCGGACAGGCGAGTTCGCCGACAAGTTCAACGGCATGCCGAAGTACGTCGTCTCCACGACGCTGCAGGACCCCGCGTGGAACAACACCACGGTGATCGCAGAGGACCTCCCGGGCGCCGTCGCCAAGCTGAAGCAGGAGTTCGACGGTGACATCCTCGTGAACGGCAGCGTGCAGCTCGTGCGGGCGCTGGCCGAGGACGGCCTCGTCGACGAGTACCGCTTCATGGTGTTCCCCACCGTCCTCGGGGGCGGCAAGCACATGTTCGGCGACACGGCCGCGGCCGCCGCGCTCAAGCTGGTGGACGCCAAGCCGGCGGGCGAGACGTTCATCCTCGTCTACGAGCCCGCACCGGAAAAGGACGCCTGAGCCAGGCCCTCGCCCTCCCTATCGTCGGGCGGATGGCAGACGATCTGGACGTCGTCGTCGCCCACTACGAGGCGAGCCGGGAACAGGACCGGCTCGTCGGTGGCCTGGCGGAGCTGGAGCTCGTCCGGACCCGCGAGATCCTCCGCCGCCACCTGCCGCCACCGCCCCGACGCATCCTCGACGTGGGCGGCGCCACCGGCGTGCACGCGGCGTGGCTGCTGGAGGCCGGCTACCGCGTCCACCTGGTCGACATCACGCCGGGCCACGTGGACCAGGCCCGGGCCGCCCTGGGCGGGCTCGGGCTGACGGCCGAGGTCGGCGACGCCCGGCGCCTGGCCGCCGCCGATGCGAGCTTCGACGCCGTGCTCGTGCTCGGCCCCCTCTACCACCTGGTCGAGCGGGCCGACCGCGTCGCCGCCCTGGAGGAGGCTCGCCGCGTCGCCAAGCCCGCCGGCCTGGTGGCGGTCGCCGCCATCAGCCGCTTCGCGTCGCTGATCGACGGGCTCGTACGCGAGTTCCTGTTCGAGCCCGACTTCCGGCGGATCGTCCGGGCCGACCTCGCCGGCGGGCGCCATACCAACCCCGACAACCGCCCCCACTGGTTCACGACCGCTTTCTTCCATCGTCCCGAGCAGCTCGCTGACGAGATCGTCGCTGCCCGCCTGGACATCGTCGAGCTCGTCGGCGTCGAGGGGATCGCCGGCTGGCTGCCCCACCTGGACGCCCGCTGGCGACGCGACGCCGACCGCGAGACGATCCTCGAGGCGACGCGGCTGCTCGAATCCGAGCCCTCGCTCCTGGGCCTGAGCGCCCACCTCCTCGCAGTCGCCAGGCGCCCGGGCTAGGGCTTCCGGACCGCGAGGTCTAGTCCCAGAGGACCCCGGGGTTCATCAGCCCATTGGGGTCGACGGCGCGCTTGGCGGCCCGGAGTGCGGCGGCGAACAGGTCGGGTCGCTGGCGGTCGTAGGCGGGGCGGTGCATCCGCCCGACCGCGTGGTGGTGGGTGATCGTGCCGCCGGCGGCGACGACGGCATCCGAGGCCGCCTGCTTGAGCTCCGCCCACTGCCGCTCCTCGCCGCCCTGCCGGCCCATCCCCGCGAACGTGTAGTACGGCGCCGGCCCGTCGGTGTAGACGTGGGTGAACCGGCAGCTCAGCAGGCCGCCACCGCACACCTCGTCGAGCGCCCGACCCAGCGCCCCCCGCACGTCGGCGTCGAAGTCGGGCCAGCGGTCCCACGTGATCGACGTCTCGAACGTGTCGACGATGAGGCCGAGCCCCGTCATGGTGTTGAGGTCGAAGCCGACGAAGCTGTCGCGCCAGGCGCCGATCGAACCGCCGCGACCGGTCGGCGTGCTGGCGTCGGAGACCCGCACCTCGTCGTCGGCGATCTCGCCGCCGCGGTCGCGGGCGAGGGCGACCGCGGCATCGATGTTGGCGCGCTGGGAGACGTCGGCCGACTCGAAGCCGACGATCACCAGGGCGGTGCGACCGTCGAGGCCGGCGCCCCGCTGGGCCTCGACGGGATCGAGGATCCGCAGGTTCGCCGGCCACAGCTTCGCCTGGGCGATGGCCCGGACCGCCTCCCAGCCCGCCTCCCAGCCCGAGAAGCGCACGCCGGCGGAGGCCCGGAACGTCGGCCGGGCCTGCAGCCGCAGCCACGCCTCGGACACGATCCCGAGCGTGCCCTCGCTGCCCAACACCAGTCGATCGGGGCTCGGACCGGCGCCGCTGCCCGGGAGCCGGCGCGACTCCCACCAGCCCGACGGGGTGAGCATGCGCACGGACTCGACGAAGTCGTCGATGTGCGTCTGGTTCGTGGCGTAGTGCCCGCCGGACCGGGTGGCGATCCAGCCGCCGACGGTCGACCACTGGAACGACTGCGGGAAGTGGCGCAGCGTCAGGCCGTGCGGCCGCAGCTGGTCCTCCACCGCCGGACCCAGGGCCCCGGCCTGGATCCGCGCCGCCCGGGACGTGGTGTCGACCTCGAGGACCCGGTCCATGGCCGTCAGGTCGATCGTCACGACGCTGGCCGCGTCGGCGGGCGGGTTCACGCCCCACACCACCGACGATCCACCGCCGAACGGGATCACGACGTGGCCGGCCGTGTCGCACCAGTCGAGGACGGCTGCGAGCTCGGACTCGTCCGCGGGATACGCGACGACGTCGGGCGGGTCGTCGAACTGGCCCCGGAAGGCCCGCAGGCGGTCCGTGTAGGCCATCCCGTGCGTGTGACGCGCCCGTTCCCGCGGGTCCGTCGAGCACGCGCCGGTCAGCGGCGCCGGAACCGCGACGCGCGGGGCCCGCAGGTCGGCATCGTCGATCGAGGCGGCGGCCTCGACGCGTGGCTCGACGCCGTAGTTGCGCGCCAGCCCGGCGGCCAGCCGGCGCCTCTGGTCGTCGGTCGGTTCGTCGCCGGCCAGCCCCCAGCCCCACACGCTGCGCCGGCCCTGGACGTTCCACCGCTCGGTCGGTCGCTTCCCCTGCACGCCACCAGGATCGAGGATCCCGCCCCGCGACGAAAGTCGCCACGCGGGGATCTCGGTTCGGACCACCGCGGAGTGGTCGGCTCAGAGCAGCTCGCGTGCGACGGTTCCGATCCTCCGTCCGCTCGTGAGGAACTCGCGCAGGCCTTCCGGTTCCGGGCGCTGAGCGGCGCCGCCGGCCAGCCCGCATCTCGCCAGCGTGTGCTCCCATGTGGCGTCGGGGCCGGACGCGGCGTCCTCGATCTCCTCGAAGGCGACCCGTCGTTCGCCACCGGAGTCACCCGTGGGCCCGCCGGGTGCCCCCAGGGCGTTCAACAGGTGCGGCCACCTGTTCGTCAGCGCCGCCAGGCGGGCCACCTGCTCGAACACCACCGATTGCGACGGAGCCTCGACCAGGACCCGGCGCTGGTTCACGATCAGCGCGTAGAAGCGGAACAGGTTGACCAGCCGCTTCATGTCCCGCGGATTGCGGCTCGGCAGGCCAAGGGCCTCGTTGACGATCACGCGACGCACCTCGTCGTCGTCATCGCTGTACGTGCTGGCGAAGCGCCGGATGGCGACCTCCTCGGCGATCCGCCGCGCCTCGTCCTCGTCGAACCCACGCTGCTGTCGCAGGCGCTGCTCGACCTCCGACTTCTCGTGGGGGATGGCGGACAGGGTGGGCGTGGCGTCGCGCGCTTCGAGCGCCATCAGCTCGTCCTTGACCGCTTCCCGGATGTCGCCCGCCTCGGTGGCACCGCCCGGTCGTCGAGCCTCACGTCCTTGCCCGCTCGCGCGGCCGTCGCCGCTGCCGCCGAACAGCGACAGCACGTAGTCGCGGGCAAGCCCGGGCCGGGGCTGGGGGAGTGCCAGCGGCAGCTGCACGATCTTTTCCAGGAACCGCCATCCGAGACGTTGCCAGCCGCCGGAGACGTCGAACTCCTCCAGCTTGGCCATGAGATCCCTGTTGGCGGTCTCGATGTGCGCGGCGACCACGGCCGGTTCGATGGCCAGGACGAAGATGCAGTTGGGGAACTGTCCGGCCAGGAACAGGTTCACCGCCTCGATCGTCTGGGTCACAACGCCCGGAGAGCAACGATCGAGATCGTCGATGAACACGACCAGCGGACGGCCCGGGGTCGCCACCAAGTCGAGGACGTGCTTCATGTCGGTCTGGACGAAGTAAAGGAAGCCGGCCCGGGTCTGGTAGTCGGGTTCGGCTACCAGACCACCCCACGAGCCCACTTCGTCGACCAGGTCTTCGCGACCCGGCACCCCGATCGGGCCTTCCACCATGCTTGGCACCGCCCCCGCGGCATCCCTTCGTAGAAGCTCCAGTGCGCTCCTGGCGCCGGCGAAAGCACCACCGAGGACGGGGATCAGCGCTGTCGCCAGCCACGCCGTACTCACGTTGGCCAGCGCCAGCACAACCCCGAGCAGGACGCCGCCGAGCGCGACGACGAGCGGTGCCACGACCTTCTGGAAGAGCAGGCCATAGATCCGCCGCCGCAGAGCCTCTCGATTGACCCGGCGCAGGTTCAGCTCGAGCCAGAAGCGTTCGCGCTGTCCGCGCGGCAGCCGCCCTGTGATCTGCGTGATGATCTCGTGCGAGAGCCCCGCCCAGAGCTGTTCGCCGGTCTGATACATCCACGGGTTGAACCAGACAGTCGGTCTGATCACAGCGGCGTGATCGGCCGGCACCTCGGCCTGCGTGCCCAGGTCGAGCTCTGCAATCGGCGCCGCCGCGCAACGGTCCAGCACCGTCTTGACGGTGGTCTTCGCGACCTCTGGGTCACCGGACGCGCCCTTGGTCAGCGCGTCCTCACCCTTCCTGGTGAGGTTGAGGTTGTGGAACCGCCACTCGGATTCGTTGGGGTCGAGTGGGGGGTCGAGGATTCGTTGCACCATCCGCATCACTGACGTCTTGCCGGCCCCCCAGGGGCCCTTGATGCCGATGGTGAGGGGCGGCCTCGTGTTCTCGTGCTGGATGAAGTCGGCGATGGCTCGGGCATAGTCGCCGTAGCCGAGGTTGTCGTCGGTGGTCCAGTAGTCGCGGGCCAGGTTCGGGTTGGGCTGTCGCCACACGCTGGCGGCGCGGCCGATCGGTCCGGTGGTCCAGCCCCAGAGATTGCCGGTCGCGTCGAGCGCTGCGATGGCGCTCCGGTCTCCCTCGTCAGCGACGGCGACGGCCGCGACGCTCGTCCGGGCGCCTCCGTTCGCCGGGAACGCGATGGAGCCGCCCAGCGGCTCGACGGTGCCCAGCTGGTACCGGTGGATGGGACCGCCGGTGCCGCCGACCGCGAGCGTCCGTTCGCCGACGGCGACGTACTGAGTGTCGTCGCCGCGAATCGCGCCGCCGAGGCGCGTGCCATCGTCCCCCTGCCATTGTTCGACGAGCCCGGCCGGGCTGCGGGTGACGAGAACCGGGGCCTCCGGGGCGCCTCCGACCACAAGGCGTTCGAAGGCGCCATCGGCACCGCGGATCGACTCGACGGCTCGGAACCCTGCCGGTCCGACGTTGGCGCCCTCCCCGGTCAGCGATGCGCCCTGAACGACGCTCTCGAGGACCTCGGGCGCCTTGTCGAGCTGGTCTGGGGGGTCGAAGAAGCCACGCGTTATGGCGTTGGGGGAGACGTCGCGGGCGATGGCGGCAATGACGGGTCGGCCGCCGAGCGCGAACACGACGGGCTCGGCAACTCCCTCCCCACCGTAGAGGGACCACGAGAGCGTGTTGGGCCATTGCCGGATCACGCGAACCTCGCCCCGTTCGGTCTGGCCGACCACGTAGATCGTTCCGTCGAGATTGACGGCGGTCAGCGGTGCTTCGTAGGTGATCGCCGCCGGCTGGGGCCCGCCGACCCGCTCGCCGGACAGAAGCGACCAGCACCGCACGAAGCCGTCCGACCACGAGCTCACGACGATCGGCCCGGCCGATCCGCTGGTGACGGCGATGGCTTCGGGTCGTACCGGGCCGCCGGTGGCGTCCCGAGAGCCGACGTCGACGCTCTGGGCCTTGACGTCGGCCGGCCGTGCCGGTTGCTCGGCGCGGAAGGAGGCGCTCAAGCGTTCGCCGGTCACGACGTCGATTCCCGCCAGCACCCCGGGCTCGACCTCGACTATTGCCACGGCCCGCTCGCTCGTGAGCGCGAGCGCCAGGGGCGCGGAGCGGCCGGGTCTTGGTGTTGTTGCGACCAGATGGAGCTCGCCGACGTCATTGCGGCCGCGGTCGCCCGAACCTCCCTCGTTGCTGGCCGAGGATCCGCCGACCGTCTGTTCCGCGCTCGCCACGGGGTCACTGTGACCGCCGTCGACGGCGCCCGCAACGGTTGGCCCGCGCGTGTGACCCGGCGAGGGCCGCCGGGAGCAGCGATGCTGGGGCCGTGCATCCGCGCTGATTGGAGGCAGGCATGGCTCATCCCCTCGACATGCTCACCGCTGACGAGATCACGCGTGCCGCGGAGGTGCTCCGGGCCACCGGACGCGTCGGCGAGGGCGCGCTGTTCGCCCACGTCGTGCTCCGCGAGCCCGCGAAGGACGACCTGGCGCGCTGGAAGTCCGGTGACCCGATCGACCGCGAGGTGCGGGTGCAGATCGTTCCCGGTCCCGGGTTGACCCTCCTCGAGGCGATCGTGTCCGTCACCCGGGGCGAGGTGCGGGAGTGGCACGAGGTCGAGGGCAGGCGGCCCGCGCTGCTCTTCACGGAGGCGCTCAACGCGATGCTCACCACGAAGGAGCATCCCGAGTACCAGGCCGCCCTCGCGGGCCGCGGCATCACCGACCTCGATGCGGTACAGATCGACCCCTGGCCGGCCGGGACGTTCGGCTACGAGTGCGAGGAGGGGCGCCGGATCGCGCGCTGCATCTCGTTCCTGCGGGCCGACGCCACCGACAACGGCTACGCCCGGCCGATCGAGGGTGTGATCGTCCACTTCGACCTCGGGGCGAACGAGGTGATCGAGGTCATCGACCACGGCGTCGTGCCCCTCCCGCCCAACCGCGCCAGCTTCTGGGCCGAGGATCAGCCGGCGCTCCGTGGCGACCTCAAGCCGATCTCGATCTCGCAGCCGGACGGCCCCAGCTTCACCGTCGACGGCAACCTCGTGCGGTGGCAGAAGTGGCAGCTCCGCGTGTCGTTCGATCCCCACGAGGGGCTCGTCCTCCACCAGGTCGCGTACGAGGACGACGACGGTCGGGTTCGCCCCGTGCTCCATCGGGCGTCGATCGCGGAGATGGTCGTCCCGTACGGCGACGCCGGTCCGCTGCACGGATGGAAGAACGCGTTCGACGCCGGCGAGTGGGGGCTCGGCCGGATGACGCAGTCGCTGGCGCTCGGATGCGACTGCATCGGCGAGGTCCGCTACCTGGACGCGACGCTGGCGAACGAGCAGGGCGAGCCCTGGCTGATCGAGAACGCGATCTGCATGCACGAGGAGGACTACGGCATCCTCTGGAAGCACGTCGACGTGTTCAGCGGGCGCGGTGACGTGCGCCGCAGCCGCCGCCTGGTGCTGAGCTTCATCAGCACCGTCGGCAACTACGACTACGGCTTCTTCTGGTACCTCTACCTCGACGGCAACATCCAGCTCGAGGTCAAGCTGACCGGCATCGTCTCACCGATGGCGATCGAGCCGGGCACACAGCCCGAGTTCGCGAACGTCGTCGCGGAGGGGGTTGCGGCACCCCACCACCAGCACCTCTTCTGCGCCCGCCTCGACTTCGACGTCGACGGTTGCGTCAACGAGGTCCACGAGATCGACGCGGAGCCCCTGCCTCCGGGCCCCGACAACCCGTGGGCGAACGCGTTCCGGTCGAAGGCGACCCGGCTCGACAGCGAACAGGGGGCGCAACGCGACATCGATCCGGCGCGGTCGCGCAGCTGGCGGATCGTGAACCCGCAGTCCCGCAACGGCCTCGGCCAGCCCGTCGCCTACCGGCTCGTCCCCACCGCGACCACTCCGACCCTGTTCGCGCACGCAGACTCGCCGATCGGCAGGCGGGCCGGGTTCGCGCGCCACAACCTGTGGGTCACGCCCTACGACCCCGACGAGCTCCGGGCGGCCGGCGACTACGTGAACCAGCACGAGGGCGGCGACGGCCTGCCCCGCTGGACGGCGGAGGACCGGTCCCTCGTCGATGCCGACGTGGTGGTGTGGTACTCGTTCGGCGTCACCCACTTCGTGCGGCCCGAGGACTGGCCGGTCATGCCGGTCGAGTACTGCGGGTTCCTGCTGGCTCCGTTCGGGTTCTTCGATCGCAATCCGGCGCTCGATGTGCCGCCCAGCGAGGAGCACTGCGCGCGGGCGCAGTAGCGGGCGCCCAGCGCCGAGCCCGCCGGCGCTCAGGTGCCGGCGAGGTCGACCAGGTCGGACTCGGGGTCGCCGATGCGGTGCTTGGCGACCCGCTCCGACGGCGTGTGGGGGAGCTCGGCGCGGAGCTCCCAGTAGCGGGGAACCTTGAAGCGCGCCAGCCGCTGCGCCACGTGGTCCCGCAGCTCCCGAGGCGACGGCGCCGCGCCCGCGACGGGCACCACGACGGCGCGCAGCTCCTCCCCGAGGTCGTCGTCGGGCATGGCGACGATTGCGCACTCGAGGACGGCCGGGTGGCTCACCAGCACCCCCTCGACCTCGGCGGCGGCGACGTTCTCGCCGCCGCGGCGGATCATGTCCTTGATCCGTCCCCGCAGCGTGAACCGGCCGTTGGCGTCGCGGACCGCGATGTCCCCGGTGTGCGCCCAGCCCCCGGCGAAGAAGGCCGCCGTGGCCTCGGGATTCTCGTGGTAGCCGTCCATGAGCCCGAGGCCGCGCACCACGAGCTCGCCCTGCGCCCCGGTGGACGCCTCGTGCCGCGAGTCGTCCACCACCATGGCCTCGCAGTGGCTCATGGGGCTGCCCAGGCTGCCGGTGCCGACCAGCTCGTCGTGGTCGTCACCGAGCACGGCGAGGTTGAGGCCGGTCTCGGTCATCCCGAAGAGCTCGTACCACGGCACCCCCCAGCGCCGTTCGATGGCGGCGTGGAGCCGGGGAGGGATCGCGGAGCACCCCACGTGTCTGAGCCGATGGGTGCGGTCGTGCTCGGCGGGTGGCTGCTTCATCAGCAGCACCGGCATCGCGCCCAGGCAGTAGAAGGTGGTCGCGCCCCACTCGGCGACGGATCGCATGAACGTCGACGGGTGGAAGCCGTCCAGGATCACCAGCTCGGCACCGGCCCGCAGGGCGGCCACGACGTTCCAGAGCGGATCGATGTACGAGAAGGGCTGGGCGGTCAGCAGCACGCTCGACTCGTCGAGGCGCAGCACGTCCGCCGACGACTGGCCGATCTGCTGCCAGTACCGGTGGCTGAGCATGCAGCCCTTCGGCATCCCCGTGGTCCCCGACGTGTACTGGACGCCGGCGAGCGTGCCTGCCGGCACGTCGGCGGGAGGGGCGTCGCGGCCGTGGCCCGCCTGGGGCCAATCCGGCCGTGAGGCGTCCTCGACGACGACGGGTCGGTCGATCTCGGCGATGGCGGCCTCCACCGTCGCGGCGGTGGCATCGTCGGCGATCACCATCCGGGCGCCGCTGTGTTCGATCAGGTGGCGGCTGTCCACGGGTCCCGACCGGCTGTTCACGGGCACGGCCGCCATCCCCGCGGACGCGACGCCCAGCCAGGCCACCGGGTAGCGCAGCGAGTTGCGCATCATGAGCGCCACCCTGTCGCCCGGCCGAAGGCGGCGTGCCGCCAGCAGGGTGCGCACCGCAGCCACCCGGGCCGCCAGGCCCGCAAACGACAGCGTCTCCCCGTCGCCGAAGCGCAGCAGCACGCGGTCGCGGTGCTGGGCGGCGCGCCGCTCCACCAGCTCCCCGAGGGTCCAGTCCAGGTCGGCGGCTCGTCGCAGTCGCGTCATGACCGCCGGTCGCGGAAGGCCGCGGCGCCGGCGGTGGCGATGCCGGCATCGAAGACCTCCATGGCTGCGACGGTCTCGCGGGCCATCGCGGCCTCCACGGCCGTCGGGTCGGGACGCATCAGGCGCAGGTGCCACCCGGTCGCGTGCCCGTCGGCGCCCCACGCCCGGACCATTTCGACAGCCCGTTCCATCGGGTCGTCGGCGATCTCGGTCAGCAACCCCAGCCGCCCCGCGTCGACGGCGTCGACGCGCCCCCCGGCGAGGACGAGCGGCAGGGCCTGCGGCCCGAGGATGCGGGGCAGCAGGTAGGTCGAGCCGTTGGAGATCGTGAGGCCGATGCCGTTCTCCGGGAAGTAGAACCCCGCCTGGGGGCTGCCTACCCGGGCGTCGCAGGCCAGCGTCAGCTCCGCGGCGCCCCCGACGGCCAGGCCGTTGAGCGCGGCTACCACCGGGACCTCCGTGTCGAGCACGGCGCGCGTCATCTCCTGGAAGCCCGCGATCACCGCATAGAAGCCCGTGCGGTCCAGATCGGCGGTGGCGTCGAGGTCGTCGCCCGCGGAGAAGGCCCTGCCGGTGCCGGTGAGCACGAGCCCGGCCGAACCGTCGGCGAGGTCGCGAATCCCCGCGGCGATGGCGGGGAGCATCGCCGGCGTGAGGGCGTTGAGCTTGGCCGGGCGGTCGAGGCGCAGGACCGCCACGTCGCCCGCGCGGGCCGACACGAGGTGCTCGCCGGCGGGCTCCCAGTCGAGGTCGATCATCGGCCGATGGTAGTGGGGCGGGCCGCCCACCAGATTGGCCATGACACAATGCCCGGCGGTTCGGACCTGGGAGGGGCCGCGATGTTGATCCTTTCTCGCTCCGAGGTCGCATCCCTCCTCGATCTGGATCGCCTGGTCGATGCGGTGGCGGCGGCTCTGGTCGACGTGAGCCGGGGACGTGCGTCCATGCCGCCCCGGGTGGCGGCCGTGGTGGCCGACCGGCACGCGATGCTCGCGGCGATGCCGGCCTTCCTCCCG
>DATFVX010000293.1:0-8444 GCA_035259985.1 Acidimicrobiales bacterium | reverse complement strand
CTGCCCCAGGGATCCGGGTAGCGAGCCGGCGCAGGCCCGGGGCGATCGCCGTAGCCCCGCAGCAGGAGGCCCACCAGGACGCCGAAGATGAAGCCGCCGACGTGGGCCACCCAGGCGACGCCCTCGTTGGGATCCGTGAAGAACTGGAGCACGAACCAGATCCCGAGCACGACCTTCGCGGGCACGTTGACCAAGAAGAAGATGACGAGCGTGCGCACGCGGGCGTTGGGGTACCAGATGAGGTACGCGCCCATCACCGCTGCGATCGCCCCCGAGGCACCGATCGACGGGACCGTCGAATCGCGGCTGACGACCACGTGTGCCAGCGTCGCAACGATCCCCCCCACCAGATAGAACGCGGCGAAGCCGAGCCTGCCCAGCCGGTCCTCGACGTTGTTGCCGAAGATCCACAGGAAGAGCATGTTGCCGCCGAGGTGGAGCAGGCTGCCGTGCAGGAACATCGACGTGACGATCGCGAGGTAGACGTTCTTGCCGGCATCGAACGGCGGCGTCTGCCCCCGGTCGATGTTGCAGGCGTTGTTCTCTCCCAGGTTGAACGTTGCCTGCACCTCGGCGGTCGTCAGCGGGCGCTGTTCGAGGACCTCGCAGGGGATGGCCGCGTACTTGAGGTCGAACCGAACGTCGTCGACCGTGTCCTCGAACGGGCTCGGCTGCCAGAAGAAGTAGACAACCACGCACGCGGCGATGATCGCCAAGGTGACGACCGGGCGCCGCGAAACCGGGTTGTCGTCATACAGGGGCAGCACCGCCGCGAACGGTACCGGGCGCCAGGGGGTCTGAATCCGCGTTCCCGCGACCCGACCGTGCACCGGGGCAGGTGCGGTCGTATCTTTCCACCATGGCTGAGAACGATCTGCTGAAGCGCTTGCTCGACGCCGGCATGACCTTCACGGCGATGACGCAGGCGCGGGCCGAAGACCTCATCCGCGATCTGGTGCGCGCCGGCGAGGTCCAGGCGGAACAGGCGCAGTCCGTCATCGACGAGCTTGTCGACCGGAGCCGGCGCAACAGCGAGCGCCTCATCGACGCGGTCCGTGCCGAGATCCGCCAGCAGATGGCGAGCCTCGGCCTCGCCACCAGGAGCGACGTCGAACGCCTGGAGCGCCGGATCGCCGACGTCTCCGCCGCGCGGGGTACCCGCAAGGCGACGACCAAGAAGGCGTCGGCTCGCAAGGCGACCAAGGTGGCCAGGAAGTCCGGCGGGCGGGCCTCCACCGCCAAGAAGGCGACCGCCAGGAAGGCGGGGGCCACGAAGAGCGGGGCCAAGAAGAGCGGGGCCAACAAGAGCGGAGCCAAGAAGACCGCCCGCAAGGCCACCAAGTCGTCCAGGTCGTCGAGCGCGTCGAAGGCGACCAGGGCGCGCTCGACCCGCTGAGCCGCGGGAGCGACCGCCACGCCCCCGGTCCGCCGGAGGCTCGACGCCGAGCTGGTCCGCCGGCGGCTCGCGACGAGCCGGGCACAGGCTCGCGAGGCCATCGACGCCGGCCGCGTCACCGTCGACGGTGCGCCGGCGCTCAAGGCCGCCCGGCAGGTGGCGCCCCACGAGGCGGTCGTGGTGCTCGGCGAGGGCCCACGCTTCGTCGGCCGCGGCGGCGACAAGCTGGCGGCCGCGCTCGACCGCTTCGCCGTGCCCGTGGAGGGGGTGCGGGCGCTCGACGCCGGTGCGTCGACGGGTGGGTTCACCGACTGCCTGCTCCAGCGCGGCGCCGGGCGCGTGGTGGCCGTCGACGTCGGCTACGGGCAGCTGCACGAGCGCCTGCGCGCCGACCCGCGCGTGGAGCCCGTCGAGCGCACCAACGTGCGCGACCTGGTGCCCGGGGACATCGGTCCGCCGTTCGACGTGGTGGTGGCCGACCTGTCGTTCATCTCGCTACGAACGGTCCTCGGCCCGCTGCTCCGGCAGGCGGCGCCGGGCGCTCACCTCGTGCTGCTGGTCAAGCCGCAGTTCGAGGCCGGTCGTGACGAGGCGGGCCGCGGTCGCGGTGTCATTCGGGACCCGGCGGTGTGGCGGCGCGTGCTCGACGAGGTCCTGATCGCGCTCCGTGCCGCCGGAGCCGCGATCATGGGGGCGATGGTGTCACCACTCACCGGCGCCGACGGCAACGTCGAGTTCTTCGTGCATGCCCGCGCCGCGACCCCCAGCGAGGCCGATGGCGTCGGCGTCCACGCCGACGCCGCGGTGAACGAGGCGTTGGCGCTGGTCGACCGACCCCGGCCCGGCGGGTCGTGAGGGTGTGATGCCCCCATGGCCACCGTCGGGATCATCGTCCATCACGAGCGCGAGCAGGCGGCCGAGCTGGCGCGTGAGGCCGCAGCGTGGCTGCGCGAGCGGGGGCACGAGGTCCGCGTTCCACTGCAGGACGCGGCCATCGCCGGGCTGACCGACGCCGGCGCCGCAGAGGCGGACTTCGCTCGCGGCCTCGGGGTCGCCATGAGCCTCGGTGGCGACGGCACCATGCTGCGCACGGTCGACCTGGTGGCGGCCGAGGGCGTGCCGGTCATCGGGGTCAATGTCGGCCAATTGGGGTACCTCACCGAGGTGGAACCGGCCAGCATGCGCATGGCCCTCAAGCGGTTCCTCGCCGGTTCGTACGACGTCGAGGAGCGGATGATGCTCGCGGTCACGGTCGAGGCCGCCGGCGTCGCGGAAGACGTGCACCTCGCCCTCAACGAGGCCGTGCTGGAGAAGACGCCGATGGGTCACACCGTCCGGCTGGGAGTCAGCGTCGACGGTGAGTTCTTCACCCCGTACGCTGCTGACGGCCTGATCGTCGCCACCCCCACGGGGTCGACGGCATACGCCTTCTCGGCTCGGGGACCCATTGTCGAGCCGACCCATCGCTGCCTGCTGATGACTCCGGTGTCACCCCACATGCTCTTCGACCGTTCCCTCGTGCTCCCGCCCACCGCCAACGTGCGGATCGAGGTGCTCGACGAGCGCGCGGCCACGCTGTCGCTGGACGGGTCGAACCTGGGGACCCTGCGCCCGGGCGACGCCATCCGAGCCACCGGTGCCCGGGAGTCGGCGCGGTTCGTCACGTTCGGGCCGCGTGACTTCCTCCACATCCTCAAGGCCAAGTTCGGTCTGAGCGACCGCTAGGCGACCGGGTGATCCTCGAACTGGCCGTCCGCGATCTCGGGGTCATTGCCGAGCTGCGCCTCGTGCTCGGCCCGGGCATGACCGCGCTCACCGGCGAGACCGGCGCCGGGAAGACGCTGGTCGTCGACGCCATCGAGCTGTTGGTGGGCGGTCGCGCCGACCCGGTGCTCGTGCGGACGGGCGCCGACGAGGCGTGGGTCGAGGGCCGCTTCGTCCGGTCCGCCGATGGTGCGGGCGCCGGCCGGACCGACGGCGGCGACACCGACGGCGGCGACACCGACGGCGGCGACGAGGTCGTCCTGGCGCGCGCCATCCCACGCACGGGTCGGAGCCGCGCCTACGTCGACGGCCGGCTGGCGACCGCCGGCGAGCTCGCGGCGATCGGCACCGAGCTCGTCGACCTCCACGGCCAGCACGCCCACCAGTCGCTGCTCCACACGGCCGCCCAGCGCGACGCGCTCGACCGGTTCGGCGGCGTCGACCTCGGGCCGCTGCAGGCGGCCCGTCGGGAGATCGGCGCGATCCTCGACGAGCTCGCCGGGATGGGCGGCGACGAGCGGGCGCGTGCCCGCGAGCTCGACCTGCTGCGCTACCAGGTCACGGAGATCGACGCCGCCGACATCGCCGGTCCCGACGAGGACGCGACGCTGGAGCGCCTCGAGGACGAGCTTGCCGACGCCACTGCGCATCGCGAGGCCGCGTCCGGCGCCGTGATGGTTCTCAGCGGCGACGGGTCCGGCGACGTGCCCCAGCCCGTCGCGTCGGCGACGGACGCGATCGGCGCGGCGCTCGCGCTGCTGGCCGGTCGGGCCCCGTTCGTCGACGTCGAGGTGCGGTTGCGGACGTTGGCGGCCGAGCTCAGCGACGTCGCGGGGGAGCTCCGCGCCGCCGGCGAGGCGATCGAGGAGGACCCCGAACGCCTCGCCCACGTGCGCGAGCGCCGGCAGGTCCTGCACGACCTCCGCCGCAAGTACGGCGAGACCCTCGCCGACGTGCTGGGCGAGGGCGACCGGCTGCGGGCCCGGTTGGTGGAGCTCGAGGACCACGACCGGTGGGCCGCCGAGCTCGACGCCCGCCTCACGGCCGCACGTGCTGCGGAGGCCGAGGCCGCGGCGAAGGTTGCCACCGCCCGGCGGAGCGCCGCACCCCTGCTCGCGGCCGAGGTCCAGGCCCACCTGGCCGAGCTGGCGCTGCCCAAGGCGCAGGTCGAGGTCGTGGTGGGCGGCGCCGACCCCGGCGACGACGTCGAGCTGCGGCTCGCCGCCAACCCGGGAACGCCGCCGCTCCCGCTCGCCAAGGTGGCCTCAGGTGGCGAGCTGGCGCGGACCATGCTCGCGTTGCGCCTCGTGCTCAGCGCTGCGCCCCCCACCCTGGTGTTCGACGAGGTCGATGCCGGCATCGGTGGCACGGCCGCGGTCGCCGTCGGCCGGTCGCTGGCGCGGCTGGCCCAGCAGCCGCACCAGGTCCTCGTCGTGACCCACCTGCCGCAGGTCGCGGCCTATGCCGACGCGCAGGTTCGGGTGGCGAAGCAGAGCGACGAGTCGACGACCGTGGCGCGGGCGCGCGTGCTCGACCACCCCGAGCGGGTCATCGAGCTGTCCCGCATGCTCTCCGGCCAGCCCGACAGCGACGCCGCCCGCGTCCATGCCGCGGAGCTGCTGGCGACCGCGACCGGCGAAAGGGGAGCCTGAGGTGGCGATCGCGGACGACGACCAGGTCGACGCCACGGCGGGCGGCACCCCCGACGGATCCGGCCGGCGCAACGCCGGCGCACCGAGCCACCGCGCATCTCGCCGCCGGCGCCGCAACGCACGCCGCCGCGGCGCCGTCGACCCCGGCCGCGCCGTCAGCGGCGTCGCCCGCGTCGATCGCCGGACGAAGCGGCTGGTCAAGCGCCTCCGCCCCGGCGACGTGGCGGTGATCGACCACCCCGACCTAGACCGGGTCGCCGCGGAGACGCTGGTGGACGCGGCGCCCGCAGCGGTCGTGAACGCGTCACCGTCGATCACCGGGCGGTATCCGAACGTGGGGCCGATGCTGTTGTGCCGGGCGGGCATCCCACTCGTCGACGACGCCGGCGACGAGGTCATGGACGCGGTGGTCGAGGGTGCCCCGGTCACCGTCGACGGCGACCGGGTGCTGGTGGCCGGCACCGAAGTGGCGCGCGGGACGCGCCAGTCGGTGGAGCGCGTCGACGCCGCCCTCGACGACGCCCGCGACAATCTCGGTCCCGAGCTGGAGCGGTTCGCGGTCAACACCGCCGACTACGTCCGCCGCGAGATCGACCTCCTCATCGACGAGGTCGACGTGCCGCCGCTCGACTTCCGCATCAAGGGCAGGCACGTGCTCATCGTCGTGCGGGGCATCGACTACCGAGAGGACCTCGGCCTGCTCCGCCAGTCCGGCTACCTGCGGGAGCTGCGCCCGGTGCTCATCGGCGTCGATGGCGGGGCGGACGCCCTGCTCGAGATCGGGGCGGTCCCCGACCTGATCATCGGCGACTTCGACTCCGTGTCCGAGGAGGCGATGCGCTCTGGCGCCCAGCTGATCGTCCACGGCTACACCGACGGCCGGGCGCCGGGGGCAAAGCGGCTCGACGACCTCGGGCTGCCCTACTCCGTGTTCTCGGCGCCGGGCACCAGCGAGGACGTGGCGATGCTCCTGGCGTACCAGGAGGGCGCGGAGCTCATGGTTGCCGTCGGGGCCCACAGCAGCATGCTCGAGTTCCTCGACAAGGGCCGGGCCGGCATGGCCTCGACCTTCCTCGTGCGCATGAAGGTGGGGTCGACACTGGTGGACGCCAAGGGCGTGAGTCGCCTCTACCGGCATTCGGTCCGCACCTGGGACCTGGCGTGGATGATCGCCGCCGCCGTCTTCACTCTCGTGGTGGCGCTCATGCTGTCCGAGCCGGTCCGATTGTGGCTCCGCGCCTTCTGGACCTCGCTGCTCTCCGGTTGATGATCAACTTCCGCTACCACATCGTCTCGCTCACCGCGGTGTTCCTGGCCCTCGGGGTCGGGTTGCTCCTCGGGACGACCTTCCTCGACGACGCGCTGGAGGACCAGCTCAGAGGCGACCTCGACGAGCTCCAACACGACCTCGACCGGGCCGGGGAACGCAACGCCGAGCTCCGCCACCAGCTCGACGCCTTCGAGGACGAGGCGTCGGGGCTCGACGAGCAGCTCGGGGCGCGACTGTTCAACCGGCAGCTCCTCGGCCAGCCGGTGCTGGTCGTGGCGCCCCGGGGGATCGACGAGGGCCTGGTGGAGCGCGTCACCACCTCGCTCGACCAGGCGGATGCCGAGGTGATGGGCACATGGTGGCTGACCGACCGCCTGGTGCTCGACGACGACGACGAGGTGACGCAGCTGGCCGACGCCCTCGATGTCAGCACCGACGATGCCGGGCGGCTCCGCAACAGCCTGGCCACGCAGCTCGCCGACGTGCTCTACGGCGCGATCGACCAGCCGGCCGGCTCCAACCCGGGAAGCGCCGCGGGTGTCGCCGGCACCGGGCAGGGCCAGCAGGCGGCACCCGCCGAGCCGGAGCTCCTGGCCCGGCTACGCGAGGCGAAGTTCGTCGACTACGACGTCCCCGACGGCGACGGCGATGTCGTGCGCCTGCCCACGTCGGGCCTGCGGATCGTCGTCGTGTCGGGCCCCGATGCGTCCGTGCCGCTCGGCGACGTGCTGATGCCGATGCTCACCGGCCTCACGTCCGACGATCAGCCGGCGCCCGTCGTGGCCGTCGAGCCCTCGCGCGTGCCCGAGGACCAGACAGACGACGAGCCGGCCGAACGACTCGTCGACCTCATCCGCGACGACGGCAACCTGTCCAAGACCGTGTCGACGGTCGACAACCTCGACCGCGTCTCGGGTCGGGTCGCCACGGTCCTGGCGCTCGTCGACGCCCGACCGGGGGCCCCCACGATCGGCCACTACGGCACCGAGGACGGAACCGAGCTGCTGCCGCCGGTGGCGGACCAGGAGGACGGCGGCTGATGGCAACCGGGTCCGGAACCGCCCGGGCGGCGGCGGGCATGGGCGCGGTGACGGCCGTGTCGCGGGGCCTGGGGTTCGTGCGGGTCCTGGTCGTGACCGCAGTGCTGGGGACGACGTCGCTCGGCGACGCGTTCCAGTCGGCCAATTCGGTGTCCAACGTGCTGTTCGAGCTGTTGGCGGCGGGCGCGCTGTCGGCCGTACTCGTCCCCAGCTTCGTGCGACTGCTCGACCGCGGCGACGAGCCGGGTGCTGAGCGCGTGGCCGGTGGGGTCCTTGGGATCGCCCTCGCCGTCCTCGGGCCGATCACGCTGGTCGGCATCCTGGCTGCGCCCCTGCTGGCGCGGGTGTTGACCATCGGCGTCCACGGCGATGTGGCCGAGGCGCAGCGGGACCTGGTGACGTTCCTGCTGCGGTTCTTCCTGCCCCAGGTCCTGCTGTACGCAGCCGGCACGATCATCACGGCCGTGCTCTACGCCAAGCGACACTTCGCGATCACCGCGGCGGCGCCCATCGGCAACACCGTGGTGATGATCGGGTGCCTGATCGTGTTCCGGGTGGTGGCGGGGCCCAACCCCGGGCTCGACCTCACGACGGGGGAGAAGCTTCTGCTGGTGGCGGCCGGGACCGGCGGCGTGCTGGCGTTCGTGGGCGTGCTGCTGGCCGCCGGAGCCACCACCGGGTTCCGGCTGCGGCCGCGCTGGCCCGGACGCGACTCGCAGGTGGCCGCCGTGGTCCGCCACTCGGGCTGGGGCGTGGTGCTGCACACCGGCGGCGGGTTGTTGCTCGGCGCCGCTATCGTCACCGCCGCCGGCGTGGTGGGGGGCGTGGTCGCCTACCAGGTCGGCTGGGTGATCTTCCTGGCGCCGTACGCCGTGCTCGCCCAGCCCATCCACACGGCGATCCTGCCCGAGATGGTGGCCGAGGCCCGCGACGCCGGCGGCCGGCAGGTCGCGGCTTCGTTGCGCTGGGCGCTGGAGCGCATGGCCCTGCTCGTCCTGCCGGCGACCGCGGCCATGATCGCCCTGGCGTCGCCGGCCCTGCGGGTCGTGGAGTTCGGCGAGACCGATGGCCAACTCCTGGCCGCCGCCGTCGCCGGGCTCGCGGTCGGGCTGTACGCGTACAGCGGCTTCCTGCTCCTGGCCCGCGGCTACTACGCGCTGGGCGACAGCCGCACGCCGGGCGTCGTCTCGCTCGCGAGCGCCGCCCTGGGGGTCCTGGTCATGGTCGTGAGCGCGGCGCTGGTCGACGGAACGGCGCGCATCGTGCTGCTCGGCCTGGGCCACTCGATCGCCTACACCGTGGGCGCACTGGTGCTGGCGGTC
>DATFVX010000292.1:0-2289 GCA_035259985.1 Acidimicrobiales bacterium | reverse complement strand
CGTCGGCCACGTCGGCGGGGTCGAGCCGCTCGAGCCACCCCATGAGCTCGGAGAGCGCCGCCTTCACCGAGCGCACCGCCGCATCCCGGTCGAACGGGTAGCCGGCCGGCAGGCTGGCGCGGAACGCAGCGTCGTCCCCGGCCCGGTCCAGGACCCGGCGCAAGACGTCGTGGACGGTCGTTGCCAGCACGCCGAGCGTCAGGTGCAGAGACGTTCCCTCCTGCGTGGCCGCAGAGTGGACGAAGCCACGCGGCAGGTAGAGCGCGTCCCCCGCGCGGAGGTCGGTCTCGAACATCACGGGCTGCGCCTCGGCCAGCTCGCTGATGGACTGGTGGTGGGCGAGTGGCGCAGCGACCGCCGGCGTGCGCACCACCCAGTGCTTGACGCCCGCCACCTGGAGGACGAACACGTCGTGGGTGTCGTGGTGCGGGGCGAGCCCGGCGGCGCCGGGCGGGGTGAGGTAGGCGTTGGCCTGCAACGCGTGGCCCAGCGCCAGCTCGAGATCGGCGCAGAACCGCGCCAGGGGTGGCCACCAGCGGTGCAACGCCTGCAGCACGATCGTGGCGCCACCGGCGAACAGGTCGAGGACCCGGCCCGCGTCGATCAGGTCGGAGTACTGATGGCGGCCCGTGCGCCCGGGGCGGGTGTAGCTCCGGCGATCCAACGCCTCGCCGTCGCGCACGAGGCGGAAGGCGGGATGGCGGAGCCCGGACCCCGTGAGCGCCCGGTCGACGTCGTCGAGCGACAGGAGGTCGTCGAACGAGCCGGCGCCTCGGCGCAGGTGGGGGTCCGCGCCGAAGACGTTCGCCAGGAACCCGGCCGGATCCTCGACGCAGCGGCCGAGCGCGTCGCGCCCGGCGTCGCCGGCGTCGGCCGGCGCGTCGCCGCCCGGGGCGGGCTCGCCGTTACGAATCGGTGCCGTCGGAGTCGCTGTCGGCGGGCCCGGTGTCGGGGTCGACGCCGTCGGCGTCGTCGGTTCCGTCGACGTCCTCCTTGGGGTCGGCGGCGTCATCGTCGTCGGTCACCTCGCTTGCCCGCTCGTGACGCCACTCGGTGGCGATGTCGGCGTCGGTCAGACCGCGGATCACGTCAGTCATCGGGGGACTCCTCCCTCGCACCTGCCATTGTCCTGGGGACGCTAACCGACGGTCCGGTCCTCCAACAGGGAGCCGGTGGCGCCGTAGACGGGCGCCAGGCCGGTCGCCTCTGCGACCAGCCGGTACGAGCGCAACCGCGCCGCCGGCCCAGGCGTCATCGTCGTGATCATCAGCTCGTCCGCGCGGGTGCGGTCGATGAGCTCGGCGAGCTGGCGGCTCACCGTGTCCGGGTTGCCGACCACGTGCGAACCGGTCCACGCCTTGATCACCTCGCGTTCCTGCGGCGTGAAGTTGTACTCGGCCGCCTCTTCGGGGGTCGGGTAGCGGCCGGGCCGCCCGGACCGCAGCCGCAGGAAGGCCAGCGCGCCCGGGCCCGCGAGCCACCGGGCCTCCTCGTCGGTGTCGGCACACATGACCGACACGCCGAGCATGACGTGGGGGGCGTCGAGGTGTGCGGACGGCCGGAACGTCTCCCGGTAGGCGGCCAGGGCCGGCAGCGTGTTGGCGGCGGCGAAGTGATGGGCGAACGAGAACGGCAGGCCCAGCATCCCGGCCGCCTGCGCGCTGTAGTCGCTGGAGCCCAGCAGCCAGATCTCTGGCCGGTACCCCAGGCCGGGCGTGGCGGTGATGTTGCGGTAGGGGTGGCCCTCGGGAAAGGCGCCGTCGAAGTAGCCGAACAGCTCCACCAGCTGCTCGGGAAAGTCGTCGACGGCCATGGCCAGCCGGTGGCGACGCAGCGCCCGGGCGGTGAGCTGGTCGGTGCCCGGCGCGCGTCCGATGCCGAGGTCGATGCGCCCGTGATGGAGCGCCTCGAGCATCCCGAACTGGTCGGCCACCACGAGCGCGGCGTGGTTCGGCAGCATGACCCCGCCCGATCCGAGCCGGATGGTCGACGTGACCGCGGCGGCGTGCGCCAGGAGCACCGCGGGCGACGAGCTGGCGATGCCGGGCATGTTGTGGTGCTCGGCCACCCAGTAGCGGGCGTAGCCGAGGAGCTCGGCCTCGCGCGCCAGGACCAGCGAGGCCTCGAGCGCAGCGGCCGGCGACGAGCCCTCGCCCACGGGCGCGAGGTCGAGGACCGAGAGGGGGACGTGCGGAGCGGGCACCGCCCCCGGCCAACGCTCCCGCCCCGGCGCGTGTTCCCGGCCGGGGCGGGAGCCGCGGGTCAACGGTCCTCGTGCGCCTCCTGGCG
>DATFVX010000291.1:0-2953 GCA_035259985.1 Acidimicrobiales bacterium | reverse complement strand
CGGCGGGAGGCTAGTGGGGTGGCTCGTAGCGCCCGCCCGGTAACCGGTGAGCTGGCGCCCCAAGTCAGCCCGCCGACGGGTGGAGCGCAGGCCGGTAGCCGTGGATCATCACGTCGACGCTGGCGCGCGGCGTGAGCACGGTTGCGTTGCCCCGGTGCGGGCGGTCGACCGGCGGGCCGTACCCGCCTGCGGACCACGGCACCAGGCGATCGCGGAGCACGAGCGCGGGCACCGCGTCGCCGCCGCCCGGATCGTCGACGACGACGAACGCACCCACCGGCAGCTCGGTCCAGGCCCGCGCATGGCGGCGCTGCGCTTTCCCGTCGCGGCGGTCCGCGTGGAGGCGGCGGTCCATGGGATCAACCCTGGGGCGCTCTCCGAACGCCGATTGCCAGCCGTCGAGCCAGGCGTTGAAGTCGGCACGACGGCACAGGGCGCAGGGTCGGTGGCCCGCCGCCAGCGCCACGGCCTCGTCCCAGAAGAAGAGCGGGGTCCAGCGGCCGGGTACCCACTTCGGCGCTACCCAGCCCCTGTACTCGAGGACGCACGTGATCCACCGGCGCACCTGCCACGGCCGCACGATCCGGCGATCGCGGTGCACGCATCCCCGGTTGCCCATGAACAGGCCGCGCTGGTCGATGGCGACGATCTCGCCCCACGGATTCACCCGGTTCGTTTCCGCCACCCACCCATCGTGGCGCGGCGCGGGCCTCAGCTGCGTGCGCCGGGCGTGTCCCCGGCCGGGGCGGTCGTCGCAGCGAGCAGGTGACGGGCGCGCCGGCCGAGGTCGCCGAGATCGACCCGGCCCGCATCCGCCGCAGCGACCAGGCGTTCCGCCAGGTCGAGGGCCTCGTCGACGATGGGTGACTGCGCCGCAGCGTCCTGACCCATGTCGTGGAGGATCGTCCGCTCCGTGCGCGACGCGACGATCGGGCCGTCGATGCCCTCGACCCACACGTTGGTGCGGCGCCCGTCGCCCCGCTCGTCTCCGCGGAGCGGCTCGAGCGCGTAGATCTTGTCGGCGCGGGCGAACTTGCCGAATCCCAGGAACACCATGCGGGGCTCGAGCGCCATGTCTCGATTATCCGCCCCGAGCGCCCGGGTGGCGAGCGCGGGCGACGGCGGCTACCCAGCCATGCGGTCGACGCCGTCCGTGCGCGGGGTGGCGGGTGATGGCACCCCAGTGATGGCGCGGAGCCAACCGCCCGTCCGGGTCCGGCGGCGTGCCCGACTGCTGCGGGCCACGACGTCGACCGCCTGTCGCACCGCCGCACCCAGGACCTCGGGATCGGTCACGCACACCGCATGCCCGCCGGCCACCTCGATCACCGGCGCCCCCAGCGCAACGGCAGTCGAACGTTGCCGATCCGGCCCGACGAGCAGGTCGCGTTGCGTCACGACGCATGCGGCCCGCGTCTCGAGCTCGGCCAGCCACGGGCGGGCGTCGAACGCGGCGATGGCCCTCCCGGCGCCGAGGATGTCGGACGGGTGGAGCCGCTTCGCTTCGCCCGCCAGCCAGGGAGCCCGCTCCGCCAACTCCCCCAGGGGGGCGAGCCGGCGGCCCACCAGCAGCTCGCCCACGATGCGGTCCGGCAGCCCCGAACGGACGAGCGGCGCGAGCACGTGCATCGCCGGGCCCAGCCCGCGCCGGAAGGCGCTGTGCGCCAACTCGGCCGCGGACGCGACCAGCACCAGGCCCCGGACCAGGTCGGGATGGCGGCGGGCCATGAGCAGCGCGACGGGACCCCCCATCGAGTAGCCGGCCACGATCGCGTTGTGCATGCGTAGCTCACGCAGTAGTCCGGCCGCGTCGTCGGCACAGTCCTCGAGGCTGAACGGTTCGCGGCTGCGGATGCCGCGACCGTGCCCCCGGTGGTCCATCGCCACGACGTGGTACCGGCCGGCGAGCGCCGGGAACGTGCCCAGCCAGTTGAGGTCGGCCGACGCCATCCAGCCGTGCAGCAACAGGACCGTGGGGGCACCGGGCGGTCCCGGCTGATAGCGCACGAACACGTCCCCGCGATCGGCCACGCGCACGACGGTGCCCAGGGGAAGGCTCGGCGGAACGGGTTGACGCCCACGGCGTTCGCCACGCAGCGCGCGCCGCCAGAACCCGCTCGGTTCACGTCGTAGCTGCACGGCCATGGATGCGGACACCTCCGGTCGAGCTCCTGCCGTCAGTCCATCGCTGCGCCGGCGAGTTTCACACACCGGCGCCCCAACTCCCGTCGGGGATTCTGCGGCCGGCGCTCAGCCCGAGCCGGGCCGCCCCTCGAGCTCGGCCAGGCGGCGATCGGCCTGGTCGAGCCGCCTCACCACCACACTGAGCACGCGCCGGGCGAACGTGGGGTCGGAGGCGACGACGTCGTCGAAGTGCTCGGCGCGGAGCCCGAGCAGGGTCATGGCGACGATCGAGCGCACCGTGGACGTCCGCACCCCGGTCCCCAGCAGCGCCATCTCGCCGAAGAAGTCGCCGGCGTTGAGCACACCCAGGTCGACCCCGTCGCGGGTCACGGCCGCGTGCCCATCGACCACCAGGAAGAGCTCGTCGCCGAACTCGTTCTGGCTGACGACGTCGACGTGCGGACCGACGGTGACCTCGTAGGCCCGCTCGGCCAGCGCCGTGAGCTCCTCATCGCTGGCGCCGTGAAACAGCCACACCTCGCTCAGCAGCTTCTTGCGCTCCTCGATCGCGACCAACGCGCCCATCACCGCGCACGGTACCCGGCGGCACGCCCCTTCACCCTGCACCGCCCCACCGGATTCCGCTCCCCGCCGCCGGCCACGCCTACGTGCCCGTTGACCTCGGGCGCGCCGTTCGCCATTGTCCGGGCGCCGTAACGCGTCGGATCAAGGAGCAGGGATGGGACGACTCGACGACAAGGTGGCGTTGATCACCGGGGCAGCGAGTGGCATCGGGCGCGTGGCCGCCGAGCTGTTCGCGGGCGAGGGG
>DATFVX010000290.1:0-12257 GCA_035259985.1 Acidimicrobiales bacterium | reverse complement strand
CTCGCGCGCGACATCGGCTCGGGGCTGGCCAAGGCGGCGGTGATCGCGGAGATCAACGGCGAGGAGCGTGACCTCTCGGCCGAGCTCCACGACGGCGACCGCGTGGCCATCGTGACCGCCGACAGCCCGCGCGGGCTCTACACGATCCGCCACTCGACGGCTCACGTCCTGGCCCAGGCGGTCCTCGACCTGTTCCCGGACGCCACCTTCGGCATCGGGCCGCCCGTCGAGGACGGCTTCTACTACGACTTCCAGCTGCCGGGTGGCGCCACCTTCACGCCCGAGGATCTCGACCGCATCGACGTGCGGATGCGCGAGATCATCGACGAGCGGCAGGGATTCGTGCGCGAGGAGATCCCCGCTGACGAGGCCCGCCAGATCTTCGCCGACCATCCCCTGAAGCTCGAGATCATCGACGACGCCTCGACCGATCCGATGTCGGCGACCAGCGCCGCCGGCGCCGTGCGCACCTACGAGAACCCTCCGGCCAAGCCCAAGGAGCATCCGCCGTTCCACGGCCGTCCCGGCTTCATCGACCTGTGCCGGGGGCCCCACGTCGAGGACACCGGCCGGCACCTCGGGAACTTCAAGCTCATGCGCGTGGCCGGTGCGTACTGGCGGGGCGACGAGCACAACGAGCAGCTGCAGCGCATCTACGGGACGGCCTGGGACAGCCGCAAGGCGCTCGAGGCGCACCTGCACCAGCTGGAGGAGGCGGCGAAGCGCGACCATCGCAAGCTCGGTGTCGAGCTCGACCTGTTCCACTTCCCGCCCGAGATCGGCAGCGGCCTGCCCGTGTACCACCCCAAGGGCGGCCTGGTCCGCAAGCTCATGGAGGACTACAGCCGCGCCGAGCACGAGCGCGCCGGCTACGAGTTCGTCTTCACGCCGCACATCGCCAAGGCGGAGCTGTTCGAGACCAGCGGCCACCTCAGTTGGTACGCCGACAGCATGTACCCGCCCATGGAGCTCGACGAGGGGCACAAGTACTACCCCAAGCCGATGAACTGCCCCATGCACGTGCTGATCTACGCCTCGCGTCAGCGGTCGTACCGCGAGCTGCCGCTCCGGCTGTTCGAGTTCGGCACGGTGTACCGCTACGAGAAGTCGGGCGTCGTCCACGGCCTGCTGCGGGCGCGTGGCTTCACGCAGGACGACTCGCACATCTTCTGCACGTCGGAGCAGCTCGCCGGGGAGCTCAGCAGCCTGCTGGCCTTCGTCCTGAAGCTGCTGCGCGACTTCGGCTTCGAGGAGTTCGAGGCCGAGCTGGCGACCCGACCCGACGAGTTCGTCGGCGAGATCGCCGACTGGGACGAGGCGGAGGAGGCGCTGCGCCAGGCGATCGAGGACGCCGGCATCCCGTACGTGGTGGCGGAGGGCGAGGGCGCCTTCTACGCCCCCAAGATCGACGTGCACGTGCGCGACGCGATCGGGCGACGCTGGCAGCTTTCGACGTTGCAGGTCGACTTCCAGGAGCCTGGCCGGTTCGGCATCGAGTACGTGGGCGCCGACAACCAGCGCCACCGCCCGCACATGATCCACCGGGCGCTGTTCGGGTCGTTCGACCGGTTCTTCGGAGTCCTGCTCGAGCACACCGCGGGGGCGCTGCCGGCCTGGCTGGCGCCGGTCCAGGTGCAGGTGCTGCCGGTGCGGTCCGACCACCAGGGGTACGCCGAGTCGCTGGCGGGGCGGCTGCGGGCCGAGGGATTCCGGGTCGAGCTGGCCGACGCCGACGAGCCGCTGGGCGCCCGCATCCGCAAGGCCAAGCTCGAGAAGGTCCCCCACGTCGTGGTGGTCGGCGACGACGACGTCGCCAACGACACCGTGGGCGACAACCCCCGCGGCGGCGAGGTCGAGCGCGACCTGCCGGTGGCGAGCTTCGTGGAGCGGTTGCGCGACGAGATCGCCGCCCACCGGTGACGGGCGAGGGCGGGCAAGGGCCCGAGCCACACACCATGGACCGGCTGTGGGCCGGGTGGCGAGCGTCCTACGTGGCGGTCGCCGGGAACGGCGCGCCGGCCGGGGGCTCGCTGTTCAGCCGGATCCTCGACTCGGGGCTGCCCGACGACGAGACCCACGTCGTGTGGCGCGGCGTGCGCACCTTCGCCATCCTCAACGCGTACCCCTACACCTGCGGTCACGTGCTGGTGATGCCCTACCGCGAGGTGGGCGAGCTCGAGGACCTCACGGCCGACGAGTCGGCCGAGCTGTGGGTGGCCGTGCGCGACGCGGTCGTGGCCGTCAAGGCCGCGTACGCCCCCGACGGCGTGAACGTGGGGCTCAACCTGGGCGAGGCGGCCGGCGCCGGGATCCCGTCGCACATGCACGTCCACGTGCTGCCCCGCTGGAACGCCGACTCCAACTTCATGACCGCCGTGGCCGAGGTCCGCGTCCTGCCCGAGGCACTGGGCGACACGTGGCGCAAGCTGCGCGCCGCCTGGCCGGCGCACGGCGCCGGGTGATTTCATTTCGCCCGTGCCCGACGAGGCCCGATCCCCGAGCGACGAGGACGTCGACGACACCGTCGAGGACGTCGACGAGCTGCCCGACGATCTGGATGCCGCGGGCTACGTCGGGCCGTACCTGTTCCCCGACAATGCCCGGCGGCGCATCCCCGGGTACCTGTACCTGGCGACGGCGGCGGCCTGCGTCGCCGTGTGGCTCCTGGTCGACGGCTCGCCGTACGTGAACGGCGGCTTCCTGTTCGCGGCCGCCCTGCTGACGATCGTCGGCGCCTACCAGTTGCTCACGGCGTGGAGCCTGGACGTCGACGAGCGGGACGCGCTCGTGGCCGCGTCCCGCACGGTCGGCTTCCCGGTCGGCCACGCATCGGCGCAGATGGGGTGGCGAGGCGTCCTGAGCCGGCCGACCTGGCGCATCCTCCTCTACTCGGACGAGAACCCGCCGGCAAAGCGGGGCCTGGTGCTCGTCGATGGCCACGACGGTGAGGTCGTCGAGCACTTCGTGGAGGACAACCCCGAGGACTGGTCGCAGCACCACTAGCGGACTCTCGGACCGCCGGGACGGCGGGAACGCTCGGTGCCGCCCGCGGTGGCAGAATCGCACTGCGGCGACGCGACGTGGGGGAGGGGCAGTGAGACGATTCCTATGCTCCGTGGTGGTCGTGGCGGGAATCGCTGTGGTCGCGGCTCCGGTGAGCGCAGCGCCCGACGAGGACTTCGTTGTCGGTGGCGGAGAGATCGTGGTTGGCCCGCCGGGTTTGCCGCCGGCTCGCGTCGGCGTCTCCATCGACGCGCACAGTGAGGCTTCGGGGGGCAACCCGAGCGGCACGGTCTCGATCTTCATTCGGTCGACCGAGCCGCCGTTGTTCAGCGGACCGGTGACTTGCGTGGTCGTCACCGGCAACGTTGCAGTCGTCGGGTTCGATGATGCGGTGGAAGGCCACCTCATAGCGCAGGTGGTGGACAACAGCGCCACTGGCTCGCCCGACACGGTCGGTCTCGTGCCCGCCGCACCGGGTTGCTCTCTTGGAAACGGCATCCAGGCGTCTCCGCTCGTGTCGGGCGACATCGTCGTCCACGACGCACTCCCGCTCACCTCGAAAGACCAGTGCAAGCTCGGCGGCTGGCGCGACTTCACCGACGATCAGGGGCGCCCGTTCGCCAACCAGGGCCAGTGCATCGCGTTCCTGGTGAGGCACGCGACCTCGCCTAGGTGAGGACCACTCGCGGCACATCAGGGCGATAGTGCTGGCTCCACGCGGCTGCTGACCGCCTGCGCGCCCGGTTGTCGCGTCGGCAGGCGGTAGGTGAGGCACAGCGCCGCCAGGGCCAGGATCGCCAACACCGACAGTGCCGCGCGCAGCCCATTGAGGCGGGCGTTTGCGTTCTCATCGACGACCGCGTCCGCGGTCGAACCCTCGACGCCTGCGGCATCGAGTGCGTCCTCGAGGTCGCGGTCGGAGACGAACGGAACGCCGCCACTGAGTTTGACCTCCGCGCTCGACGTCACCTGCGCCGGGACCGCGGGGTTGTTCTCGATCCCGGTGAAGAACGATGTCGTGAGCGCGGAGAGCAGGATCGCGCCCGCGAGCGCCGTGCCGATCGAGGCACCCAGGTTGGTGACGGTGTTCTGCAGTCCGCCGACCTCGCCGCTCTGCTCGTCGGGAACGGCCGACACGGTGACGCTCCCGAGTTGCGACGCGAGGGCGCCGACCCCCAAGCCGGCAAGCAGCATCGGCCACGTCACGATCTCCGGTCCGGCTCCGGCGTCAAGCGATGCCACAAGGATCACGATGCCGGCGAACAGGGCGGCGAACCCGATCCGAACCACCCGCCGCGGCGACGCATCGGGGAAGACCTTCGGGACGCCGACGGCGCCGAGCAGCAGCGTGAGCGACAGCGGCAGCAGGCGTACCCCGGTCGCGATGGCGGACAATCCCAGCGCGACCGACAGGAAGAGCGGCACGCAGAAGAACAGGCCGGCCTGCAGGAGGTACTGGAAGAAGAACCCGGTCAGCCCACCCCGGAGCAGCGGGTTGCGGAGCATCGCGGGGTCGATCAATGCGGCCTGGTCGTGGTCGAGCCGGCGCCGTTCCCACGCCAGGAAGCCGACCAGCACGCACGCTCCCGCCAGGATCAACCAGACCACCGGCGAGAGGCCCAGCCATTCGGGGGCCTCCGGCTTGGGGCTCACGAAGCCCCACGTGCCCGACCGCAGGATGCCGTACACGACGAGGCCCAGGCCCAGAGCCGAGAGCGCCGTGCCCACCAGGTCCAGGCCCGCCGCTTCGGCGGGCGTGTCCTCCATGCCCCGGATGAGCGCCAGGATGGCGAGCACGACGAGCACCTCGCCCGCGAACACCCAGCGCCACGACGCGTACGTCGTGAACAGCCCGCCGATGAGCGGGCCCGCTGCGACGGCGATCGCCGCGGCGGAGGCGATCAGACCGTAGGCGCGCGGGCGTTCCGCCAGCCCGAAGTTCGACGCCACCAGCGCCACGACGGCCGGGAGGATCAGCGCGGCGCCGATGCCCTCGAGGAGCGACCATCCGAACAGGAGCGTCGCCAGGTTCTGCGAGATCGCGGTGAGGAACGAGCCGCAGCCGTAGATGACGCACCCGATGGCGAACGCCTTCTTGCGGCCGAGGACCTGTCCGATCCTCCCGCCCGTGATCATGAGCGACGCCATCACGAGCGTGTACATCGTGATCGCGGTCTGGATGCCCGCAACGGTCGTGCCGACGTCACTGGCCACCGTTGCGATCGACACGTTCATCACCGAGCTGTCGAGCGTCATGAGGAACTGGGCCGACGCGAGCGTCGGCAGGATCATGCCCGAAGTCTCTGCTGCCCGCGCCGTCGTGACCGTCACTGATGCCCCCCGTCCCATCGCGAGGCGGTCAGGCTACGTCTTCGGCGGCCAACGTCTGGGCGCGCGCCGTCTGGGCGGGCTCGTTCCCGACTGCCGGTCGGGTCTGGATCTGCTGCGACGTGACCGCTACAGCACCGACCGAGCCTTCTGAAGCGCATCCTGCGCGATCGCTGTGGCGTCGGCGATGTCCAGAACCGGTACCGCCTCGAACTCCAACCACGGTGTCCACACGGCCAGGTCACCGAAGAGATCGGCCGGGTTGTCGGTCTCGACCACGGCGAAACCGCCCGTCCCGTCGCAGCGCTGGACCCACTGGTGGATCTTCGCGGAGTCGCTCGGTGCCCAGTTCGCCAGCAACTTCTGGGCCGCCTCACCACCTGCGACTCGCTCCTGAACTGACCCGCCCGACCGCTCCGTGTAGGACAGCACGAACTTCATGGCCGATCCTCCCGCTCAACGTGTTCCGCCAACGTGTTCCGCCACCGATTGTGGTCGCATAGCGGGTAGAAGTCCACAGAGAGCGCTGACGTGAGCGGTCGGTCCCCCCGCCCACAGGAAGCCAGGGGACCGTCCGCTCACGTTAAGTACGGATTGGGCGCCGCATCGGATGCATCATTGTTTGAACTCGGCGACGACCAGCGACTCAGTCGGTCTCGATGGGCCGACCGCGGATGGCGGTCAGCACCCCCTCGGCCTCCCGCAGGTGCGTGACGCCCGCGTCGACCGCGGCGCGGACGATGTCGAGTGCAGTGACCGTGCGGCCGGAGCCGTCGTCGACCACCGCTTGGCGGGTCCAGTCCCCGGCCGCAACGTGCTCGATGCGGTCGGCCATGGCGTTCGCCTCCGACGCCAGCCCGGCTACGAGCCGGTCCACCGGCGCCGGGGGGGCGCCGGGACTCTGCGAGCCCGCGGGATCGACGTCGGCGGCGGCAACGGGCGGCGAGTCGGCCGTGAGGACCTTGGCCAGGGCCCGCTGGGAGCCGGCGATGAACCGGGCCGCGGCGACGACGTGGTCGGCCGCCGACCAGGCGCCGGCCCGGCGATGCGCCAGGTCGTCGGGCGACTCGTCGTCGCCCAGGCCGGCGAAGAGCCCCCGGTAGCGGCGCTCGAGGCTCCGCAGGGCGACGACGGCGTCGGACGGGGAGAGCTGTGACAGGTCCATTTCGCTGGTTCTAGCGCGCCGAGTCTTGCCAGCCTGGCCGAATGACGTTCCCGGCGACCGAGCCGACCGCCGCCATCGTGACCACGCGGTCGCACGTGGTGCGGGGCTACGTCCAGGTGGTCGTGGCGGCGGTCCTGTTCGGCGCCAACGCCAGCGTCTCCAAGGCCGTGCTCGACGCCGGGATCCCGCCCCGCCAGCTGGCGGCCCTGCGCTGCACCGGCGCCGCCGTCGGCCTGCTGGTCGTGTTGGCGGCGGTGGGCTCGCTGCCGCGGCTGCGGGTGCCGCGCCGCAGCCTGCCGCAGCTCGCCGTGCTCGGGGTCGTCGGTGCGGCGCTCATCCAGTGGTTCTACTTCGAGGCCATCGACCGCCTGCCCGTGGGCATCGCCATCCTGCTGGAGTTCACCGGCCCGGTGCTGGTGGCGGTGTATGCGCGGGTGGTGCAGCGGCACGAGGTCGGCGGCGGCGTGTGGGTGGCCCTGGCGCTGTCGCTCGTCGGCCTGGCGCTGGTGGCCGAGGTCTGGACCGACACCCGCCTCGACGCCGCCGGCCTCGCCGCAGGGGTGGCGGCGGCCGCCTGCCTGGCGACGTTCCTGCTCGTCGGGCGCCACTCGTCGGGGTCGATCGATGCGCTGGCGTCCGCCTTCTGGATGTTCGCGTTCGCCAGCCTCTTCTGGGTGCCGCTCGAGCCGCTGTGGCGCGTGAACGGCGCCCTCCTCGGCGAGGCCACGTCGCTCGGCGGGCGGCTGGACGGCATCGACGTGCCGGTGTGGTTGGCGCTCGGGGCCGTGATCGTGCTGGGGACGCTGCTGCCCTACCTGCTCGACCTGGCGGCGCTCACCCACCTGTCGGCGACGACCGTTGGTGCCGTTGGGATGCTCGAGCCGGTCGTGGCCACGGTCGTGGCGTGGGCCTGGCTGGAACAGGCGCTGAGCCCGGCCCAGGTCCTGGGCGGCGCCGTCATCCTGGCCGGGGTGGGCATCGCCCTGCGGGTGGGAGGCGACGGGTCCACGGTCCAGGCCGACCCCCACCCGGCAGCCGTTGTCCCGGGCCGATAGCTTGCGAGCATGTCGATTTATGACGTGAGCATCAGCTCGCTGGATGGCCGCCCCGCCGACCTGCACGACTACGAGGACCGCGCGGTCCTGCTCGTGAACGTGGCGTCGCAGTGCGGGCTGACACCCCAGTACACGGGACTGGAGGAGATCCACGAGCGCTTCGTCGATCGCGGCTTCACCGTGCTCGGCGTGCCCTGCAACCAGTTCGGCGCCCAGGAGCCGGGCTCGCCCGACGAGATCGCCACCTTCTGCTCCACCAACTACGGCGTCACCTTCCCACTGACCGAGAAGATCGAGGTCAACGGCGACGGTCGCCATCCCCTCTACCAGCAGCTGGTGGACGTGCCCGACGCCTCCGACGGCCACACGGGCGACATCCGCTGGAACTTCGAGAAGTTCGTCGTCGCACCGGGCGGCAAGGTGGTCGCCCGCTTCAACCCCCTGGTGGAGCCCACGTCCGACGAGGTGGTGGCTGCCGTCGAGGACGTCCTCCCGGCCTGATCACCGTGGACCAGGCCCGCGTTCTCGCGCCAGAAATGGTCGCCAGGACGACCGTTTCGGGCGCGAGAACCGGTTAGCGACCCCGCGCCGCGCGCAGGACGCGTCCCACGTCGAGCAGGTGGTGACTGCCCTCGTGGACGGCGATGATGGCCACCTCGGCGACCGTCGCCGGCTTCCCCCTGCCGGTGATCGTCGGCAGCCGCCACTCGTGATCGGCCAGCTCCGAGAGCACGGTGGCGAACGTGTCGGCGGCATCGTCGAGATCGTCGGCGAGCGCCTGGCGGTCGAGCGTCGGTGACGCGGCCGCCACCTTGCCCTCCCAGTCGACCACCGTCTCGGACGGCTCCGTGTCGGTCAGGGCGCAGCGGACCCGGTCGTCGAAGACGCGGAAGATGTCCCGCACGTGGGCGCTGTACTCGACGGCCGACCAGACGTCCGTCGACGGGGAGCGGCGCACGATCTCGTCGAGGTCCTCGTCCGCCAAGCCGCGCGTCAGCGGCGCCCGGTACCGCCGACCGAAGGAGCGGATGGCGACCGGCAGGTTGCGGGGGCGCAGCTCCGCCGGATCGAAGCCGCATTCGTCACATCGCTCCAGGCCCATGAAGGCTCACCCCCCTCCGGCCGGCGCCGTCTCGACCGGCGCCCGCCCCCTCAGGCCTCCTCGCCCACCTCGCGCCTGATCGCGCCCACCAGGTGGGCCGGCAGGACGTCGTAGTGATCGTGTGCGGCACGGAACCGGCCGCGCCCGCCGGTCAGCGACCGCAACTCGATGGCGTACCGCTGGATCTCCGAGGTCGGCACCAGGGCGATCACGGTCTGGGTGCCGTCGCCGCCGGCCTCGGTGCCCTGGACGCGCCCCCGCCGGGAGTTGAGGTCGCCCATGACGTCGCCCTGCAGGTCGACCGGGACCGTGACCTCCAGCCGGCTGACCGGCTCGAGGATCACCGCGTCGGCCTGGGCCATGGCCGCACGGAACGCCAGCCGGCCCGCGACCTTGAACGCCATCTCGGAGCTGTCGACCGAGTGCTCCTTGCCGTCGATGAGCGTGACCTTCACGTCGACCACGGGGTAGCCGTACACGCCGCCCGACTGCATGGTCTCCTCGATGCCCTTCTGCACCGCCGGGATGTAGCCCCGGGAGATGGCGCCGCCCACGATGTGGTTCTCGAACTCGAAGCCGCTACCCCGGGGAAGGGGCTCCATGTCGATGATGCACACGCCGAACTGGCCGTGGCCACCGGTCTGCTTCTTGTGGCGTCCCTCGACGCCCTTGGCGGCCCCGGTGATGGTCTCCCGGTAGGCGACCCGCACCGGCTCGGTGTCGACGTTGGCGCCGAACTTGCGGGTCAGCTTCTCCATCGTGATCTGGAGGTGGGTCTCGCCGGTGCCCTTGAGCAGGGTCTGGTGCGTCTCGTCAACCCGCTCGACCACCAGCGATGGGTCCTCGTCCTGCAGGCGGTGGAGCGCGGGCGCGAGCTTGTCCTCGTCGGCCTGCGTCCTGGGCACGACCGCCACCGCCAGGTTCGGTTCCGGTTGCTCGATCGGCCGGACGACGACGGGCTTGCCCCGGGGGGCGAGCGTGTCGCCGGTGACCGTGCCCGCCAGCTTGGCGACCGCCCCGATGTCGCCGGCCACGAGCTCGGGCGCCGGCTCCTGCTCCTTGCCCCGCACCATCAGCAGGCCGTGCAGGCGCTCGTCGCTGCCGGTACGGCTGTTGGTCAGGTGGTCGTCGGGCCGGAGCGTGCCCGACAGGACCCTGAACATGCTCACCTGGCCCACGTAGGGGTCGGCGATGGTCTTGAACACGACCGCCAGGGGGTCGGCGGACGCCTGGGCCTCGACCTCGACATCGCTGTCCCCGGCCGTGACCGAGGCGGGGCGGTCGAGCGGCGACGGCCCGATGGCCACGAGGAAGTCGGCCAGCCGGTCGATCCCGACCTCGTGGGTGGCCGAGCCGACCACGACGGGGAACACCGTTGCCGATGCAACTCCGTCGTGCAGGGTGCGCTCGAGCTCCTCGACACCGGGCACGTCGCCCTCGAGGTAGCGCTCGAGCATCTCGTCGTCGGCCACGACGATGCCCTCGACCAGGTTGTCCCGGACCTCGTGCTCGCGCGCCTCCATGTCCTCGGGGATCTCTTCGGTGTGGGGGCGGCCCCCCTCGTAGATGTGCGCCGTGTCGGTGAGCAGGTCGGCGATCCCCCGGAAGTTCGCCTCCTCGCCGATCGGCAGCTCGAGCGGGGCGATGCCGGCACCGAGCCGATCCCGGAGCTGGTCGAGCGTGGTGTCGAAGCTGGACCGCTCCCGGTCGAGCTTGTTCACGAACACCATGCGGGGCAGGCCCAGGTCGGCCGCCATCTTCCAGATCGCCTCGGTCTGGACCTCGACGCCGTCGACCGCGCTCACCACGAAGACGGCCATGTCGGCGACCCGCAGCGCCGCGCCCACGTCGCCGATGAAGTCCGCGTAGCCGGGGGTGTCGATGAGGTTGATCTTGTGGTCGCGCCACTCGAACGGCGCCAGCGACAACGACAGGGAGATGGTCCGGCGCTGCTCCTCGGGGTCGTAGTCGGACACCGTGGTGCCGTCCTCGACCCGTCCGAGGCGGTTGATGACGCCGGCGCGGTGCAGCAGGGCCTCGGTCAGGCTGGTCTTGCCCGACCCGCCGTGCCCCACGAGTGCGACGTTGCGAATGTGATCGGTCGCATACCGCTTCACCAGGACCCCCTGTCTGCACGTGACGTCGTCGGCGCCGTGAAGGCGAGGCTAGCGGACCCCCGCCAGCGGTCGTCTCGCCGGGCGTGGCCGGGTGGTCGCTGGCAGCGGGCACGCGGCGTTAGCCTGATCCGGCACGCAGTGGCGCGTGCCGACACGGGAGACACGATGTTCGACGGACGCTGGCGGAGCACGTTCGAAAACGGGCTGCGACCGATCGGTGCCCAGATCAGGCGCACCGGGATCACGGCCAACCACCTGACGCTGACCGGCCTGGCCATGGCCACGGCGGCGTCGTTCACGATCGCGAACGGCTGGCTCCGGGCCGGACTGGTGCTGTTGGTCCTGACCGCCGTGCCCGACGTGCTCGACGGTGCCGTCGCCAAGGCCTCGGGCACGGCATCGCCGCGGGGGGCGTTCTTCGACTCGGTGATCGACCGTGTCAGCGACGCGCTGCTGCTGGGCGGCGTCGCCTGGTACCTGGCCTCCACGCAGCCGGGACGCGTGTCGGTGCTGCCCCTCGCCGTGCTGGCGGCGTCGCTGCTGGTCTCCTACGAGCGGGCCAAGGCGGAGTCCCTGGGCTTCGATGCCCGCGGCGGCCTCATGGAACGGGCCGAGCGGCTGATCTTCCTCGGGTTCGGCCTGCTCTTCGAGTCGCTGCTGGTGCCGGTCCTGTGGGCGATGCTCGTGCTGACGCTGGTCACCGCGGGCCAGCGGTTCGAGCGGGTCTGGCGGCAGGCGTCGGCCCCGCAGGTGCAGCCCCTGGCCGTCCGCTGGCGGGCCCGCCGGGTGGCCCGTTCGACCCAGCGGACCTGGCGCCGGCAGGCCGTCGGCCACCGCCGTCGCCGCTGACGGCCCGGCCACCACGGGTTCCGCCTCGGGCCGCCGATCGATCTCGCCGCAATGGACGTCGTCACCCCCGCCTACCGAGGTGCGTATGCGATCGCCCAGGTCCTGCCGGGCTCGGTGGTCGACGTCCTGGCGCCGGGCGTGGCGGGGCTGGCGGCGTTCCGTCCGGGTGACCAGCGCGCCATGGTCGAGCGTCACCAGCGCCGGGTCGACCCCGGGCTGAACGGCGCTGAGCTCCAGCGGCGCGTGCGCGAGGTGTTCCGTTCCTACGGCCGCTACTACGGCGAGTCGTTCCGGCTCCCGACGATCGGCGCCGACGAGCTCGATCGCGGCCTCACCCGCGACGGCTTCGAGCACGTGGAGGAGTCGCTGGCGCGCGGCGTCGGTCCGATGCTCGTGCTGCCGCACCTCGGCAGCTGGGAGTGGTGCGCCTACTGGCTCACGCGGGTCCGGAAGATCCCGGTGACCGCAGTGGTCGAACGCCTGGAGCCGCCGGCCCTGTTCGACTGGTTCGTCGAGTTCCGCGAGCGGATCGGCATGGAGATCGTGCCGCTCGGACCGGACGCGGGTCGCGTGACCGTCAAGGCCATCAAGCAGGCGCACGTGATCGCCCTGCTGTGCGATCGCGACATCGGCGGGGG
>DATFVX010000289.1:0-4267 GCA_035259985.1 Acidimicrobiales bacterium | reverse complement strand
GGGGGCCCCCCCGCCGCGGGCCACTGGGCGAGGGCGGCGGCGCAGGCGTCCTGCACGGCGTCCTCGGCGAGGCCGAGATCGCCGCCCACGAGCCGGGTCACCGTCGCCACCGAGCCCCACCAGTGGTCCCGGAACAGCCCGTCGAGCGCTTGGCTCAGGACGGCACCTCGAGGATGGGGCGGACCTCGACGGAACCGTGGACGGCCGCCGGTATCGTCGCCGCCCACTCGAGCGCCTCGTCCAGGTCTGCGCAGTCGACCAGGGCATACCCGCCCAGCTGCTCCTTGATCTCCGCAGCGGGCCCGTCGGTCAGGAGGGTCTCGCCGTTGCGGATGCGCACGGTGGTGGCGGCCTCCGGCGGCTGCAGGGGCGCACAGTCGATCATCACGCCCGCCTCGACCATGGCGGCGTCGGCAGCCTGGTAGGCGCGCAGCGTCTCCATCCAGGCAGCCGACCCGGGCTCGGCCATCTGCCCCTCGGCACGGCCGTTGAACAGGAACAGGTACTTCATCGGGCTTCCTCCTCAGGGTGCGCCGACCGGGACGCCGGCGCCACCACGTAGTCGAACGGCGGCACGCGTCGTGGACACCGGACGCCAGCTTTTCGCGCCGTGGGGCCGACCCAGCGGCGGGGCTACGCTCGTCCGCGGTGGACGGCGTGCACGACATGGGGGGAATGCACGGGTTCGGACCGGTGATCCGCGAACCGAGCGACCGGGCGCTCGACGAGCCGCCGTTCCACGAGCCCTGGGAGGCGCGCACGTTCGGTCTGGCGGTCGCGACTTCGGCCAAGGGACTCCGCACCGGCTCCAGCCGATCGTCGATCGAGAAGATCGACCCGGCCATCTACCTGGCGTCGAGCTACTACGCACGCTGGGCCCGCGGGATCGAGGCCGCTGTCGTCGCCGGCGGCAGCCTCACGCCGGAGGAGATCGACCTCCGGGCAGCCACGGTGGGCGGCGGGCCGACCCGTTCCGAGGCCACCGATCCCGAACTGGCGGCGTCGATAAGGGGCTTCCTCAGCGGGCCGGTCCCGACCTCCGGCCGGCCGGTCGCGGCCGCGTTCCGGGTCGGAGACAGGGTGACGGTCCGGCGGATGGCGCCCCCCGGCCACCACCGCTGTCCCCGCTACGTCCGAGGGGTCGCGGGCACGGTCGAACGGGTCAACGGCGGGTGGCCCCATCCGGACGCCGAGACGCCCGAGGCCGTCTACCGCGTGCGCTTCGACATGCGCGACCTGTGGGGCGCCGACGCCGAGCCGGGCGCCCTGTACGTCGACCTGTGGGAGCGGTACCTGTCGTGAGCCACGAGCACGAGGACGATCGGGCGGACGAACAGTCCATTGCGCGGCGGGTGACCGCCATCGAGTCGCTGCTGGTGGAGAAAGGGCTGATCACGTCCGACGTCGTCGACGCCGTCGTCGAGACGTACGAGCGGGATGTGGGGCCGCTCAACGGCGCGAAGGTCGTGGCCCGCGCCTGGGTCGACGGCGACTACCGGGAGCGGCTCCTCGATGACGGCACGCACGCGATCGGCGAGCTGGGTTTCGGCGGCGCCGAGGGCGAGCACCTGGTCGTGCTGGAGAACACGCCGGCGGTCCACAACGTCGTGGTCTGCACCCTGTGCTCGTGCTACCCGTGGCCGGTCCTGGGGCTGCCACCGCGCTGGTACAAGAGCTTCGCCTACCGGTCCCGCATGGTGCGCGAGCCCCGGGCGGTGCTCGCCGAGTTCGGCACCGAGCTCGCAGACGACGTCGAGGTGCGGGTCTGGGACTCGAGCGCCGACGTCCGCTACCTGGTGTTGCCGCTGCGACCCGACGGCACCGACGGCCTCGCCGAGGACGACCTGGTGCCGTTCGTGACCCGCGACCACATGATCGGCGTGGTCAGGTGAGCTCGCCGGTCGGCCCATAGCGCGACTCGGCCCGCGGTACCCTGCGCGCCATGGCGCCGAGGTCGGACCCTCGCCTGCTCGTGTTGCACGGGCTCCGGATCAAGGGCCAGGCCGGCGCCCCCGCCATCGCAGAGTCGGTGGGGCTCGCGACCGCCGACGTGGAGGCCTGGCTGGAGCGGCTGGCCGCGGACGGCCTGGTCGTGCACCGCAAGACGCCGCCGGCCTGGTCGCTCACGCCGGCGGGACGGGCCGAGCATGGCCGGGTCGTGGGACGCGAGATCGACGCCGCCGGCGTCCGGCCGGCCATCGAGGGCGCCTACGAGCGCTTCCGGGCGCTCAACGCGGGCGTGCTCGACGCCTGCAGCCGTTGGCAGGTGCGAGAGGTCGCCGGCACCCCGGTCGTCAACGACCACCGGGACCACGAGTACGACGCGCGGGTCGTGACCGACCTGGTGGAGCTCCACGACCGTGTCGAGCCTCTGGTCGACGACCTGGCGGGAACCCTCGACCGCTACCGGCCCTACGCGGACCAGCTGTCCCGCGCGGTGGCGAGGGTCGAGGCCGGCGAGGCCGAGTGGTTCACCAAGCCACGGCTGGCCAGCTACCACACGGTCTGGTTCGAGCTCCACGAGGACCTGTTGACGACCCTGGGGCTCGATCGCACCGGCGAGGCCGACGGCGCAGAAGACGTGGCAGACAGCATCCCCGGGAAGGGAGTCTCGTGATGGGAAGCGCTCGGTTCGGCAGGGTCCTCACGGCCATGGCCACCCCGTTTGCGGCCGACGGGTCGCTCGACATCGCCGGTGCGGCAGCCCTGGCCCGCTGGTTGGTGAACCACGGCAGCGACGGGCTGGTGCTCGCGGGCACGACCGGGGAGGCGCCGACGCTCACCGACGATGAGAAGGTGGTGCTCTGGGAGGCCGTACGGTCCGCCGTCGATGTGCCGCTGCTGGCCGGGGCGGGGTCCAACGACACGCGGCACAGCGTCGAGCTGGCCCGCCGGGCCGCAGCGACCCGGGTGGATGGGCTGCTGATCGTGACGCCGTACTACAACCGCCCCCCGCCGGCCGGGATCGAGGCCCACTTCCGCGCCGTCGCCGACGCCACGGAGCTCCCCGTCGTTCTGTACGACGTCCCGTCGCGCACGGGTCGGCGCATCCCCACCGACGTGCTGGTCCGGCTGGCCCGCGAGGTGGCCACGGTCGTCGGCGTGAAGGACGCCGCCGGGGACCCCGGGACCACGGCCCAGGTGATCGCGGAGGCGGGTGACGACTTCGACGTGTACTCGGGCGACGACGCGATCACCCTGGCACTGCTCGGCGTGGGGGCCGTGGGAGTCATCGGTGTCGCGACCCATTGGGCGGGCGACGTCTTCGCCGAGATGATCGCCGCCTTCGACAAGGGAGACATGACCACCGCCCGGCAGCTCAATGCCCGCCTGGCGCCGTCCTACGCCGTCGAGGTCGGCCCCAACTGGGTCCAGACGACGGCCGCCAAGGCGGCCCTTGCCGAGCTGGGCGTCCACGACGGCCCCCTGCGGCTGCCGCTGCCACCGGTCAGCGACGAGGCCCGCGAGGCCATCCGCGGGGTCCTGACGGAGCTCGGGCTTCCGTGACCGATTCCTGCCGCGGATCTGGTGGCTCCGGCCACCGATCCCGCAGCAGGTTTCCGGGGTAGCGCCGCGACCGGTAGGTTCCCGGGATCATGAGCGAGCGTCCCGTTCGCATCACCTTCCTCGGCGGCCTCGGCGAGATCGGGCGGAACTGCGCGTGCATCGAGGTCGAGGGGCGGATCCTCCTGCTCGACGTGGGGCTGATGTTCCCGGAGCTCGACATGCTCGGGATCGACCTCGTCCTGCCCGACTTCACCTACCTGCGCGAGAACGCTGGGCGGGTCGACGGGGCGATAATCACGCACGGCCACGAGGACCACATGGGTGGGCTCGGCTACCTGCTGCGCGAGATGTCCTTCCCGATCTACGGCTCGGAGCTGACCCTCGGGCTCGCCCGAAACCGCATCGAGGAGGCGGGCCTGCTCGATCGGACACAGCTGATCCCCGTGTTCGACGGGCAACGCCGGCGGATCGGGCCGTGCGAGGTCGAGTTCATCCCGGTCACCCACTCGGTCCCGCACGGCTTCGCCACCGCGTTCCACACCCCGCAGGGGACGATCCTCCACAGCGGCGACTTCAAGCTCGACCTCACACCCGTCGACGGTCGGCTCACCGACCTGGGTCGCATCGGCGCGCTGGCATCCGGTGACGGGGTCCGGCTGCTGCTGAGCGACTCCACCAACGCCGAGGAGCCCGGCTACGCCCGCAGCGAGACGTCGATCGGCGGGGTGCTCCACGAGCTGTTCCACCAGCACGAGGGTCG
>DATFVX010000288.1:0-17039 GCA_035259985.1 Acidimicrobiales bacterium | reverse complement strand
GTTGGCGGCGATGGCGTCGACCTGACCACTGGACAACGTCCCATCCCGCCACGCGGTGGCGGTGACCGGCAGTTGGGCGAGCTTGCGGGCCCGGGCGCTGGTGGCGGCGGCGCGGGGCCGGGGCATGCGGGTGTGGTGGGTGAGCCACGCGGTCATCGACGTGGCCCCGTCGAGCTCCCACAGCCCGACCCGGTCACAGTCGGCGACGGCGTCACTGATGCGGGCGTCGAGCCGATCCCGCAGCGCCAGAACCTCAGCGAGGGCGGCGACGTCGACGGGGATGTCCAATCCCTCGATTGCCTCCCCCAGCTGCTCGAACATGACCACGATCGTACACCTGTTCGCATCTTGAGTTCAAGTCGAATGCCCTGCTCAGACCACGTTTTCGGGGCCAACCCGGCCGCCGCCGAGCCGGGGTCAAGGGCGGCCGCAGGCCGGCGCCAGCGAACCCTTGACGCCGGCGCACCCAAAGCCGCCCGAGCCCCCACAATCGACCAGGCCTCGGCCGCCCGGCCGGGGCCTGAATGCGAAAGGCTGAAGCCAGTGAAGCGCTGGTGGCGAGACGAGCAGGCACACGCACGCCAGGAACACCTGGACGCTGGCCGAGCACGTGCGCGGCGAGTTCAGCGCGTACACCCGCACCCGTATACACAGCCGAGGGCGTGGCGCACCGCCACCGTCGCAGTGGCAGGATGCGGGCATGAGCGACGAGGCGACCGGCGAGACGAGCGACGAGACAACGACCGCCGACGCGACGACCGATGACGCCCCGACCGACGAGGCGAACGTCGAGCGGATGGAGGTGCAGCGCACCATCCCGGCCGATGCGGCGACGATCTTCCGGGTGCTGTGCGATCCGCAGGGCCACGTCGCCATCGACAGCTCGGGGATGCTGATGTCCGCCGAGGGGGAGCCCGTGTCCGCCGTCGGCGACAGCTTCGTGGTGCACATGGACCGCGAGGCGCTCAACGACTTCCCGCTGGGGCACTACGACGTCACGGTCGCGATCACGACGTTCGTTCCCGACCGCGAGATCGCTTGGACGATCCGCGGGAAGATCCGCCCCCAGATCGGCCACATCTACGGGTACGCGCTCGCGCCCGCCGACGAGGGGACGCTCGTGACCTCGTACTACGACTGGTCCGAGATCGACCCGGTGTGGAAGCAGGCGGACATCTTCCCGATCATCTCCGAGGGCGCCCTGCGGGCCACCCTCGGGATCCTCGAGCGGACGATCGCCCGGGGCGGCGTCGGCACGCCGGCGCCGGCCTGAGCCGGCGCATGGCCTCGGACACGGGGGATCGAATGCCGGCCGCCTACCACCTGGCGCAGTGCAACATCGGTCGGGTGCTGGCGCCGCTCGACTCGCCGCAGCTCGCCGGGTTCGTGGCGGCGCTGGAGCCGGTCAATCGGATGGCCGACGAGGCACCGGGCTTCGTCTGGCGGCTCCAGACCGACGCCGGCGACGCCACGGCGATCCGGGCGTTCGACGACGACATGCTGCTGCTCAACATGAGCGTCTGGGAGTCGCTCGAGGAGCTGGCCGAGTTCACGTACCGCACGGCCCACCGCGACGTGCTGCGGCGCCGCCGCGAATGGTTCGAGCGGTTCGCCGACGCGTACCTGGTGCTGTGGTGGATCCCCGCCGGCACGCTACCCACCGTGGCCGACGCCAAGGCGCGCCTCGAGGCGCTGCGCCGCGACGGCGCCTCGCCCGAGGCATTCACCTTCCGCTCGCCCTTCCCCGCCCCCGACGGACTCGGTGCAGGTGCCGGCGACGCCGTGGACGAGGACTGGTTCTGCCCGACCTGACCTCAGCCCGCCGCCCGCCGGCACAACGCGACGACTGCCCGAGGCCGAGAGCGAGGCGCCGTAGCCGATGGCGGCGAGCGTGACGACGAATCCGGTGAGCTGCAGCGGCGACAGGGACTGGTCGAGGACGGCCCATCCCAGCACCGCACCCGTGACGGGCGCCGCCAGGCCCAGGAGGGGCGGGGCGGCGGTCGGCAGGCGGCGGATGCCGTTGAACCACAGGACGAACGCCAGGCCGGTGGCGGCCAGGCTGAGGTAGGCGAACCCCGCGATGTTCTGCCCGGTCAGCGGCGGGGGCGCCCCCTCCACGATGGCGGTGAGCGGCACGAGGATCACGCCGCTCATCAGGAGCTGCCAGCCGGTCGCGGCGAGGCGGTTCGGCGGCGCCGGGAAGCGCTTCGTCAGCACGACGCCGACGGCGAATGACACGTTGGCGCCGATGGCCGCCAGCACCCCGACGGAGTCGAGGCCCGCCCCGGGCCGGATCACGACCAATGCCACGCCCAGCGCGGCGACACCGCCAACCGCCAACTCCAGCGGCGTGGGCCGGCGCCGGGCGATCCGCCACGCCAGGGCGGCAACGAGGAGGGGTTGCAGTCCGCCCGCTGCCGCCGCCACCCCGCCGGGCAGGCGGTAGACCGCCACGACGAGCAGAGGGAAGAAGATGCCGAAGTTGAACAGCGCCAGCGTGGCGATGCGCCGCCATTCTGCGCCGTGGGGCCTCCAACGGGACCGGAACGCGGCGACCAGCAGCAGGGCCAACCCGGCGGGGACGACCCGTGCGGTCGCCACGAGCAGGGGGCGGCCGTCGGGGAGGAGCTCTGTGATCGTCATGTAGGTGGTTCCCCACGAGACGGGCGCCAGGACGGTGGCGCCGGCCGTCGCCCAGGCCGGTGCCGGTGGATTCGCCTTCATGTTCGTTATCTTAGTATTGAGATTATTAACCTGCACCTTCCCTGGGGTACAGTCCCGCCGTGCCCCCGCGAGAGCCCGATGCGGTCGATCGGATCACGGGCCAGTGGAACACGGTCCGTCCCGACGTCGATGTGTCGCCGATCCACGTGATCGGGCGGGTATCGCGGCTGTCGCGGCTCGTGGATCGGCGCCTCGCCGAGAACTTTGCGCGTCACGGCATCGAGAGCTGGATGTACGACGTGCTGGCGACCCTTCGCCGATCGGGCAAGCCGTACGAGCTGACCGCCGGCGAGCTCGTCCGGCAGACGATGGTCACCACCGGCGCCGTCACCAACCGGATCGACAGGCTGGAGGAACGGGGCCTCGTCGAGCGGACGCGGACGCGTGACCGCCGCAAGGTCGTGGTCCGCCTCACCGAGAAGGGCCTCGACCTGGTGGACGAGGTCGTCCATTCCCACATGGCCATGGAGCGCGAGATCCTGGCGGCGCTTTCGCCCCGCCAGCAGCGGGAGCTGGCGGCGCTGCTCCGCAACGTCCTCGTGAGCCTCGGCGACCGCGCTTAGTGCCGTGACAAACGACACGATGTAGAACGTTGACGTCTCGTTTCGAGACGCATACGTTTCGGAGAGAGACGAGAACGTCTCGGTCGTACCGAAGATCCGCGGTCCCCCCCAAGGAGCTCCCGATGGCCTCTCCAACTACTGCCGCGCCTGCGATCCCGCTGCACGAACGGCCGGAGATCCATGCTCGGCGATGGTTCCTGCTGGCGATCATGTGCCTGTCGCTCGTGCTCGTGGTCATGTCGGTGTCGGGCCTCAACACGGCGCTACCGACGATGCAACGCGAGCTGCAGGCGTCGGCATCCGAGCTGCAATGGATCGTCGACTCCTACGCGGTCGTGTTCGCGGGCCTCCTGCTGAGCGCCGGCGCGATCGGGGACCGCTTCGGGCGGCGGCGTGCATTGCTCGCCGGCCTCGGCGTGTTCGGTGTCGGCGCCCTCATGGGAGGGCTGGCGAGCGACGCGACCCAGGTGATCGGCAGCCGGGCCGTGATGGGCATCGGCGCGGCATTCATCATGCCGGCGACGCTGTCGATCATCACGTCGATCTTCCCGCCCGAGGAGCGGCCCCGGGCGATCGCGATCTGGGCGGGCTTCGCCGGGGCGGGGGCATCGATCGGGCCGATCGTGACCGGTGGCCTGCTCGAGGGCTTCTGGTGGGGCTCGACCCTGCTCGTCAACGTGCCCATCGCGGTCGCCATCATCGCGGCGGTCTGGCGCTTTGCCCCCGACTCGCGAGACGACACGCAGACGCCCCTGGACCCGGTCGGTGCGTTGTTGTCGCTGGTCGGCCTGAGCTCGTTGATCTTCGGGATCATCCAAGGCCCGGAGGACGGCTGGACCAGCCTCCCCGTGGTCGGTGCCTTCCTGGCCGCGGGCCTCACCCTGTCGCTCTTCGTGAGGTGGGAGCGGCGCAGCGACCATCCCATGCTGCCGCTGACGCTCTTCCGGGATCGTCGCTTCAGCACCGGGAGTGGAGTCATCACGGTCGCCTTCTTCGTGATGTTCGGGTTCTTCTTCCTGATGACGCAGTACCTGCAGTTCGGCCGGGGGTACTCACCCCTCGAGGCCGGCCTCGCCACCCTCCCGCTGGCGCTCTCGTTCCTGGTGTTCTCGCCCCGCAGTGCGGCACTGGCGGAGCGCTACGGCGCCAGCCGGGTGATGGCCCTCGGGCTGACGATCGTGGCCATCGGGTTCGGCGTCCTGACGATGCTGACGCCGGACACGTCGTACCTCGTCATCGCCCTTGCGTTCGTGCTCCTCGGCGCCGGCATGAGCATCACGGCCGCACCGGCGACGAGCGAGATCATGACGTCCGTGCCGCTCTCGAAGGCCGGCGTCGGTTCGGCCGTGAACGACACCACCCGGGAGCTCGGGGGTGCGCTCGGCATCGCACTGCTCGGGAGCATCGCCAACACCGCCTACCGGTCCGGCATCGACCTGGAGCGGGTCCAGCTCCCGTCGGGTGCCCGCGCTGCGGCCGGCGAGTCCATCGGTGCCGCCAGCGCCATCGCCGAGCGGGTCCCGGCCGGCGGCGGCGAAGTGTTGGCCCGGGCGTCCTCCGCGTTCACCGACGCCTTCACGCTGACCAACACCGTGGCCCTCGGCATCGCCCTGGCCGCTGCGGCTGCGGTCCTCGCCGTGTCGCGGCGTGCGGGCCGCGAGCCCGTCGAGGGCGACGCCGTCGAGGAGGCCGGGCTCGACGACTACGAGCTCGGGCTCCTTCCGGTCGCGGCCGGCGAGATGAGAGAATGACGGCATGGTCGACGTGGGATCCGCAACCGGTGTGGTGGCGGAGCTGGATCCCCGCGTCGAGCGGTCACGCCGGGTCATCCTCGAGGCGGTGCTCGACGAGCTCGGCGAGGCCGGCTACGGAGCGCTGACCATCGAAGCAGTAGCGGCCCGGGCCGGTGTCGGTAAGAGCACCATCTACCGCCACTGGCCCGGGAAGCTCGAGCTGGTCGAGGATGCGTTCCGGACCCTGAAGGCGTCGGTCGAGATTCCCGACGAGGGGACGCTGCACGACCGCGTCGTCGCAGTCATCGAGCAGGTCGCCTGCCTCGTCGCGCAGTCGACGTACTCCGCGTGCATGCCCGCGCTCATCGACGCCGCCGAGCGCGACCCCAAGGTCCGCGACTTTCACTGCCGGTTCAGTGCCGAGCGCCGCGCCTCCCTCGTGGGCCTTCTGCGCGAGGGAATCGAGGCGGGCGAGCTTGCGCCGACGGTCGACCCCGAGCTGCTGGCCGATGCGCTGGTGGGGCCGATCCTCCTACGGCGCCTGATGCTCGGTCAGCCGGTCGGCCCCGAGGTCGCCCGGGAGCTCGTGGATCAGCTGCTGCCGGTCACCGGCGACTGATCGCCGCGGCCGGACTGCACGCCGGCCAAGGCCGCCAACTCGGTGCGGTTGGACAAGTGGAGCTTGGCGTAGACGTGCGACAGGTGGGTCTTGACCGTGGCCCGGCTGATGAACAGGCGCGCCCCGATCTCGGGGTTGGTCAGGCCCTCGGCGACCAGGCGGACCACATCGAGCTCGGTCGGCGTGAGGCTCGCCCAGCCCGTCGACGGTCGAGTGCGGGCCCCTCGTGCCCGGCGGGCGTACGCAACGACGTCGTCGAGCGAGAGGGTTGCGCCCTCGGCCCAGGCGTCCGAGAAGGCCTGGTCGCCCAGCGCGGCGCGGAGGCGAGCGACGGTGGCTTCGTGGCCGGGCCGGTCGATCGGGGGGCGCGGGTAGCCCATCGCGGCGCGGGCGGCGTCGCTGGCCGCCAGGAGGCGAACCGCCTCCGTCGAGCTCTCTGCGCGGGAGGCCAGCCCCGCGAGCGCGTCGAGGCTGTCGACGACGAACGTTCGCAGCCCGTGTTCCACCCGCAGGGCCAGGGCCTCGTGGTGGAGCTCCTCGGCCGCGCCGGGGTCGTCAGCGGCGGTCAGCAAACCCGATTGCTCGAGGGCGTCGGCGACGAGGTGCGGCACGTCCAGCTTGCGCGCCAGCACCAGTGCCCGGTCCACGAGCGTGCGGGCCTCGTCGCGGCGACCGACGTGGCGCAGGGCGGCGACCAGGCCCGGCAGCGAGCGGGCAACGATGAGGTTGTCGGGTGGCACCGGATCCGCCGTACGCACGTCCCGCTCGAACCACGCGATGGCGCCCGCGGGGTCACCGCTCCACATGTGCAGCATGCCCAGGACCGAGCCCATCCTCGGGATGAAGACGGCGTGGTCCGCACCCTCGACCGAACGCACCACCGGCTCCAGGATCCGCAGGGCGCCGTCGAGGTCGCCGGCCAGCCCAGTGACGAAGGCAACGTGGCACTTCGACAGTCCGACTGCGTAGTAGTCGCCCAGCGGCCCGGCGACCTCCAGGGCCCGGGTGGCGAGGCGTTCCGCCAGCGCGATGTCACCCGTGCTCGTGGCGATGTCGTCCTGGTAGTTGAGCGCGAGTGCGGCGAACGTCCGGTCGCCGCGCCGCAGGCAGCGCTCGCCGCCCTCCTGCAGTAGCGGCAGCGCGGTGTCGAAGCGGTCGCGGGTGCACGGGATGGATCCCTGGACGACCAGTGCCGCGTCCGCGGTGAAGGCGTCACCTGCTGCCGCCGCGCACGCCAGCGCCTGCCCGCACAGCTCCCAGGCGGCGTCGAGGTCGAGGTAGAACTGCACCACCGCCAGCAGGAACAGGCACCGGCCCCGGACCCGGTCGTCGTGGTTGAGCGTCGCGACCTCGACGCCGCGCTGGGCATAGTCGACGATGAGCCGGAACTGGCCGCACACCTGGGCCATTGCGGCGGCGCTCACCAGCAGCTGCGCCTGGACGGGCGAGCGGTCGTCGGGCGCCCGGTCGATGGCCCGCTGGAGGACGTCCAGGCCCTCGTCGCCGTGGCCGTGCTTGTACCAGAGCCAGACCAGGGACCCCGCGAGGCGCCGGGCGCGGTTGGGGTCGGGCAGGCCCAGGCCCCAGTCGAGTGCCGCCCGGAGGTTGTCGTGCTCGGTCTCGAGCCGGTCGAGGCTGGCGTCCTGGTCGGGACCCTCGAGCTCGGGCTCGGTCGCCTCGACCAAGGCGAGGAAGTGGTCGAGGTGGCGTTCGGCCGCCGCGTCGCCCTCGCGGGCGGCCGCCAGCCTGTCGACGGCGTACTGCCGGATCGTCTCCAGCAGCCGGTACCGAGCCTCGCCCCGCCGTTCGTCGACGACGACCAGGGACTTGTCGACCAAGCGTCCCAGGGCGGTGAGGACGTCCGACTCGTCCACCGTGCCGCCTTGCCCGGCGCCGCGTTGCGCGTCGGCGCACACGGCGCGGGCCGCGTCGAGGCTGAACCCGCCCTTGAAGGCGCCCAGGCGGCGGAACACGGCGCGGTCGCACTCGTCGAGCAGGTCGTGGCTCCAGTCCATCGAGGCGGCGAGGGTCTGCTGGCGCCGTGCCGCGCTCCGGGGACCGCGCACCAGCAGGGCGAACCGATCGTCGAGCCCGGCTGCGATCTGCGCCGGGGTGAGCGTCCGCAGCCACGCCGCCGCCAGCTCGACCGCGAGCGGGATGCCGTCGAGGCGCCGGCACAGCGTGCGGACGGCCGCCTCGTTGGTGGCGTCGAGCGTGAACCAGGGACGCACGCGGCTCGCCCGGTCGACGAACAGCGCCACCGCCTCCTCCTCCTGGAGGGACGGCACCCGCCACACCGTCTCGCCGGCCACGCCCAGCGGCTCCCGGCTGGTCGCAAGCACCGACACCTCGGTGCACGTGCGCAGCACCGTCTCGACCAGCTCGGCGCTGGACTCGATCAGGTGCTCGCAGTTGTCGAGGCACAGCAGCACGCGGCGATCCCGCAGCTGGAGCGAAAGCGCCCGCCGCGGCCCGCCGACGGGCTCGACCATGACGCCGATGGTGGAGGCGGTCAGCTCGGCTACCAGGGTCGGGTCGGTGACCGGGCCGAGGTCGACCCACCAGACCCCGTCGGGCCAGTGCTCGGCCAGCTCGGCAGCGGCCTGAGCGGCCAGACGGGTCTTGCCGGCGCCGCCCGCCCCGGTGAGCGTCACCAGGCGCTCGCTGCGGATCAGGCGCTCCACGGCGGCCAGCTCGTCGGCGCGGCCCACGAAGCTCGTCAGCTGGATCGGCAGGTTGTGGGTGATCGCGTCCAGCGAGCGCAGCGGAGGGAACTCACGGTCGAACCCGGTGGTGCGTAGCTCGCAGACGCGGTCGGCGTGGGACAGGTCGCGCAGCCGGTGTATCCCGAGGTCGCGCAGCTCGACACCCTCGGGCGGCGCGTCGGCCACCAGCTCGGCCGTGGCCGACGACAGCAGCGTCTGGCCCTGGTGTGCGATGTCGCGCAGCCGGGCGCAGCGCGTCAGGGCCGCGCCGGTGTAGTAGCGCTCGTCGCGGAGGAGGGCCTCGCCGGTGTGGAGCGCGGTCCGGGGCGCAGGCCCGCCCGGGTCGGGCGCCGGCTCGGCCAGCAGCCGGCGCTGCATGTCGATGGCGGCCGCGAGCCCGTCGGCGGCATCTCCGAACACCGCGACGACCGTGCCGTCGCCGACTGCGGCCCCCTTGGCGTCGGCGTGGAGGCCGTTGTGCGCGGCGACGGCCTCAGCCGCCACCTCGGATCGCGAGGCGTCGCTGACCAGGAACGTCACCGTCCCAACCGGCAGAAGCGACGCCCGCTCGTCAGCGTTCATCGGGTGCGTCCAGGCATCGCACTGCGCGCCAGTCTGGCGCGGCGGTGGCTGCTCGGGGGCCGATTAGCCACGTGGCCGATGTTCCCGGCCGCAGACGGTGCGACCGTCGGGCGCCTGGACACCTTCGACGACGTGCTGGCCGGGTGGATCGACGCCGAGGCGCGTGGCGACGCCACGGCCCTCGACGCGCTGCTGGACGACGACTTCCGCGGCGACGGCCCCCGTGGCTACGTGCTGACCAAGCAGCAGTGGCTCGATCGCTACCGCCGCGGTGACCTGGCCAACGACGCGTTCGCCTGGGAGGACACGCGCGTCCGCGTGCACGACGACGCCGCGGTGGCGATGGGCATCCAGGCCCAGACCGCCCGGTACCGGGGCCTCGACTGCAGCGGCCGCTTCCTCGGCACCCTGGTCGCCGCGCGCCGGGATGGTCGCTGGTTGATCGTCAACGTGCAGCTCAGCCCTCCCACGGATCCTCCCGGTGCGCAGGGGATCTCGGCCACCGCCGGTCCCTGAATCAGCCAGGTGGGCGATGTGTTGACGGCGTTGGCGATGCGAGCGTGCCACGTGGAGGTGACCGCCCGATGCCCGTCCTCGAAGCGACCCGCGAGTGCGCCGATCGCGCCCGGCCCCCGGAAGTGCCGACGCTGCAGAACGGTCTGGAGCAGCACCGGCGCGAGCTCACCGGGTATTGCCGGCGGGTGCTCGGATCGTCGTTCGAGGCCGAGGACGCGGTCCAGGAGACACTGGTGCGGGCGTGGCGCAACTTCGACCGCTTCGAAGGCCGGGCGACGCTGCGGTCGTGGCTCTACCGGATCGCGACGAACGTGTGTGCCGACATGATGCGCAGGCCGCAGCGCCGCGCCCGTCCGATGGATCTCGGCCCGCTGGCCAACGACGAGGCAAACCCCGGGGCCGCGCGGGCGCCCGGCGGCGGCGCCGCGCTGGCCGCCGCCGACCCCGCCGAGATGGCCGCATCGCGGGAGACGATGGTGCTGGCGCTCACGGTGCTGCAGCAGTTGCCGTCCCGCCAGCGGGCCGTGCTGATCCTGCGAGAGGTCCTGCGCTGGAAGGCCGAGGAGGTCGCGGAGCTGCTCGGGGTCACGGTCGCCTCGGTGAACAGCGCGCTGCAGCGGGCCCGCTGCGCGCTCGGGGCCGCCAAAGTCAGCCCCGAAGACGCCCGCGTCGCGGTCGACGCCACCCGGCGCAGGCACCTGGCGGCGTGTGTCGACGCCTTCGGACAGGTGCACGTCGAGTCCCTGATGGCGCTGCTGCACCGCGACGCCACCGACACGCGCCCCCGAACTTGCGGCAGTTAGGGACCCTATGGGGGCCCCAGCCGCCGCAAGTTCAGGTCGGTGAGGCGCGCGGCGCGAATTTCGGCCGGGGCGACGGTCACGTCCCGGGAATACTGGCCGGTCGTGGCGGAAGTTGTCCTCGAGGCGACCGGCCTCGTCAAGTCGTTCGGCCCGGTACGCGCGGTCGACGGGGTCGACCTCAGCGTGCGCGCCGGCGAACGGGTGGGCCTGTTGGGCCCCAACGGCGCCGGCAAGACCACCACGCTCCTGATGCTCCTCGGCGCCATCACGCCCGACGCCGGGTCCATCGAGATCGGGGGTCATCGCCTGCCCCGCCAGCGCTCGGCGGCCATGGGTCACGTCGGCTTCGCCGCCGGGTACCTCCCGCTGCCCGACCGGCTCAAGGTCCGCGAGGCCCTGTCGGTGTTCGCGGGCTTCTACGGGCTCGAGGGGGGCGCCGCCCGGTCCGCGATCACCGAGGCGCTCGAGCGCTTCAGGATCACCCAGCTGGCAGACCGTCCGTGCGAGCAGCTGTCCTCGGGCCAGCGGACGCTGGTCGGCATCGTCAAGGCGGTCCTCCACCGGCCGCGGCTGCTCGTGCTCGACGAGCCCACCGCCTCACTCGATCCCGACGTGGCCTACCGGGTCCGCCAGGGGCTGCTCGAGGAGACGGCCACCGCCGGCGCGGCGCTCCTGGTCACCAGCCACAACATGGTCGAGGCCGAGCGCCTGTGCCAACGGGTGGTGTTCATCTCCGCCGGCCGCGTCGTGGCCGACGGCGGTCCGGCCGAGGTGGCCGAGCGGTTCGGCCACGGCGACCTCGAGGGCGTGTTCCTGGAGCTCGCCGGCACGCTGGAGGACGGGCGGTGAGCCTCAGCTGGCTGCGCATCCGGACCGTCGTCCGGCGCAACTTCGTGGTGCTCTGGCGCAGCCCGCACCGCTGGTTCGACCTCACGGTCTGGCCGCTGGTCGACGTCGTCGTGTGGGGAGCCCTGGGCGCCTTCGTGGCGCAGGAGAACGACGCCAGCCGTGCGGGCACCCCCTACCTGCTGGCCGGGATCATGCTGTTCCACGTCCTGTACCAGAGCCAGATCGCAGTGACGACCGGGTTCATGGAGGAGACGTGGACCCGCAACCTCCTCAACCTCATGACCACGCCCCTGCGCGAGGTCGAGTACGCCATCGGGCTCGGCCTCTACGGGCTCGCCAAGCTGGGGCTCGGCATGACGGCGGTGGTGGTCACCGCGCTCGTCTTCTTCGGATTCAACCTCGCCGAGGTGGGGTGGGCACTGGTGCCGATCGCCCTGGTGCTGCTGATCGTGGCGTGGTCGGGCTCGCAGTTCGTCATCGGGCTCATGCTGCGCTACGGGCAGAGCGCCGAGATCCTCGCGTGGGGCGTCCTCTTCGTGATCATGGCCCTGTCGGGCGTGTTCAACCCGGTCGAGGCGATCCCCGGGCCGCTCCAGCCGATCGCGCGGGTGCTGCCGACGACGCACGCCTTCGCCGCCGCCCGGACCGTGCTCGACGGCGAGCCCCTCCCGTGGGGCGAGATCGCCGCCGGCCTGGTGGGCGCGGCCGTGGCGGCTGCCGCCGGCTTGGCGTACGTCATCCGGATGCTCGCGGTGTTCCGCCGCCGCGGCTATGTGACCCGGTTCAGCTGAGCGGCCCGGTGACGGTCACGCGATGCCGTCGATGCCGTCAATGCCTATGGTTGCCGGGTGGCCACCGAGGACGACGTGCGGCAGATCGCCCTGTCGCTGCCGGAGACGATCGAGAAGCCCTGGTTCGGGACTCCCGGGTTCCGGGTGAAGGACAAGGGCTTCCTGCGCATCCGCTCCGAGGCCGAGGGCGGGCTCGTGGTGTGGGTGTCCGACGTCGGCGAGAAGGAGGCCCTCCTGGCGTCGGAGCCCGACAAGTTCTTCACCACCCCGCACTACGACGGCCATCCCACGGTGCTGGTCAACCTCCCGGCCATTGACGTCGACGAGCTGCGCGAGATGATCACGGAGTCGTGGCTCATCAGGGCGCCCAAGCGGGTCCGGCAGGCCCACGAGGACGAGATCGTCGGCGACTCGGGGCCCACGAGCGCCCCCTAGGTGGCGCCCACGGTTGCTGCGACGGGCTCGGGCGACAGGTCCAACCGGCGCAGCAGCTGGGCGTTGAGGGCGACCACGATGGTGGACGCGCTCATCAGGATGGCGCCGACGGCCGGCGACAGGTTCAGCCCCGCCCACGCCAGGACGCCGGCGGCCAGGGGGATGGCCAACACGTTGTACCCGGCGGCCCACGTCAGGTTCTCGACCATCTTCCGGTAGCTGGCCCGCGACAGCTTGATCACGCCGACCACCCCGCGGGGGTCGCTGCCGGCGAGGACGACGTCCGCCGATTCGATGGCGACGTCGGTCCCGGCGCCGATCGCAATGCCGACGTCGGCCCGGGCCAGCGCCGGCGCGTCGTTCACGCCGTCGCCCACCATCGCCACCGACAGGCCCCGGTCCTGGAGCTCGGCGACCGCCCGGTCCTTGTCCTCGGGCAGCACCTCGGCGAACACCTCGTCGATCCCCAGATCGGCGGCCACCGCGTCGGCGACCTGCCGGGCGTCGCCGGTGATCATCACGACCTCGGTCCCCATCGACTTCAGCGCGGCAACGGCCTCGCGCGCCTCCGGTCGGACCTCGTCCTCCAGCGCGAACGACCCGATCACCTGGTCGCCGCGCACGAGGTGGAGCACCGCCGCGCCCCGGGCGTGCCAGGCCCCCGTCGCCTCCTCGAGCTCGGGCGGAATCGTCACCCCCCGCTCGCGGACCAGCGCCGGCCCGCCGACGGCATAGGCCGTGCCCTCGATGGTCGCCTCGACGCCCCTGCCGGTGAGGGATCGGAAGCCGTCGGCGTTCGCCACGCCGGCCCGCTCCTTGGCCGCGGCGACGATGGCGCGGGCCAGCGGGTGTTCGCTGTCGGACTCGACGCCACCCGCGATCCGCAGCACGTCGTCCTCGCCGAGACCGTCGGCGGCGGCGACGCCCGTGACCACGTGGGCCCCCCGCGTCAGCGTGCCGGTCTTGTCGAACAGGACCGCGTCGATCGTGCGCATGCGCTCGAGCGCGAGTCGGTCCTTGACCAGGATCCCGGCCCGGGCCGACACGGCGGTCGACAGCGAGATCACGAGCGGGATGGCCAACCCGAGGGCGTGCGGGCAGGCGATCACCAGCACCGTCACGGTGCGGACGATGGCGTTGTCGGTGTCACCCAGCGCCAGCCACGCCAGGAACGTGACCACCCCTGCGCCGGCCGCGACGTAGAAGAGCATGGCCGCGAAGCGATCGGCCAGCGCCTGGGCGCGGCTGCGGCTGGCCTGCGCCTCGGCGACCAGCCGCTGGATGCCCGCCAGCGCCGTGTCATCGCCCACGGCCTCGACGCGCACCCTGATGGCCGAGTCCGTCGACACCGTGCCCGCGACGACCTTGTCGCCGGGTGCCTTCGGCACCGGTCGCGACTCGCCCGTGATCATTGATTCGTCCAGCCCGGCCTCGCCGTCGACGATCTCCCCGTCGGCCGGGACCCGCGCTCCCGAGCGAACGAGCACGACGTCGCCGGGCCGCAGGTCGGCGAGGGAGACGGTCGCCACCTGGCCGTCTGGCGCCACGCGTTCGGCGTCGTCGGGCAGCAACTCGGCGAGCGCGGCCAGGGCGCCCTGGGCCTGGCTGATGGCCTTCATCTCCTGCCAGTGGCCCAGCAGCATGATCGTGACCAGTGCCGCCAGCTCCCACCAGAACTCGAGGTCCAGCCAGTCGAGGCTCGAGGCCATCGATGCGCCATAGGCGACGACGAGCGCCATCGAGATGAGCAGCATCATCCCGGGCTGGCGCGCTCGGAGCTCGGCTACGCCCCCGGCCAGGAACGGCCAGCCGCCCCACCAGAACACGATCGACCCCAGGATCGGCCCCAGCAGGTCCATCCCCCGGAAGTCGAGGGAATAGCCGAACCAGTCCATGACCATCTCGCTGGTCACCACCAGCGGGATCGTCAGCACCAGGCTCAGCCAGAAGCGCCGGCGGAACATCTCCGGGTCGTGGCCGGCGTGGCCGTCGTGCCCCTCGTGGCCGTGATGGCCGGCGTGCCCGCCATGCCCGGCGTGGTCGGCGTGTGCGGCGGCCGTGCCTGCGGGCACGCCGTTGCTCGCGGAGCCGTGGTCGACCTGGTGTCTGGCGTGGCCGTCGGAGTGCGTCCGGGTGTCCGGCATGGCAGTACCTCCCGCATATACCCTAGGGGGGTACAGGTGTCGGGACAACCCGGGTTGCGTCAGCCGCGGGGGCCGGCGCCGAGGGCCGGGGTGAAGGGGCCTCCGGCCTGGGGTTCACCGCGGCACCCGGGGACTGCGAAGCTGGGGTCGATGAGTGGACCGGTGGCCGCCACCGATGCCGCGCCGGATGTCGCCGAGCCCGGCCACCCCGAGGGCCCGGTCGTCGAGCTGGTGCCGAGCCGGGCCGCGAGCGTCGGCGGTGTCGAGGTGCGCCGAGCCCTGCCACGGAGGCAGCGGCGGACGGGCCCTGCCGGGCGACGGTGCTCATCGGCGACCTGGCCGGCGTGCGCTCCCCGGCCGTCCCCGAGGTCGACCTCCTCGGCGTCGAGCTGGCCGCGGTGACGGCCACCGACGCCGCCCTGCCGGTCGACGCGGGCTTCGAGCATGGGGTGATCGTGCTCACGGGGGAGGTGGCGGTCGGCGGCGAACGGGTCGGGGCGGGGGTCCTGGCCTACCTCGGCCGCGGGCGCGACGAGCTGGTCCTCGGCTTGTCCGCCGGCAGCCGGGCGTTGCTTGCTCGGCGGCAGGCCGTTCGGGGAGGACCTGCTCATGTGGTGGAACTTCGTCGCCCGCACCCGCGGCGAGATCGAGGAGGCCTGGAGGGACTGGGAGGGCGGTGCCGCCCGCTTCGGCCCGGTCGCCTCCGACCTGGCGAGCATCCCGGCGCCGCGCCCGAGCTGGCTGCCTGACGCCTGAACGCCCCCGCCGAACTCGCACAACGACCCCCCCGGAGCTCAGGGCACGAGCAGGGCCAGCGCCAGTGCGTCGGCGAGCGCCAGCGATGCCGCCAGCAGGGCCACCGTCCACGGCGCAGCCGGTCGCGGCACCGGCTGCCGTCCGAGGGCGCGGATCCGCGCCAGTGCCGCAGCAGCCCCGGGCAAGGCGACGACGAGGCCGAGCACCACCGCCTGGGCGAGCGACGCGCCGCCACGCGCCAGCCGCGTGGCCAGGGCTGCGAGCGCGCCCGCGGCCAGTGCCGTGCGGACCCAGGCGAGCTGTGTCCGTTCCGCCTGGAGGCCGGTGTCGATGTTCCGGTCGGTGGCTCCGGTCATCGCACGAGGAGGACCACGGCCACCGTGCCGGCCACACCGGCGATCGCGGTGGCGAGGACCGGAACGGCCAGGGGATGGGGGAGGGGCTCGCCGCGGCGCATGGCACGTTCGATCTGGCTCCACCGCACGTAGCTGGTCACCGCGAGGACCAGGCTGAGCACGACAGCCGCCACCGCCAGCGTGGTGCGCACGTGCCGCACCTCGAACGACGGCACCACCTGCCGGAGGGCGATGCCGCCGGCCAGCAGCGCCAGGGACGTGCGCATCCAGGCCAGGAACGTCCGCTCGTTGGCGAGCGTGAAGCGGTAATCGGGGAAGTCGCGATCGCGGTCGCCCTCGTCGCCGGGCACCGTCGTAGCCTGGCAGGCCGCTGGAGGCGGGCGGAGGATGCCCCTGGCCGCTCGCGCGTCAGGCCTGCGCCGGCCGGCCCGCCGAGCCCGTGGTCTCGGGACTGTGACCCGGCGTCGGCAGCGGCATGGGCGCCGGCTGTGCGGCCCACTCCGGTGCCGTGTGATCGTCGGCGGGCGCGGGAACGGCGGGTTCCGCCGGCGCCGCCGGAGCGACATCCGCCTCCTCGGAGCGCCGCCGGTCGCCCAACTCGTCGACGACGGCAAGCCCGAACACCGCGAACACCACCGCGAAGGCGGCGCCGCCGACCCCGTACACGGCGTAGCCGACCACCACGACGACCCACGGCACCAGCAACCCGACGTGGACGCTGTAGTCGGAGATGCGACGCCGCACGACGTAGGAGTCGAGGAGCTGGCAGGCGATGATGACGACGGCCGCCACGATCGCGTCGATGTCGGACCGCAACGCCAGGATCAGCAGTATGAGCGGCAGGGTGCCCAGCACGATGCCGACGTGGGGCAGCATCGCCAGGACTCCCGCCGCAAGGCCGAGCGCCGCCGGCGACGGAACGTCGAGCAGGTAGGCGGCTCCGGTCACCAGCAAGCCGGCCAGCAGCCCCTCGGCGACCATCAGCAGCACCGCCCGACGCGATCGGTTGAGGGCCCGGGTGACGACGTCGCTGACGGCCTCGCGCTGGCTCGGGGACCGCAACTGCTCGACGGCCGAGTGGGCGAGCCGCGGTCCGTACGACATCAGGAACAGCGTCAGGATCCCGGCGACGAGGTACGTCGGCGCCGTTCCTGCGGTGGACGCCAACACCTCGTCGCCGCCGGTGACGCGCTCGTCGAGGGCGTCGACGAACTGGTTGACCCGGCGGGTGGCGTCGACGTCACGGGCGAGATCGCCGACGCTGTCATCCCGGGCCTCCAGCTGGGCCGCGGCGTCTTCGGCGGCGCGGCCCAGGCGATCCAGGCCGTCGGCGAGGTCGTCGAACGCCATGTACGTCACGGCGAAGACGGCGCCGCCGACGACCACCAGCGTGACGATGACCGCCGCCAGCCGCGGGATGTGGCGGTCGAGCAGGTTGACGATCGGGTCGATGAGGACGG
>DATFVX010000287.1:0-4440 GCA_035259985.1 Acidimicrobiales bacterium | reverse complement strand
TTCTCGCCCGGCTCGTGAACGCCGATGCGGACCCGGCGCGGCTCGCCCACCACGCTCTCGAGGCCGGGGACACCGCTGCCGTCGCCGTGCACTCTGCGGCCGCCGGCCGCCTGGCCGCTGCCGCGCGGGCCCACCGGGAGGCCGCGCAGTACTTCGAGGCCGCACTCGCCACCGGAGTGGCGACCGGCGTCGAACGGGCCGAGCTCATGGAGGCGTACGCGGACAGCGCGTTCCGGGCGTATCGGGCCGACGACGCCCTCGAAGGCCGGCGAGCAGCGGTCAGGGCGTGGGACTCCCTGGGCAACCGGTCGAAGGTCGGGGAAAACCTGCGCTGGCAGTCGCGGGTCGCGTCCGCGTCCGGGCTGCGGACCGAAGCGCAGGAGTCAGCCCACGCGGCCGTCGACGCCTTGGAGTCCCTGCCGCCGGGGCACCAGCTGGCGATGGCGTACAGCAACCTGTCGCAGCTGTTCATGCTGGCCAACGAGGCCGAGGCCGCGGTGACGTGGGGCGCGCGGGCCCTCGAGCTGGGTCGGCGGCTCGGCGACGACGAGGCGACGACGCATGCGCTCAACAACGTCGGCACGGCGCGGGCGATGCTCGGCGAGGACGACGGTCCGGTGCTCCTGCGGGAGGCGTTCCGGCTCGCAGTTGATGCCGGCCTGGACGATCACGCCGGCCGGGCCGCGCTCAACCTCGCCTACGACTACATGGAGCGGCGCTCCTACGACGAGGCCGCCGGCGCCATCACCGCCGCCCTCCGGTTCGCCGAGGAGAGGGAGCTGCTCAGGTTCGCCCAGTACATGCTGGCGCTGCGCTCGTGGTTCCGTCTCGAGCAGGACGAGTGGCACGGCGCGGCCGAGGACGCTCTGACCGTGCTGCGCCGCAGCGAGCAGTCCGGCATCGCCCAGATCCAGGCGCTCGTGACCCTGGGCCTGATCCAGGGCCGGCGGGGCGACGCGGAGGCCCGCGCAACGCTGGACCGGGCCTGGCAGATGGCGGTCCGGGCGGGGGACCTCATCCGGCTGGCCCCGTGCGCCGTGGCCCGGGCCGAGCTGGCGTGGATCGCCGGTGACGAGCCGTCCGCCGCCGGCGAGCTGGCCGACGTGCTCCGGATGGCCGACGACCGGGCCCACCCCTGGTGGGTGGGCGCCCTGGCGCTGTGGCTGGCGCACACGGGACGGTGCCCCGCCCTCCGGACCGCCCCGGCCGAGCCCTACCGGCTCGCGCTGTCGGGAAGGTGGGACGAGGCCGCCCATTGGTGGCGCACCCGGCGGGCCGGCTACCAGGCCGGCCTCGTGGCGGCGCTCTCCGGGAACGAGCGGATGCTGCGTGCGGCGCTGGAGGCGGTCGACGGCCTCGACGCCCCCGCGGCCGCTCGCCGTATCCGGTCGCGGCTTCACTCCCTGGGCGCCCGCGGGATCCCGCGGGGACCGCGCCCCAGCACGAGCGCGAACGTGGGCGGCCTCACGCCGCGGCAGGTCGAGGTCCTGCGCCTCGTGTCGGAAGGGTTGACCAATGCCGACATCGCCGCCGAGCTCGTGATCTCCCCTCGCACGGTCGACCACCACGTCTCCGCGGTGCTCGCCCGCCTAGGTGCCGCCAACCGCGTCGAGGCCGCCCGGCTGGCCCGGGCCCGGGGGCTCACGGCCCAAGATGGGCAGGTCGGCGGCCCAAGATAGGCAGATCCTCCGATGACCCCGGCGCCCCCCGGCCGTACGTTCGGCCCATGTCCTCAACCGAGATCGACATCGACGCGTTCGTCGAGTTCGAGGCCAACGGCTACTCGAGGGCCGTCGGCGCCTACGACCGCTACTTCGGTGAGCTGACGCCGAGGACCGCCGATGCCCTGCTCGATGCCGCCGGCGTCGAGCGCGACTCGCGGGTGCTCGACGCCGGCACCGGGCCCGGGTACGTGGCCGCCCGGGCGGCGGCGCGGGGCGCGTCGGTGCTCGGCGTCGACGTCGCGCCCGGCTGCATCGACCTGGCGCGGCGACTCCACCCGGAGCTCGAGTTTCGTAAGGGCGACGCGCACCGGCTGGCGCTGCCGGACGCGTCCTTCGACGCCGCGGTGGCCAACTTCCTCATGCCCCACCTCGCCGACCACGCGCGTGTCGCGGCCGAACTGCGGCGGGTGCTGGTCGATGGCGGGCGGGTCGCCCTGTCGACCTGGGACCGTCCCGAACGCACGCCGCTGCTCGGGGCGCTGTTCCTCGCCGTCAGCCAAGCGGGAGCCCCGATGGCGGAGGGCGTCCCGTCCGGGCCACCGTTCTTCCGCTACTCCGACGACGCCGCGTTCGCCGGGCTGTTGCGCGACGCCGGGCTGGTCGACGTCAGCGTGACCACCCTCGGCTTCACCCACCGGATGCCGTCGGCCGACGCCCTCTGGGACGCGCTGCTCGACGGCACGGTGCGGGCCTCGGCCCAGGTCCGGGGCCAGACGCCGGACATGCAGCGGAGCATCCGCCGCGCATTCGACCGGATCGTGGCCGACTACCACACCGGCAGCGGGCTCGAGCTCCCGGTCTCGGTGAAGATCGCCGCAGGTCGCAAGCCGGGCTGAGCTCAGTCGAACTTGCGGTGCCTGGAGCCCCTATGGGGGCGGGAACCGCCGCAAGTTCGACTCGGGTGGCGCGCTCACCCCAGGTCGCGAACCACCTCGACCATGAGCTGGCCCGCCTCCGTGGGGTTCAGCCCCACCCTGGCGCCCGCGTCGCGCAGGGCGTCCATCTTCGCCTGGGCCGTGCCCTTGCCACCGGAGACGATGGCGCCGGCGTGGCCCATCTTCCTGCCCGGCGGCGCCGTCACGCCGGCGATGTAGGCCACCACCGGCTTGGACATCTTCGAGGCGATGAACTCGGCGGCCTCCTCCTCCGCGGAGCCACCGATCTCGCCGATCATCATCACGGCGTGGGTGTCGGGGTCGGCCTCGAACGCTTCGAGGCAGTCGATGAACGAGGTGCCCGGCACGGGGTCGCCGCCGATCCCGACGCAGGTCGACACCCCGATGCCGTTGAGCTTCAGCTCGTAGAGTGCCTGGTACGTCAGCGTGCCCGAGCGGCTGACGATGCCGACCGCAGAGTCCCCCGGCTCCGGGGCCTTGGCGATGTGGCCGGCGGTGATGCCGATGTTGGCCCGGCCGGGGCTGATGATGCCGGGACAGTTGGGGCCGAGCAGCCGGACGCTGGGGAAGTCGCGCCGGAGCTTGTTGTAGAACCAGGCCTCGTCCTGCGCCGGCACGCCCTCGGTGATGCAGACGATGAACGTCACGCCGCCCTCGGCGGCCTCGATCACGGCGTCCCGCACGCCGGGTGCGGGGATGAAGATGCAGCTCGCCGTCGCACCGGTGGCGCCCACCGCGTCGGCGACGCCGGCATAGACGGGGATGCCGTCGACGTCGCTGCCGGCCTTGCGCGGATTGGTCCCGGCGACGACCTGCGTTCCGTAGTCGCGGTTGAGCAGCCCGTAGAAGCGGCCCTGGCTGCCGGTCAGGCCCTGGTAGACGACCTTGGTGGTCTCGTCGACGAAGATGGCCACTGCGCCCTACCTCACTTCCCCGCCAGGGCGACGGCCGTGCGGGCAGCGTCCACCATCGTGGGTTGCATCTGCAGCTTGTCCGACAGGTGCGGCTCGAGGATCTCGCGACCGAGGTCGGCGTTGGTGCCGTCGAGGCGGATCACGATCGGCTGGTCGATGTCGACCCGGCCGAGGGCGGCGACGATGCCGTTGGCCACCTCCTCGCCCTTGGTGATGCCGCCGAAGATGTTGATGAAGATCGAGCGGACACTGGGGTCGTTGGTGATGACCTCCAGTGCGCCGGTCATCACCTCGGCCGAGGCGCCGCCACCGATGTCGAGGAAGTTCGCCGGCTCGCCGCCGACCTGGTTGACGATGTCGACCGTCGACATGGCCAGCCCTGCGCCGTTGGCGATCACCCCGACGTAGCCGTCGAGCCCGACGTACTGCAGTCCCTTCTCGTGCGCGGCCTGCTCGCGCTCGTCACGCACCTGGGTGGCGTCGTACGCGGCGTAGTCGGGATGACGGAACTCGGAGTTGCCGTCGAGCGTGACCTTGGCGTCGAGCGCGTGCACCTCGCCGGTGGGCTTCAGGATCAGCGGGTTGATCTCCACCAGGTCGGCGTCCCCCTGGACGTAGGCGTTGTAGAGCTTCAGGAGGATGTCGACGGTGCCGTCGGTGGCCTCGGGGTTGAGCCTGGCCGCCGCGACCCAGGCCTTGGCCTGCTCCTCGGTGAGCCCGTCGACGGGATCGACCCAGATCTTGGCGATGGCGTCGGGCTCCTCCGCCGCCACGGCCTCGATGTCGACCCCGCCCCGCGCCGAGAGCATGCCGAGGTGCTTCTTGGCGGACCGGTCGAGCGTGAAGCTGGCGTAGTACTCCTCCGCGATGTCGGAGGCCCGCTCGATCCACAGGATCTCGACGGTG
>DATFVX010000286.1:0-9323 GCA_035259985.1 Acidimicrobiales bacterium | reverse complement strand
GAGCGTCTCGTCACCCGCCCAGCCCTCCGTCGACATCACCTGGAGCTCCGTCAGCGCCGCCTTGCCCGCCTCCAGCCGGGCCACCAGCTCCTCGCGTTCCTCCTCGCGGCCGTCGGCCACGACGTGCAGGCGCCGGATCAGCGCCGGCAGCGTCAGCCCCTGACCGACCACGGTGACCAGCACGACCGCAAAGGTGACGAACACGATCAGGTCGCGACCCGGCAGGGCATCGCCGGCATCGGTCTCGAGTGGCAGCGCCAGCGCCGTGGCCAGCGACACGGCCCCGCGCAGGCCGCTCCAGGCCACGACCGCCCGCTCGGCGGCGCCCATCCGGCGTCGCATCTGCCCAGGACGCCGATCGAGCGCCCGGAGGATGTAGGGGACGGAGAACAGCCACAGGAAGCGGGTGCCGATCACGGCGCCGCAGACGATCAGGACGTATCCGGCCAGCTCGGCCGGCGACTCCCCGGTGAGCTCGTCGACCACCACCGGCAGCTGCAGCCCGATGAGCACGAAGAGCGTGGCGTTGAGCAGGAACGTGACCACGTCCCACACGGCAAATGCCTGGAGCCGGGTGGGTGGTGATGCCAGCTCGGGCGACCGCCAGCCGAGGTACAGCCCGGCGGTCACGACCGACAACACCGCCGACAGGTGGAGCTCCTCGGCGGGCAGGAATGCGATGTACCCGGTCAGCAGGGCGATCGTGATCTCGGTCGGCGGATCGTCGAGGCGCCGCCGGATCTCCGCGATCACGTACCCGGTCGCCAGCCCGAGGGCCACGCCGCCGACGGAGGCCAACACGAACTCGAGGCCGGCGTCCAGCAGCGAGAACGCCCCGCCGACGGCGGCGGCGACGGCGACCCGGTACGCGATCAGGGCGGCGGCGTCGTTGACCAGGCTCTCGCCCTCCACCAGGTTGACGACGCGGTGGGGAGCGCCCAGCCGGCGCATGATGGCCGTCGCCGCCACCGGGTCGGTGGGTGAGACGATCGCCCCCAGCGCGAACGCCATCGGCCAGGGCAGGCCGAGCACCAGGTGGCCCGGCACCGCCACCAGCACCGTCGTGGCCAGCACGAGCCCGACCGACGTGAGCGACAGGGCGCGGGCATAACCCCGCAGCGCCCGGATCTCCGAGAAGAACGCCGCCGCGTAGAGCAACGGCGGCAGGAAGACGAGCAGCACCAGGTCGGGATCGAGCTCGACCTGCGGCATGCCCGGCACGAGGCCCAGCGCCAGGCCGCCCAGCACGAGCACGATCGGGTAGGGGATGCCGATCCGGCTGGCCAGCGCGTTGAGGATGGCGACCGACACCAGCACGCCGGCGAGGCCGACCTCGATCCCATCCACCCTCGAAAGTCTGACCGCGCCGCGCTGCGGGGATCGCACACCCATTTCGGCGCGTAGTCGGGCGATGTACGTTAGGTGCAGCCGAACGCCTGCCCTCGGGCAGGACGCAGAGGGAGGGGGGAGCGCTCTCTCGACCGTGTCGTTGCCGCACCGCGCCGAACCGCAGAGAGGAACGACGAGCGCATGATCATCCATCGTCCCAGCCACGTCATCGCCACGGCGATCGGTGTCGTCGTTGCCGCGACCGTCTCGCTCACGGGGACGGCCGGCGCCGCGCCGGCGCCCCAGCCGTCCGACGACAACCCCGACCTCGGGGTCCACGTCACCGTCTTCGATCCCAGCATGCCGGTCAGTGAGATACAGGCCACGCTCGACGCCACGCACGCCGCCCAGGTCGACAACGAGATGGGCACCGACCGCTTCGCGTACCTGTTCAAGCCGGGCACGTACGGCACCGACGAGCATCCGCTGCAGATCAAGGTCGGCTACTACACCGAGATCGCCGGCCTCGGCGCCTCGCCCACCGACGTGGTCATCAACGGGAAGGTGGAGGTCTACAACCGCTGCCTCGAGCCGAACAACTGCGTCGCGCTGGTCAACTTCTGGCGGACCCTGTCCAACCTGTCGATCAAGATCAACTCACTTGGTCAGGACGGCTGCCGCGCGTCGGCGAACTTCTGGGCGGTCTCGCAGGCGGCGTCCATGCGCCGCGTCGCCATCGGCGGCGGCACCAACCTGTCCCTGATGGACTACTGCACGGCGGGCCCGCAGTTCGCCAGCGGGGGCTTCATATCGGACTCGAGTCTGCCCTTCACGATCAACGGATCGCAGCAGCAGTGGCTGACCCGCAACAGCGAGGTCGGGGGTTGGTCGAACGGCGTGTGGAACCAGGTGTTCTCGGGTGTCGTCGGCGCGCCCAGCGACGCCGGCTTCCCGAACCCGCCCTTCACGACGCTCGGCACGACGCCGGTGAGCCGGGAGAAGCCGTACCTGTTCCTCGACGAGGATGGCGGCTACAGCGTCCGCGTGCCCGCCGCCCGGACGGACACGAGCGGCACGACATGGTCAACGGGCGAGACGCCGGGGCGCACGCTGCCCATCAGCGACTTCTTCGTCGCGAAGCCGTCGGACTCCGTGAAGGTGATCAACGACCAGCTCGCCAGCGGCAAGCACCTGCTGTTCACGCCGGGGGTGTACGACATTGCCCGCAGCATCAAGGTCAAGCGCCCCGACACGGTGGTCCTTGGGCTCGGTCACGCCACGCTGACGGCTGTCGACGGGTCGACCCCACTCGACATCGCCGACGTGCCCGGCGTCATCGTCGCCGGCGTGACGGTCGACGCCGGCGCCGAGGAGTCGCCGGCCCTGCTGAGGGTGGGCACCGGGCACGGCACGAGCGGGGGTTCGGCACAGGACCCGACCACCCTGTCGGACGTGTACTTCCGCGTCGGCGGGCCGCACGTCGGGAAGGCCCGCATCGCGCTCCAGGTCAACAGCGACCACGTGCTCATCGACCACACGTGGGTCTGGCGGGCCGACCACGGCGTCGAGGGGCTCACCGACACACAACGGTGGAACACCAACCTCGGCCGCAACGGTGTCGTCGTCAACGGGGACCACGTGACCGCGAACGGCCTGTTCGTGGAGCACTTCCAGCAGTACAACACCGTGTGGAACGGCGACGACGGCACGACGATCCTGTACCAGAACGAGCTGCCCTATGACCCGCCGACCCAGGCCGACTGGATGAACGGCGCAGTCGAGGGTTGGGCCGGCTACAAGGTCGGCGATGGGGTGCGGACCCACACCCTCTACGGCGGTGGGGTCTACGTCTTCAACCGGAACAACCCGTCGATCCATACCGAGAACGGCTTCGAGGTGCCGGAGGCGCCGGGGGTCAGGCTCCACCACGTCATGACCGTGAACCTCAGCGCGGGCACCATCGACCACGTCGTCAACGGTGTGGGCGATGCTGCCGACACGACCAGGATCGGGGCTCCCGTCTACATCGCGGACTTCCCGGCGCCGTAGCACCGGTCGAGGGGTCCGGTCCCGGCGCCGTAGCGCCGGTGCCCGCAAGCCGGATCGCGCGAGCCTGACCGCATGGACCGAGACGGAATCCTCGCCGAGAACCTGCAGAAGCGCTTCGGAGACGTCGTCGCCCTGGCCGGCGTCGACTTCGCGGCACCCACGGGCACGGTCCTCGGGCTCCTCGGCCCGAACGGTGCGGGCAAGACGACCGCCGTCCGCATCCTCACGACGATCCTGCGCGCCGACGGCGGCCGCGCCGAGGTGCTCGGCATCCGGGTCGACCGCGAGCCGCAGGCGGTGCGCGAGCGCATCGGGCTCGCAGGCCAGTACGCCGCCGTTGACGAGAACCTCACCGGCCAGGAGAACCTTAGGCTCATGGGCCTGCTTACCCACCTGTCGGAGGCGGCGGCCGCAAGCCGCGGCGACGAGCTGCTGGAGACGTTCGACCTCGTCGATGCGGCGCGTCGTCCGGTGCGCACGTACTCCGGTGGGATGCGCCGCCGGCTCGACGTCGCCGCTGCGCTGGTCCATCGGCCCCCGGTGCTCTTCCTGGACGAGCCGACGACCGGCCTCGACCCCGGCAGCCGGACCGACCTCTGGGGCGTCATCGCCCAGCTCGTGAGCGAGGGAACCACGGTGTTGCTGACGACGCAGTACCTCGAGGAGGCGGACCGGCTCGCCGACCACATCGTCGTCATCGATCACGGTCAGGTGATCGCCCGCGGCACGGCGTCGGAGCTCAAGGCCACCGTCGGCGCGACCATCATCGAGATCGACCTCGCAGATCCCGCGAACGCCCAGCGAGCCCGGTCGGCCCTGGCGAACCACGGGCTGTGCGACGTCGAGACCGACGGGCACACCGTCGAGCTCAAGGTGAAGGACGGTTCGCACGCCGCGGTCGAGGTGGTGCGCACGCTCGACGGTGAGGGCCTGGACCCCGTGTCACTGATGCTCCGGGAGCCGACCCTCGACGACGTCTTCCTGGCCCTGACGGGCCACGTCGCCGAGGGGCCGCCCTCGGGCGACGGCACGGCCGGAGCGCGCGAGCGCAGGGGGGCGGCATGACGGCCACAACCGTCACCGTCCCGATCGACCGCCCGAGGCGCAGCGCGCTGGGGTGGGCGGTCTCGGACACCAAGGCCATCACGTGGCGGAACCTGGTCACGCTGCGCCGGACACCGCAGCTGCTGGTTTTCTCGACGATCCAGCCCGTGATCTTCGTGTTGATGTTCCGCTACGTGTTCGGCGGTGCGATCCAGATTCCCGGCGTCGACTACGTCAACTACCTCATGCCCGGGATCTTCGCCCAGACCGTGACGTTCGGCGCGATACAGACCGGCATCGGCCTGGCCGAGGACCTGCACAAGGGCCTCATCGAGCGCTTTCGCTCGTTGCCGATGGCCCGTTCCGCCGTCCTCGCCGGCCGGACCCTCGCCGACCTGGCGCGCAACGTCTTCGTCGTCGCGCTGATGCTGTTGGTCGGGTACGCGGTGGGGTTCCGTGTGGAGACCGGCGTGCTCGGCCTCCTCGCCGGGGTCGCCGTGATCCTCCTCTTCGGCTTCTCGCTCACGTGGATCTTCGCCATCATCGGCCTGTCGGCGCCGAATGCCGAGACGGCCCAGGCAGCCTCGTTCCCGGTGCTCGCGCCGCTGGTCTTCGTCTCGTCCGCGTTCGTGGCGATCGACACGATGCCGGGGTGGATGCAGCCCTTTGCGAAGTACCAGCCGGTGAGCGTCGCCGTCGACGCGGTGAGGTCGCTCATGCTCGGCGGCCAGTTCCACGACCCGGCCAGGGTGGTGGGGTCGCTGGCCTGGAGCGTTGGCATCGTCGCCGTGTTCGCACCGCTGGCCGTCGCCGTCTACCGGCGAACCGCCTGACGCGGGGCGGCTCGTAGGCGACCCCGTGCCCGCGAACTCGTCGCGGTCACTTTCGTCGGGAAACCGATAGGCTGACCTGCTCTGTTGCACGTGTTGTCGGAGGGCTGCCGCCGTTGGACTGCCGCATCTGCGGAACTCCCGTCGATCCACGCCGGGTCGAGCTCGGCTACGACTACTGCACGGCCGACGAGTGCCAGCGTCGCTGCGTCGAGCCGGTCAAGCTCGCGCGAGTGGCCGTCAACAAGGCCGCTGACCAGTTCGTTCGTGCCGAGGCCGTCGTGCCCCAGGGCGAGGTCGCCGGGAACCGGCTGGACGACTCACCCATCGTCGGGTCGCCGCCGCCGGCCCACCCACCGGCACGCCAGCGGCGGGTGGGCACCCTGGAGAAGCTGCGTCGGGCCGAGGCCGAGCTCGATCGGCGGCTGGAGGCGTCCTACCAGCGCTTCAGCCGCTCCGAGATCACCGCCGCCGAGATGGCCAAGGAGCGCGACGAGCTGATCCGGGCGTTCAACCGCCGCGTCATGGCCGAGAACATCCGTTATCGCAGCATGCTGCGCCGGCGGCGTCCGGCCTGACCCGACCGACTCGACGACTCCCACGCGACCCGCCGGCAGGTTTCCGGTTGGGCGCCCCGGGCGACGGGTAGGGCGTCTCGACCCCCAAAAAAGGAGTCGTCATGCTCGACTTGACGGATAACGCCGCCTCGGTGATCCGGTCGATCGCCGAACGTCCCGAGTCGCCCGACGATGCCGGTCTGCGGGTTGCGGCCGGTGGCGAGGGCAGCGGTCGGCTGACGGTCGCGGCCGCCTCCGGTCCCCAGGAAGGTGACCACGTCGTAGAGAAGGAAGGCGCCCGCGTGTTCCTCGATCCCCAGGCCGCGGAGATCCTCGACGACAAGGTCCTGGACGCCCAGGTGGGCAACGAGGGCGGCGTGGAGTTCCTGGTCTCCGGCCAGTGACCGGGCCGCCGGCTCGGGGGACGCCGGGGGAAGGCTGAGTCTCGCCCCCCGAACCGGGGCTCTGGCGACCTGGCCACGTCATCCCGCCCGCTGGGCGAAGGTGTCGAGGGCCCGGTCGAGCCATTCGCGCAGCGTGAACTCGGGCGCGGCACCCGTCTGCCGGGCGATGACCCTGCCCTTGTTGAGCACCAGCAGCGTGGGTATGCCCTGCACGTCGAAGCGGTGCGCCGTCGCCGGCGACTCGTCGACGTTGACCTTCACCAGCTTGATCCGGCCGGCGCGGTCACGTGCCAGGTTCTCGAGCGCCGGACTGACGGCCCGGCAGGGGCCGCACCAGGGTGCCCACAGGTCGACCAGCACCGGGAGCCCGGCCCGCTCCACCCGCTCGGCGAACGACTCGTCGTCGGCCTCGGCGACCCAGGGGAGCGGATTGTGGCAGTTGCCGCACCGCGGCCGTCCGCTGGCGGCGGCAGGCACCCGGTTCTTGCGCCCGCAGCTCGGGCACACCACGACCAGGGCGTCGGCGGTCATCCTGTGTCACCCCTCTCGGCCCGTGGCACCACGAGCACGGGTGACGGGCTGTGCCGGACGATGGTGGCGGCGACGCTTCCGAACACCAGCCGGCGCAGGCCCGTCCACGAACGGGTGTTGGCCACCACGAGTGCGGCGGGGTTGTCGAGCAGGTACCGGTACAGGCCCCCCCAGACGCTGACGGGGTCATAGCGGACCACGGCCTGGACGGCCTGGCCGGCCTTCCGGAAGGGCTCGACCAGCGCGGCCAGATATCCCTCGGCGTCGCCGTCGGGCCCGAAGCCGCGGCGGATCGGGCCGCCGCTGACGGGCTCGGGGGCGTCCTCCGCCACCGTGAGCACCGTGCAGTCCTCGCCGAGCATGGCCGCCCACCCGAGGGCCATGGCGACGAGTGACGACGACGCCGGGCTGTCGTCGACGCACGCCACCACGCCGGCCGCACGCCGGGGTTGGTCCATGTAGGGGCTCACGAGGACGAGGGGGTCGTGGCCGCGCGCCACCACCTCGAGGGCCACGGACCCCAGCAGCGCGGCGGAGCGTGCCCGGCCGTGGGTTGCCATGCATGCCACCGCATCGTCCAGCTTGCCGAGCGCCTCGTGGATCGCCTCGGGCGCGTCGCGGTTGACCACGACGGAGCGGCGCACCCGGTGACCGGGGATGTCGACGTGGGCGAGCTCCCGCTCGCGTCGCTCGAGCTCGTCGACGGAATCCACGGCGCTCAGCAGGTGAATCTCGGCACCGAGCCTCGCGGCCAGGCGCGCCGCGGTCGGCACCGCCACCCGCGAGAAGTCCGATCCGTCGATCGGGACGACCAGGACATCGACCGTGTCGGGGACCCGGGGCTCGCCGGCGGACGAAGACGCGGCCTCAGAAGCCGTCATGCCATGACGATCGCGCCGCCGGCCCCGGTCGGGAAACCCCGGATCGCATGGCGTCGTGGCCGGTCGACGCGCCTACGACCGCGGCGCGCGCCCCACCTCTGCCGTCGGGGCGCCGTACAGGACGCTGACGAGGCTGTCGTGCTGGTCGGGGGTGCCGGCGACGGGTTGACCGTGGGCGATGCCAGGCGCCCGGGCCGCCTGGCCGGCGGCGTCCGGCTGGTCACGGCGGACGAGCACGACGACGAGGAGCGCCACGAGGAAGGCGACCGCCAGGGCGAGAGCGACCAGCGGCGGGTTGATCATCGGGATCCCGCGGTCACCGAAGGGTTCCCGATCGCCGACCTGAGGTGACTCGGCGCGTCGGCTCGAACCGGACGTGTCCAGCATGGGGTTCCTCCCGCCGGCCGGGGAGATGGGCGGGGTGGTCAGGGGATGTTCATTCTGACCGATCGCGTGGCCGTGGACATCACGTGATCGCGTGTTTCGCCCGGCAGGGCGCACTCTCTCGGGGTGCGGGCCCCGCCCGGGGCGGCGATGCTGGTGAGGCCCGACCGATCGCCTCCCCACCCGGGCGCGCTCGACCCTGCGGAGGCACCATGGACGTGATCGAGCAGAGCCTTCGGATCCCCGCCGCCGGCGTGGCGCTCGACGCCGAGGTGGCGGTGCCCCAGCCCGCGCGGGGCGTGGTCCTGTTCGCCCACGGGAGCGGAAGCAGCCGGCACAGCCCCCGGAACGCCTACGTGGCGGCCGAGCTGCGGTCCGCCGGCCTGGTCACGGTCCTGGTCGACCTGCTCACGCCCGCCGAGGAGCGGGCCGATGCCATCACCGGGGCGCTCCGCTTCGACATGGGCCTTCTCGCCACCCGTCTCACCGCGATGGTCGACTGGCTCCTCGGGCACGAGCTCACCGCGGGATTGGGCATCGGCCTGTTCGGCGCGAGCAGCGGGGCTGGGGCCGCCCTCGTGACGGCGGCGGCGCGCCCGGACTCGGTCGATGCGATCGTGGCGCGGGGCGGCCGGCCCGACCTGGCCGGCCCCGCGCTCCGATCGGTCGGCCAACCCACGCTGCTGATCGTGGGGGAGCGGGACCCCGTCGTCCTCGACATCAACCGGCGGGCGATGCAGGAGCTGGCGGGCGAGGCGCGCCTCGAGGTGGTTCCCGGCGCAACCCACCTGTTCCAGGAGCCCGGGACGTTGGAGCAGGTCGCTCGCTTGGCTCGCGCCTGGTTCGAGGACCCCCGCACGTTCGGTTCAGGCGGTTGACCGGAGCACCCGCAACGCCTGCGCCAGCGTGCGGGTGCCGTGCACGTCCAGGCCGGGGGTGTCCTCCGCTTGGGACATCTCGTCGACCGGAACGATGAACGCGTCGGCACCGGCGTGGTCCGCGGCGATCGCCTTCTCGGCCACCCCGCCCACCTCGCCGACCGTGCCGTCGGCATCGATCGTGCCCGTCGCCGCGATGGCCCGCCCCTGGGCGCCGTCGGACCGGTCGATCATGTCGGAGATGGCCAGTGCGTAGGCGAGCCCGGCCGACGGCCCCCCGATGTTCGGCCGGTCCTTGAAGCGGATGCGGAACGGCAGCACGGCTCGGAGGTCCCGGGTATCGACCACGACGCCGAGGCCGGTCCCGCCCGACACCTGTGGCAGCTTCGCGCTCCGGACCGCGACGTCGGACCGGGACCCGTCGCGCTCGACGGTC
>DATFVX010000285.1:0-2866 GCA_035259985.1 Acidimicrobiales bacterium | reverse complement strand
GGCGGCGCCCCGCCGTCGAGCGCGCCACCGGCCCGGTCGACGTCGTCCACGCCACCGGCTACGCGATACCGCCCCGCACGCGTCCGCTGGTCGTCACGATGCACGACCTGGCCTGGCGGCGCGATCCGTCGATGTTCACCGCCAACGGTGTGCGCTTCTTCGAGGCGGGGTTGCGCTGCGTCGTGCAGGACGCCGACCTGGTCCTCTGCCCCTCCCAGGCGACGCTCGAGGACTGCGCGGCCGCCGGCATCGGGTGCGACCGGCTCCGCCACGTGCCCTGGGGCATGGACGGGGGGAGCGTCGACAGCGAGGTCAGCGAGGCCGACGTGGAGCGCGTGCGCCGCGCCCACGGCCTGGCCGGGCGCTACGTGCTGTCGGTGGGGACCCTCGAGCCCCGCAAGAACCTGCGCCGCCTGCTGGACGCATTCGCCCGGATGACCGCGGACGGCGACGGCCGCCATGCCGACGTCACCCTCGCGGTCGTCGGCCCGGACGGCTGGGGCGAGTCGCTCGCGGAGCCGGTGGCCCGCCTCGGCGACCGGGTCCGGCTGGTGGGATTCGTCCCCCGGGCCGACCTCGGCCCGCTCTACCGGGGTGCGGCCGTCGTCTGCTACCCGAGCCTCTGGGAGGGCTACGGGTTGCCGGTGGCCGAGGCGCTGGCCGCCGGGGCGCCGGTGGTCACGTCGGCCGGCACCGCCACCGAGGAGCTGGTGGCGGGGGGCGTCGGCCTGCTGGTCGATCCCCGGGACCCGGACGCCATTGCCGGCGCCCTCGCCGCCGTCCTCGACGACGACGACCTGGCGGACCGGCTGCGCCGGGCGGCGCGCAAGCGGGCGGCGGAGACCACGTGGGCGACGACGGCGGAGCTCACCATCGCCGCCTACCAGGAGGTGGCGGGGGGATGATTGTCGGATGAGCGAGCGTCCCGAGGGGCACGAGAGCGAGAGTGCCCTGAGCAGCCCGCCGGAGAGCACGGAAGAGCACGCCCCGATGAGGGTCGGGTGCAACCTGCTGTGGCTGGTGCCCGGGAGCGTCGGCGGCAGCGAGACGGCCGTCGTGTCGCTGCTGCGCGGGATCGGCGACAAGGCGCCCGAGGACCTCGAGCTCTCGCTCTACGTGCTGGACGCGTTCGCCGCCACGTATCCCGACCTGGTCGAGCGCTTCCCGACGCGGGCGGTCCCCCTCACCGGGCGGCTCAAGCCGCTGCGGGTTGCGGCCGAGAACACGTGGCTGGCGAGCCAGGCCCGCAATGACGGGCTCGACCTCGTCCACCACATGAACGCCGTCCTGCCTGCGGTCCGCCGCACCGCCGGGATCGTCACCGTGCACGACCTGCAGCCGTTCGACATGCCGGACAACTTCAACCCGGTGAAGCGGGTGTACGTGCACCGCACGGTGCCGCGCTCGGTGCGCAAGTCCCGCCTGGTCCTGGCCCCCAGCCAGTTCGTCCGCAGCGCCATCATCGACCGGTTCGGCATCGCGCCCGAACGCGTGCGGACGATCCTGTGGGGTGTCGACGCACCCAGCACCCAGGTGACGGTCGGGCAGGTCCAGGCCCGCTACGGCCTGCCGCGGCGCTGGTTCGTCTACCCGGCCGTCACGTGGCCCCACAAGAACCACGAGCTCCTCATCAGGGCGTTCGCGACCGTGGCCGCCCAGGAGCACGACGTGGTCCTGGTGCTGACGGGAGGCGAGGCGCAGGCCGAGGAGAGCGTCCGGGCGCAGATCGCGGGCACGGGCCTGCGGGGACGCGTGCGGCGCACCGGCCTGATCCCACGCAACGACCTGCTGGCGATCGTGCGGGGTGCGGTGGCACTGGCATTCCCCTCGCGCTACGAGGGCTTCGGCCTGCCGGTCCTGGAGGCGATGAGCCTGGGCACGGCGGTACTGGCCGGGGACGCGGCGGCGCTCCCGGAGGTGGTGGGGAACGCCGCGCGCCTGATCGATCCCGACGACGAGGACGCGTGGGGTGAGGCCTTGCTGGAGCTGCTGCACGACGGCGACGAGCGGGAGCGCCTGGTCGCCGCCGGGCACGAACGGGTGGGGGCGTTCTCGTGGGCCAACACCGCCCGCGACACCGTGGCGGCCTACCGCGACGCCATCGCCGCCGACGACACCGGCGACGCCGGCGACGCCGGCGACGTCGAGGTTGCGTCGTGAGGGTGCTGGTCATCTGTCCCCACTACACGCCCGACACGGCGCCCACCGGGGAGGTCATGACCCGCATCGTCGGCGAGCTGCTCCAGCGGGGCCACGAGCTGCACGTCGTGACGTCGTTGCCCTGGTACCTCCACCACCGGGTCGAGCCGGGCTGGGCCGGGCGGCCGGTCCGCCGCGAGGACCGCGGCGCCGAGCGGATCACCCGGGTCCATCCGTTCCCGACCGACAAGCGCAACATCCCCGCCCGCGCCCTCGGGTTCGCCGGGTTCACCGGCCTGGCGGGCGCGATGGCGCTCGGCGGCCGGCGGCGGGATGCGCCGGACGTCGTCCTGGCCATGTCGCCGCCGCTCACCCTCGGCGGGGCCGGCTGGCTGGCCGCCCGCCGCTGGCGGGTGCCCTTCGTGTTCAACATCCAGGACGTGTTCCCCGACGTGGCCGTCGAGCTGGGCGCCATCACCAACCCGTCCGTGATCCGGTTCGCCTCGTGGCTCGAGCGCTGGACCTACCGCCGCGCCGACGCCGTGACGGTGCTCTCCGACGACCTGCGTGACAACCTCGTCGCCAAGATCCAGGGATCGGTGCCCGACGCGTACGACCGGATCCGGGTCATCCCCAACTTCGTGGACACGGTGCGGCTCGCGCCCCGCGACCGGACGGGCACCCCGGGCGGCGGCGCGTACCGGCGGGAGCATGGGCTCGGCGACCG
>DATFVX010000284.1:0-2299 GCA_035259985.1 Acidimicrobiales bacterium | reverse complement strand
GGCGTCACGTCATCCGCCGGCTCCCTCTCCGCTACCACCCGTCGTACTGGGCGCTGGTCTTCCCCCTGGGCATGTACGGCGTCGCCACCAGCCGCATGACCGAGGCCACCGACCTGACGGCGCTCGACTGGCTGCCTCGGGTGGTGCTCGCCATCTCCCTCACCGCCTGGACGCTGGCCTTCGCCGGGCTGGTGGGCTCGGCATCGCGCGCCTGGCGGCGCCGGCGCGGGTTTGTCGATCCGTAGCCACGACGCCGTCGCCTATGGCCGGGCGATGGCGTCGCAGGTCAGGTCGGTGTCCCACAAGCGGGCGCCGCCGAGGATGCCGGCGATGTTTTCGATCAGCTCGACGTTCGGCCCCAGCGCCAGGGTGACCCGGCGGGAGTTGCCGCCCCCGAGGTAGAGGCGGTCGTAGCGCAGCAGCACGTTCAGCGTCTGCATCGCACGCGCAACCTGCCGGTTCCATCGTGCGTTCCCCATCCGCTTCCGCGCGGCGTCGCCCAACACCTCGTCGTAGGTCCTGTCGTTGCGGAACGGGTGCTGGCCCAACTCGAGGTGGGGGGCGAGCCGCCCATCGAGGAACACTCCGGTGCCGCAACCCGTGCCGAGCGTGACGACCAACTCCAGTCCCCGGCCCCGCACCACGGCGGCGCCCTGCATCTCCGCGTCGTTCACGACCCGGGTGGGTGCCCCGAGGGCACCCTCCAGCGCCGCGACCATGTCGACGCCGTCCCACGCGCGGCGCAGGTCGGCCGAGACCTTGGATCCCGGACCGGCGACCCGCGACAAGCTAGGTGCACTCAGCACGCACCCGCTTCGGACCATGCCCGGGAAGCCGACCGACACCCGCCCATACGACGGCAACGGGGCAACCAGGTCGCTCAGGACGCCCACAAGGAGATCGGGCGGGCAGGGATGCGGCGTCGGCACCCGGACCCGCTCGCTGATCATGGCGCCCGTGGCATCGAGCACCGCCGCCTTCAGGCCGGTCCCGCCCACGTCGATGGCCAGCGTCCGCGCCTCGTCCGGCGGTGCTCCACGGGCGACGCCGGTCATCTGCTCGTCCTCCCGGCCTGGGCGATCGCTCATGACCGACCCTGACCCGCTGACCCGAGGTCGCGGCAGGCCTGTCCCACCCTGTCGGCCATCGACGCCTCGGCGGCCTTTCCCCACGACCGAGGGTCGTACGCCGCCTTGTCACCGGTCCCGCCGTCGACGCGCAACACCCCGTCGTAGCGCCTGAGCACGTGGTCGGCGATCGGCCGGGTGAAGGCGTACTGCGCGTCGGTGTCGACGTTCATCTTCACGACGCCGTAGCCGATGGCCTCGCGGATGTCGGCCAGCGAGGAGCCCGACCCGCCGTGAAACACCAGGTGGAAGGGCCTGTCCCGTCCGTGGCGGGCTCCGACCGCATCCTGGATCTCCTTCAGCACGCCGGGTCGGAGGACGACATGGCCCGGCTGGTAGACCCCGTGGACGTTCCCGAAGGTCGCGGCGAGGAGGAAGCGTCCCCTCTCACCGAGGCCTAGGGCATCGGCGACCCGCAGCGCGTCCTCTGGCGTCGAGTACAGGCGCTCGTCGATGGCACCGGTGATGCCGTCCTCCTCGCCGCCGACGACGCCGATCTCGAGCTCCAAGACGGCGTGGGCGCGGCCGCACTCCTCCAGCAGCTGGGCCGCGACTCGGAGGTTCTCGTCGAGCGGGAGGCTGGAACCGTCCCACATGTGCGACTGGAACAGGGGCACGTCCCCGCGGGCAACCCGCTCCTGAGAGATGGCCAGCAGGGGGCGTAGGAACCCGTCGACCCGGCCCGGCGGACAGTGGTCGGTATGCAGGCCCACCAGCCCCGGGTGGTTGGCGGCCAGCACGTGGGCCGCTTCGGCCAGGGCCACCGCCCCGGTCACCGCGTTCCCGACGGTGGCGCCGGAGAAGTACTCGGACCCGCCGACGGAGACCTGGACGATGCCGTCGCTGTCGGCCTCGGTGAACCCCCGCAGGGCGGCGTTGAGCGTCTGGGTCGACGTCACGTTGACCGCCGGGTACGCGAATCCGATGGCCTTGGCCCGGTCGAGCATCTGTGCGTACTGATCGGGTGTCGCGATCACGGATCGGTCTCCGCGCAGGCGTCGGGCTTGCAGCCTACGGCGCTCCCGGTCGCGGCCGCAGTCCGGCTGTCGACCGGCGACGCTTAGGTCGTGAGCTCGAGATGGAGCTCCTGGAGGCCGCGGAGGAAGAAGGTCGGCAGGTGGTCGTACCGCCGCGCCCCGGGCGGACCGTGGTGCTCCTCGGAGATCGTGATG
>DATFVX010000283.1:0-8888 GCA_035259985.1 Acidimicrobiales bacterium | reverse complement strand
CGATCGCAGGCTTCGCACACAGCCCGATCGCCCGCCACGCCGGCGTGCCGCTGGGGGCGCTCACCGTCGAGACCTGCCTCCGCGCCATCGCCGACGCCGGGCTCACCAAGGACCAGATCGACGGCTTCACGACCGGCGCGCTGTTCCCCTCCAGCGGCGGGCGCGCCCCGGTCGACGGCGTGCACGTCGTGAGCGCCGCCTGGCTGGTCGAGCGGCTGCGCGCCCGGCCGCGCTGGGTCTGCGGCTTCGAGGGGATCGGCCAGCTGCCGGGTGCGGTGATCCTGGCCACCGAGGCGATCGCCAGCGGCGCTGCGGAGCACGTGGTGGTGCACCGGGCCATGTTCAATCCGGCCGGCGGCTACCACGACAATCCCATGACCCGGGCCGAGGGGGCGGCGCAGTGGACGGCGCCGCAGGGCTTCTGGGGGCCGCCCGTCCAGATGGCCCTGCCGTACATGGAGTACATGCGGCGCTACGGCGCCACCCGCGAGGACATGGCCGCCGTCGTCGTGGAGGCCCGCACCAACGGCGCCGCGATCCCGTGGTCCCACTGGCACGGCCGCCCCATCGTGCGGGACGACTACCTCGGCGCCCGCATGATCGCCGAACCGATCTCGGTGCTCGACTGCGACATACCCGTCACCGGCGTCGGGGCGTTCGTGCTCACCAGCGCCGAGCGGGCCCGGGACCTGCCGCACCGGCCCGTCTACGTCGCCGGCTACGCGCAGGGACACCGGCGCCCCGCGAACGGCGTCAACGTGTGGTCGCTCGACGACCTGTTCGACGGCGGCCGCGAGGTGGCGCGGATGCTGTGGGACAACACCGGGCTGCGTCCCGAGGACGTCGACGTGCCGCAGGTCTACGACGGCTTCTCGCCCTTCGTGTACTTCTGGCTCGAGGCGCTCGGCTACTGCGGGCGCGGCGAGGCCCACCGCTTCGTTGGGGACGGGGGCATCCGCACCGGCGCCGGGCTGCCCGTCCTGTCGGGCGGCGGCGCCCTGGGCAACGGCCGCATGCACGGCGTGCCCCAGATGCTCGAGTGCTACCTGCAGCTGTCGCGCCGGGCCGGGGAGCGGCAGCTTCCCCGGGCCGACATCGGGCTGGCGTGCCAGGCGGCCCCGAGCATGGGTGGGGTCGTGGCGTACACGTCCGAGCCGACGGGCTGACCGCCCGGGGGCGGGGCGTCGACGGCCGCCCTCAGGCCCGCTCGGCCAGCCGCCTGGTGGCCGGGTAGTCGGGCTTGCCGTTCGGCAGGCGTGGGACCTTGTCGACGATCACCACCCGGCGGGGCGCCTTGTAGTGGGCGAGTCGGGCACGCACCCAGTCGACCACCTCCCGCTCCCCGAGGACGGTGCCCGCCCGCGGCTGGACGACGGCGGTGACGGCCTGGCCGAAGCGCTCGTCCGGCGTCCCGACGACGAGGCAGTCGTCGATGTCCTCCATCGTCTTCACCACGTCGTCGACCTCCTCGGGGTACACCTTCTCGCCGCCGGTGTTGATGACCGAGGTGCCCCGGCCCAGCAGTGTCACGGTGCCGTCGTCGTTGAACATCCCGTAGTCGCCCGGGACCGTGTACCAGGCGTCGTCGATGAAGCGGAACGCCTGTGCGGTCCGCTCCGGGTCCTTGTGGTAGCCGGCCATGGTGGTCGTGCTCGCGAGCAGGCCCGCCTTGCCGGTTCCCGGCGGCATGGCCGCCCCCGACTCGTCGAGGAGCAGCACGCCGGGCGCCGGGGCGAACGACGCGCTGCTCGTGGCGTCGCCGTTGCGCAGCACCGACGTGCCGTACCAGGCCCCCTCGCTCGAGCCGCAGTTGTCGACGAGGAGCGCGTCGGGCAGGTGCCGGAACAGCCGGTCCTTGACGTCGGCGCTCCACACCGCGCCGGCCGAGTAGATGGTCCGAATGCTGGACCCGTCGTACGGCCGGCCCACGGCCGCCCGCTCCTCGAGCGCGCGGGTCATCGGCTTGGCGAACGCGTCGCCCACGATGGCGATCGTGGTCACCCGGTGGCGCTCGACGGCGGCGAACAGCTGATGCGGGTCGAAGCTGTGGCGCTCGAGCGTGACCACCGTGCCGCCGCAGTGGAGGATGGCGGCGCCGCCGTAGGACATCGCCGTGCTGTGCATCAGCGGCGCCGCCGGGATCGCCACGGGCCGGGCGCCCTCGTCCCAGAGCCGCCGCGCGTGCTCGACGAGGTCCTCGGGGATGTCCCCGGGATCGGACCCGTACAGGCCGAGCGTGCGGACGCGGCCGTCACGGGACGTGCTGAACTCGACGGACCGGCCGATGGGTATGACGACCCCCTTCGGCAGGCCGGTGGTGCCGCCCGAGTACCACATCACGATGTCGTCGGGCGACCGGGAGATGCGCGGTGCGGGCGCATGGGCGGTGGCGGTCTGCTCGTAGTCCGCAACCCCGGGCGGCAAGCCCGCGCCCCCCAGGTCGTCGACCTGGACGAGCAGCTTGAGCGCCGGCAGGCGCCGGGCGACGCGGACCACCCGCTCGCCCAGGCTGGCGTGGAAGACAAGCGCCTCGGCGTCGCAGTTCTCCAGCAGGTACGCGAGCTCGTCGTCGAGGTACCGGTAGTTGATGCTCACCGGGACCAGGCGTGCCTTCAGCGCTGCGAAGAACGACTCCATCCACTCGTTGCAGTTGTAGAGGTCGATGGCGACGGTCGACTGCACGGTGAGGCCGGCGGCCGTGAAGGCCGCGGCCAGGCGGGCGGCGCGCTGGTCCATCTGGCCCCAGCTGACGACCCGGTCGCCCTGGGCCAGGGCCGGGGCGTCGGGGATCGCGTCCGCCACCGCCTCGAACACCGTCGCGTGGTGGAGCTCCATCGGCGGAAACTACCGTATGTTTGAACGCCGGCCGACGAGGGGTGGCTAGTGGGCGCTCGCGGGAGTTCCGTGGATGTATCGCCGTGTCAGATTTGCCGCTGGCGAGGACGCAGGAGGAAGGCGCAGCCAGCGGCTGCGGCGACGACGAGGACGATGTCCAGCGGCGAATCTGGCCGGCGAGACGCCACGATGACTTCCGTGAGGGGCCACTAGATGGAGGAGACCGGGTTCGACCTCGATTGGATCGTGTCGGTCGACGACCACGTGATCGAGCCGCCGGGGGTCTGGCTCGACCGCCTGCCGCGGAAGTACCACGACGTCGCACCGCGCATCGTCACCGAGCCCGACGGCCAGGAGTTCTGGGTCTACGAGGACCGCCGGACGGTCACCGGTGGGCTGGGGGCCGTGGCCGGGCGCCGCCCCGAGGACATCACCGTGGAGGGCTTCCCCTACAGCGAGATGCGGCCCGGGTGCTACGACGCCCGGGCGCGGCTGGCGGACATGGACGAGGCCGGGATCCTGGCATCGCTGAACTTCCCCTCGATCCCCCGGTTCTGCGGCCAGCTGTTCTGGGAGGCCAACGACAAGGAGCTCGCGCTCCTGTGCGTCCGGGCCTACAACGACTGGATGATCGACGAGTGGTGCGCCACCGCCCCGGGGCGCTACATCCCGCTCACGATCATTCCGCTGTGGGACCCGCAGCTCGCTGTCCGGGAGATCGAGCGCACCGCGGCCAAGGGCTCCCACTCGTTCTGCTTCTCGGAGAACTTCGAGCCCCTCGGGCTGCCCACCATCCACGATCCCGGCGGCTACTGGGACCCGGTCATCGCCGCCGCCCAGGCGAACGAGCAGGTGCTGTCCATCCACATCGGGTCGTCGTCCACGATGTACAAGGTCGCCTCCGACTCGCCGTTCATGGCCAACATGTCGCTGGGGGCGATCCGGCCGGCCGGCTGCATGCTCTCGTGGATCTTCAGTGGCATGCTGCAGCGCTTCCCAGGCACCAGGATCGCGCTGTCCGAGGGCTCGATCGGGTGGATCCCGTGGTTCCTCGAGCGGGCCAACCAGGTGCTCAACACCCAGAAGTACTGGGTGGCCAAGGGGCAGCAGTACCGGGGCTCAGCCGAGGGCGCCCACGCGGTCAATCGCGGCGTCGACGTCCACGCCATCGACGTCTACGAGGACTACCGGCGGCACTTCTACGGCTGCTTCATCGACGACGCGACGGGCCTGCGCATGCTCGACGTCATCGGCCAGGACAACGTGATGATCGAGACGGACTATCCGCACTCCGACACGACTTGGCCGCACTCGATCAAGCTGGCCCACGAGCGGCTCGACGGCCTCCCCGACGACGTGCAGCACAAGATCCTGCGTGGCAACGCCGAGCGGCTCTACCGGTTCACGCCGTCGGAGCCCCCGACGAAGGCGGGGTGACGGCCGGCCCGCCGTGGTGACCCTGAGGCAAGAATTGCCTCCGGCGCCCGACCGACAGCTATTTGTCTCCGGCAGGAGGAACGGCCGGCGACGCCACCCGAGGTCATGGTTTCCGCCCGCCCGAGCCCGAGGTCGTAGGTTCCGCCACCGGAACCCATTGCCTCGCCCGTGGATTGCCGGAACCCATTGCCTCCCGTGCACGAGGAGCCAGGTCGTGCAGCGTGCGCAGCGGCCGACCCCTCGCCCGGCGACACCACCCCATGCGCCACCAACACCCGCTCCAGCTCGTTCCTGCGGCGCACCGACCGCTCGTGCACCCCAAGTATCCCGGCGCTGGCCCGCACCGAACTGCCCTGGCGCAGATGTCAGCGCGACCAGAAGCCGCACCGAGAACGCCGTCGCCTTGCGCCCCCGGGGCACGCTGCCGCTCGACACGGTCCACGGGCGGACTTGTCGGCCCCCGTCAGCGGCGCCAGCCGCACCAGCAAGTCCCCGAACTCCTCCGGCGTCGTGCCGCACAACGACTTCGACGGCTTGATCTTCACCCAGTGACCCTCGCGCCTGGCGCAACGAAACCGCGTGATCCCCACCAACTGGTCGATCTATTCCGCCGCACCCCCATTGCCCCGGCCCCGGTGGGCGTTCGCCATTGCCACGGGCGCCGGCCGGCGCGTGCGACTACGCGGCGATCAGTACGGCCGCCACACCGGCGACGGCCAGCCCCGTCCGCTGGATCCCCGTCAAACGCTCGCCGAGCACGTACCGCGCCAGCAGCACGGTGCCCGCCGGGTACAGGGCGGTCAGCACCGACACCACCGACAGCAGGCCGTGCGTCAGCGCCAGCACGTACAGCACGTTGGCGGCCGCGTCGAGCAGCCCGCATCCCAGGGCCGCGCCGAAGGCGGCCCGCGGCGGCGCGGCCGCCGTCACCCGCGCTGCGCCCAGGGCGGCGAACAGCGACACCGACGCCACCCGGGCCGCGACCAGCGGCCAGATCCCGGCGTCGCTCCCGGCCCGGTCGATCGCCACGAAGAACAGCCCGAAGGCGATGCCGGCCCCGAGCGCCAGCAGCAGGGGCTGCAGGCGCAGCGCCCGGTCGCCGTGCCCCTCGGGCCGCTCTCTCGACACCATGGTGACCGCCACCAGCGCCATGCCGATGCCGGCGAGCGCCGCCACCGGCGGGCGTTCGCCGGAGCCCAGGCCGGCCACCACGGGCACCGCCGCCGACAACAGCGCCGCGATCGGCGCGACCACGCTCATCGACCCCAGCGACAGCCCCCGGTAGAACAACGCGACGCCCGCCCCGCCGAACACACCGGCGACCGCGCCCACGGCCACCGCCCGGGGCGTCACGTCGCCGCCGAGCGCCGGCGCCGCCAGCACGAGCAGGGCCAGGCCGACCACGTGCGACCACAGAACGACCGCGGTCGAGGGCTCCCGGCGGGCGGCCATGCCGCCGAGGAAGTCTCCGACGCCGTAGGCGGCGGCAGCGGTGAGGGCGAGGATCGCGGCCATGGGGCGGGTTCGGGGGGAGTCGCACGGCCGTCGCGGCTGGTGCACCACACTGACCGTACGGTGCACTGTAGATCATCGGTCACTGTGGTGCACCAGCCGGTCGGTACGATGCACTACGTGCCCGACCCCGCAGTGGTGGCCGCCGCCGTCGCCCGCAACACCCGCCGCCTCCGCACGGTGCGCGGCTGGAGCCTCGACCAGCTCGCCTCGCGCAGCGGGGTGAGCAAGGGCATGCTGGTCCACGTCGAGGCCGCCCGCACCAATCCCAGCCTGGGGACGATGTGCAAGATCGCCGAGACGCTCGGGGTGTCGCTGGCGGCGCTGGTCGAGCTGCACGACGCGCCAGCCGTGCGCGTGGTCCAGCCGGCGGAGACCGCCCGGCTGTGGGCAGGTCTCGAGGGCAGCACCGGCGACCTGCTCGTGGGCTCGGACGAGCGCGACCACACGGAGCTGTGGCGCTGGACGCTGGCGCCCGGCGACCGGCACGCGTCCGAGGCGCACGTCGCCGGCACCCGGGAGATGCTCCACGTCCTGGACGGGACCCTCACGCTCGAGGTCGATGCCGTCGCGCACACGGTCGTGGCCGGCGGCGCCGCGCTCTTCCACGCCGACCGGCCCCACGCCTACGGCAACGATCGCAAGCGGCCCGTGCGCTTCGTGATGCTCGTGCTGCAGCCCGATGCCGACCTCGACGTGTGGACCGCGGGGCTCGAATCGGGCGCCGAGCCCTAGCCCGGTCCCGGCGAGTAGGCCCACTGGCGTCGTGGCGGGCCAAAATGGCGGGGCAGCCCGTTCGACAGCCACGGAGGGTGCGGGTGACCGAGGCGAGTTCCGTGCGACAGCAGCCTCCGCGCGCGGCCGTGCCGCGCCTCGACGCGCGGGGGATCACGAAGCGCTTCGGCCGCCTGACGGTGCTGCGCGACGTATCGCTGCGGATCGGCGCGGGCGAGGTGGTTGCGCTGGTGGGGGAGAACGGGGCGGGCAAGTCGTCACTCGTCGCCTGCCTGGCTCGCATCCTCGAGCACGAGGAGGGCGAGGTCCGGGTCGACGGCGCCGCGCTGCCCTCGACGCCGGACCAGGTGCGCCAGGCGGGCGTCGAGGTCCTCTGGCAGGAGCACGGGCTGTGCGAAGAGCTCGACGTCGTCGCCAACGTGTTCCTCGGCCGCGAGCCCGGTCGGTGGGTGATCGCCGAGAGCGACATGCGGGAGGGCGCAGTGTCGGTGCTTCAGCGGGTGGGGGCCGAGACCCTGCCCCTGGACCGGCCGGTGCGCGGCCTGTCGCGTGGCCAGCGCCAGCTCGTGGCGCTCGGGCGGGCGCTCATGTCCGCGCCCCGGCTCCTGCTGCTGGACGAGCCGACGGCTTCGCTGGGTGTCGCCGAGACGCTGCGGGTGCAGGGCGTGATCCGCGAGTGCCGGGACGCGGGGGCGGGCATCATGCTGGTGACCCACGACCTCGACCAGGTGTTCGCGCTGGCCGACCGGGTGGTCGTCCTCCGCGACGGCCGCGTGGTGGCCGACGTGTCGCCGCTCGAGGTGCACCGCGACGACATCGTGGCCCTGATGTCGGGCATCGAGATGGACTCGATGGCACGCCGCCAGCTCCAGCGGCTCCGGAGCCTGGTCGACCAGCTCTCCGACGTGGAGCCCGCGGCGTCGTTGCCGCTGATCGTGTCGGCCATGGCCGCGGCGCTCGATCAGGAGATGCTTTGCGTCCACTTGCTCGAGTCGCCCGAGGGCGCCGAGCCCGTCCTCCACCGCAGCGCCGCCGTGGGGCTGCGCGCCCCCCTCCTCGCGGTCAACGACCGTCTGGTGGTCGGTGTTGCGGGGGGATGCGCCGGGCTGGCCGCCGCGGAGGCCGAGGCCGTGGTGGTCGAGGACCTCGCCGTGCATCCGGCCGCGGAGCGCTACCGCCGGGCGGCGGTGGCATCGGGGATCCGCAGCGAGTGGGCGGTGCCGATCGTCGGCACGCGCGGCGTGCTCGGCACCGTGTCGGGCTTCGCCACGTCGGTCGGGCGACCCGAGCCGGCTCAGCTCGAGCTGGCGCGGCTCTACCTCGGCTACGTGGCGGCGGCGATCGAGCGGGAGCGGCTGCTGACCGAGGTCTCGCGCCGCAACCGGGTCCTGGAGTCGCTGCGGACGATGCTCGAGACCCTGGTCGCGACGCCCGACCGCGTGCCGGGTGGGCTGGGCGCGTCGCTACCGGCGCTGAGCCGGGCGCTGGGGGCGGCCGGCGTGGCCGTCCTGATCGAGAACGACGGCGAACTTGAGCCCCGGGTGGTGCATGACGGCGGGGCCGCCGATCCCGTGGCGCTCCGTGTCCGCTTCCAGGACGCCGCCCGGCGCGTCCTGGCCGGTGGCGCCGACGACCAGGCGCAGTGCGTCGAGCCCGACCTGGCGGCGGTCGCGCTCCGCCATCCCGAAGGCCGGGCGGTGCTGGTGGCGCACCTGCCGCTGGGCGACGCTGCGGCGGGCGACACGCTGGAGCTGCTGGACGACGCGACGCGGTCGCTCGCGCTGGCCATGGAGGGCGAGGCTCTCGAACACACCCGGCGGGAGGCCGCCGCACTGCGCCGCTCGCAGGCGATCCAGCGGGAGCTCCTGTCGTCGCTCAGCCACGAGCTCCGCACGCCGCTGACGGCCATCCAGGGCTACGCGTCGACGCTTCTCCAGCCCGACCTGACCTGGGACGCGGCGTCCACGGACCGGTTCCTGCGGTCGATAGCCAGCGAGGGGGCGCGTCTCGGGCGGCTCGTGGGCGACCTGCTCGACTCGACAGCCATCGAGTCCGGGGTCCTGCGCCTCCAGCGCCACTGGTGCGACCTCCGGCTCGTCGTGGAGGCCGCGGTTCGCCTGGTGGCCAACGGCTCGACGATCCGAGTGCACGCGGACGCCGGCCTCGAGCCGCTGTGGGGCGACCACGACCGGTTGGAGCAGGTGTTCGTCAACCTGCTCGAGAACGCCGTCGCCCACGGCGGTTCCGCCGATGGCATCGACGTCGCCCTGCGGCGGGGGGCGGCCCGAGGGACGGTCGAGGCCGAGGTCGCCGACCGGGGTCCGGGGATCCCGCCCGCCCTCGTGGGCCGCATCTTCGAGCCGCGCGTG
>DATFVX010000282.1:0-6322 GCA_035259985.1 Acidimicrobiales bacterium | reverse complement strand
GTATCGCCGTGTCAGATTCGTCGCTGGCGAGGACGCAGGAGGAAGGCGCAGCCAGCGGCTGCGGCGACGACGAGGACGACGTCCAGCGGCGAATCTGGCCGGCGAGACGCCACGATGACTTCCGCGAGGGCCCACTAGCGGACCCTCGCGCCCGCTCAGCCGGGGAGCCGGATCTCCTCGCCGCCGTCGAGCCCGGCGGTGATCTCGATCCAGCCGTCGGCGACGAGCCCCGTCTGGACGGGGACAACGCGGTCGGGACCGCCGGCCGATGCCACGCGCACCGCCGACGAGCCATGGTCGTCGACGATGGCGGCGACGGGCACCGCGAGCACGCCGTCGCGGCGGGCGTCGACGAGGGTGACGGTGGCCTCGGCGCCGCTGCGCCGCTCACCCGCCCCCGTCTCGTCGCCGGCAAGTGCCACGGTCAGCTCGACCTCGCCGTCGGTCACCTCGCGACCGGTGCCGACCACCGTTCCCTGGCTGGTCGTCCCGTCTGACCACTCGAGCCCGACGCTGGAGCCGGGGGTCCAGCCCGCGGCCTCGGTGGCGTCGACGTCGGCCACGACCATGCGCTGGTCCGATCCGATGGTCATGACCGGCGACCCGGCCTCGAGCGTGTCGCCGAGCGACGCGTCGTGGCCGAGGACGTCGCCGGGCTCGGTGAGGAAGACGATCTCGCCGATCGTCACGACGCCATCGGGGTTGGCGCGGCCGAGGTCGGTCTCCCAGGCCTCGACCGCCGCGGCCGTGTCGGCGCTGAACGACCCGTCGATCTCGACGTCGTCGCCGTATCCCAGCGCGGCCAGGTTCTCCTCGAGCTGTCGGACGTCGGCACCGTCGTCCACGCCCTGTTCCAGGGTGCGCCACGCCGGCAGGTCGCCGATGAGGGCGACCACCGGCTCGTTGTCGGCGGTGTAGAGCACCGTGCCGCGGTCGGCCGTGGCGCCCACGTCGAGCATGCCGGTCAGGGTCGCCGACGGCACGGCACCACCCCCGTCGTCACCGGACGCGCCCGACCCGCCTGACGCGCCGCCCCCGCCATCGCTGGGTGTGGCGGCGCCCGGGCCCGATCCGGCGCCGCCGCCACCGGACTCGGACGGCGTGGTTGGGGCCGTGTTCGACGGGCTCGTGCTCGACGGCCGTGTCGTGGGCGTCGACGGCGGGGGTGTCGTCGTCGTGGACGTGGGCGCGGTGGTCGATGTCGTCGATGTCGTCGATGTCGTCGATGTCGTCGACGTCGTCGTGGGGCACGGCGTGGTCGAGGTGGTGGTCGACGACGAGGTCGAGGTGGAGGACGTGCTGGTCGGCGAGCAGGGGCTGGTGGTCGGCGTCGTGCTCGATGTGGTGCTCGTGCTCGACGAGCTTGTGCTGCCGGGGGTCAGGAACGATGCCGGCTGCACGCCGCCGCCGTCGATGTCGCCGCCGCTCGTGTCGCCGCCGTCCGCGTCGCCGCCCTCCGCGTCGTCGCCCTGCCCGTCCGGGGACGAGTCGCCCCCGTCGGACGGCGCGTCGCCACCGTCCGACGGCAGCGCCGCGGCATGCGCCACCGTCTGCTCGTCGGACCGCTGGAGGGAGCCGGACGCCTCGAGCGCGGTGGCGAGGTCCCGCGGCTCGGCCGCCACGGTGGGGCCGAGCGCGCCGCCGTCGGCGGCGCCATTCCCGCGCGTGACGACGGCGAGCACGACCGCTCCGGCCACGATCGGGGTGCCGATCAGCACCAGGGTCCGCCTGCGGCCAAACGCGCGGCGGGGTCGTCGGGTGAGGTCGAAGGTGGCCATCAAACCGTCCTCAGGGCGTCGGTGGGGGCCAGGCGGGAGGCGCGCATCGCCGGGTAGAGGCCGGCGACGGCGCCGATGACTAGGGCTGCGGCGACGCCGCCGACCAGGCCAACCGTCGGAACGACGACCTCCCAGCCGCGCGCTGCGTCGTAGACGGCGGTGACGGTCGCGCCGAGCACCACCCCGGCAAGGCCGCCGGCGGCCGAGAGCAGCAGCGCCTCCGACAGGAACTGCACGCTCACGTGCCGCCGCGTGGCGCCTAGGGCCCGGCGCAGGCCGATCTCGGAGCGGCGCTCCAGCACCGAGATGACCATGACGTTGGCGATGCCGACCCCGCCCACCAGCAGGGCGACAGCGCCGAGCCCCAGGAACAATGCGGTGAAGGCGTTGCTGGCGGCTGCCCGGGCCTCGATGGCGTCGGAGGGACGTGACACCTCGACCTGATCGGGGTTCTCCGGGTTCGCGGTCGGGGCGATGACCGCCTGGACGTCGTCGACCTCGTCGGGGTCGGTGCGGAGGTAGACGGTGCCGGGCGCCTCGGCGGCGCCCAGCTCGGCGATCGCGATGTCCCGGCCGATCACGGCCGACGTGTCGAGGTCCGGCGCCAGCTCCAGCGGTTCCATGATCCCGATCACCGTGAACCACTGGCCGCCGAGCCACACCTGCACGCCGTCGCCAACATCGGTGATGCCGAGGCGGTCGGCGGTGACCGACCCCAGCACGACCACGGGAAGCCCGGCGCGGGCATCGTCGAGCCACTCACCGTCCACCATCTCGCCCACCAGCGTCTCGAGGAGCTCGGTGTCCGCGGCCTTGACGGTGATGCCGCCGGTCTGGTCGCTCGGCGCAAGATCCGTCCGAAGGACCGTGGCATCGACGGAGGTCACCGACGACACGTCGTCGACGGGCCCGATGCGGCGCAGCATGGCTTCGGCGGTCGTCGGCAACGCGGCGTCCTCGTTCCCGATGAAGCCCCCGCCGGCCTCGACGACCAGCAGGTTGGTGCCCAGCCTGTCCAGCGCCTGGAGCAGGTTGGCCTTGGACGACTCGGAGATGCCGAGCACCGCCACCATGGCGGCGATGCCGATGGCGATGCCGAGCGCCGACAGCGAGGCGCGCAGGCGGCGGCTCCGCAGCCCGATGGACGCCACCCGGAAGAGGTCGCCGGAATGCAGGGCACTGGGTGCGAGGCGGGCACCGTGGCCAGTGGTCGCTGGACCCTCGGCGAGCGGGACGGCCGGCGTCGCCGCCGAGGGCGTGTGGTCGGTCATCGCGCCGCCTCCCGTAGTGTCCCGGGGGCCTCCGGCGCACCGTGGGTGACGTCCGCCTCGATCAGGCCGTCGCGTATGGCGACCTGCCGGCGCAGGCGGCCCGCGATGTCGTGGTCATGGGTGATCACGACAATGGTCGAGCCGTCGTCGTTGAGCTCGTGGAGCAGGTCCACGAGGGCGTCGCTCGACCGCGAGTCCAGGTTGCCGGTGGGCTCATCGGCCAGGACCACCTCCGGCTCACCCACCAGGGCACGGGCGACGGCGACCCGCTGGCGCTCGCCGCCGGAGAGCTTCTCGGTGTTGTAGTCCAGCCGATGCCCGAGCCCGACCCGCTCGAGCGCCTCCCGGGCCCGGGCCTGCCGGTCGCGCAGGCGGCGACCGGTGTAGAGCAGGCCGTCGGCCACGTTGTCGGTCGCGCTCATCCCCGGCAGCAAGAAGAACTGCTGGAACACGAAGCCGATCGCCCTGGCCCGCAGGGCCGACAGCTGCCGGTCGGCCAGCCGCGCGACGTCGTGACCGGCGATGTGAACGTCACCGGCGGTGGGCCGGTCGAGCGTGCCCATGATGTGCAGCAGGGTCGACTTGCCGGATCCGCTGGGACCCACGATCGCCAGCAACTCGCCCCGGCGCACGACCAGGTCCACCCCCTGGAGCACCCGGGTGGGCGGATCACCGGGGTACTCCTTGACGACGTCACGAAGCTGGATGACGGCGGCGTCGGGGGCGGGGGAGGTCGGGGCGAGCGCGGTCGCGCCCGCGCCGTCGGTCGCGTTCATTCGGGCACCGCCACCTCGACGCCGGCCTCGATGCCGTCGCCGCTGACCTGGGCCCACTCGTCGGCGATCGTGCCGACCTCGACGGGGACCAGCACGTAGCCCCCGGGCTGCGTGTCGTCGACGACCTGGACGGCGTAGCCGCCCTCGCGCAGGGCGAGCAGGGCGATCACCGGCACGGCGGTGGCGTCCTCCGTGCGGCTGCGTTCGACGCTGGCGTCGACGCTGCCGCTCTCGAACGCGCCGGCCGCGGCCGGGTCGTCCAGCACGACGGTCACGGGATAGGTCTCCTCGTCGCCGCCACCACCCGCACCGCCGTCGGCCCCCCCGGCGCCGCCGTCGTCGCCGCTCGAGCTCGGTTCGCTGGAGACGTCGGAGATCTTGCCGGTGGCCTCCGTGCCGTCGGGCAGCGTGACCGTGACCGGCGTCCCGGGCTCCACGTTGGCGACCTCGTCGACCGTGAGGCCCAGCGTCACCAGCTTGGTGGTGGCTGTGACCTGCACGACCTCCGCTCCGGACTGGACCTGCGTGCCCCGGTCCGCCGTCACCTCGGCGACCCGCAAGTCGGTCGGGGCGAACACCACGTCGCCGAGCGACACGACGCCATCGGGGTCCGAGCGGCCCAGCGCCTCCTCCCACGCCTCCACGGCGCCCGCGGTGGCTTGCGTGAACTCCTCGTCCACGGTGACGCCCTCGCCGAAGCCGAGGTCGACCAGTGCCTGCTCGAGCTGGGTGATGTCGGCGCCGGGGTCGGCGTCGACGCCGAGGTCCCGGAACGCCGGGACCTCACCGTGCAGCAGGACCGTGGGCTGCAGGTCGAGGTCGAACAGGACGTCGCCCTGGCCCACGATCGTCGCAACCGCGGCGGCGCCGGTGACGACACCGCTGCGCCCGGCCGTGACGGCCTCGGCCTCGCCGTAGCCCAGCTCGCCGTCGTATTCGTCGGTGAGGACCAGGTCTCGCACCTCGACCGGCGCGGTGGTGGTCGCCGCCGCCCCGCCGCCTCCCCCGCCGCCGCCGTCTCTGGCGATGACGACGGCGGTGACCAGCCCGGCCAGCACCCCTGCGCCGGCCAGGGCCTGGCGGCGCCGGATTCGGCGACGCCGGGGGCGAGCGGGGTGCCGGTTGCGGCCGCCATTGCTGCGGGGCGTCCCGGCGCTCGGCGCCGGGTTCCCCGTCGTCTGATCGAGGCTCATGCCGCAGAGCTCTGGTCCGACTCGGCTTGGGCGGGGCCGCCGGGCAGTTCGGGCCCGCCCAGCAGGTCCTGGCAGGCCTCGAATGCCGCGGCGACCTCGGGGTCGTCCATGTCGATCTCACCGAAGGGCCCCAGGAAGACTTGCGGGCTCCCGTCGTCGCCGCCGTCGCCCTCGTCGCCGGAACGTCGCTGTTGAGGTTCGCCGCCCGGACCCATGTTGGAGAAGTCGGGGTCGGGGAAGTCCTCGATGCCCTCGTCTCGCATGCACTCGGCGAACTCCAGCGCCGCCTCCTCCATGGCCTGGCGGTCCTCGTCGCTCATGTCGTTGGGCCCCAGCGCCGGCGGCTGACCGCATGCCTCCATGGCGGCATCCATCTCCTCGGGGTCGATCGAGGGCTCGTCGCCGCCGTCGCCCTCGTCGCTGGAGGTCGAGCCACCCGCGGAGTCGCCGCCCCCCAGCCGGATCCCGGGGCCCTCGATCACCAGGTTCCCGTCCGAGTCGCGCGTCGGGTCGGGGAGGTCGACTCCCTCGTCGCGCATGCATTCCACCCAGTCGAGTAGCTCCTCCTCGGCGTCGGCGTCGTCGTCGCCCTGGGCCTGCTCGCCCGCGCTGTCGTCCGACAGGCTCGCCACGTCGTCGTCGTTCCCGGATCCGGAGCCGTCGTCGGAGCCGTCGCTGCCGCACGCCGCCAACAGCCCGGCCACCGCCAACACCGTCACCATGCCCGTGATTCGCTTGGTCAACATGGCCGACACCATGACCAAGCGCCGCTGAGAGACCGCTGAGACCCCACCCCCACTGAGAACTTCTCTCAGCGCCGGGGGTGCCCCGGACCGGCCGGAGGGTCAGAATCCGAGGTGTGCGCGTTCTCGTGGTCGAAGACGAGGTCCACCTCGCCCAGGCCATCGCCGAGGGCCTCTCCGCAGAGGGATTCGACGTCGAGCTCAGCCACGACGGCCTCGACGGCCTGTGGCGGGCCCGCGAGCGGAGCTACGGCGCGATCGTGCTCGACATCCTGCTGCCGGGCATGAACGGCTACAAGGTCTGCCGGACACTGCGCCAGGAGGGTGTCTGGACGCCCATCCTCATGCTCACCGCCAAGAGCGGCATGTACGACGAGGCCGAGGCCCTCGACACCGGCGCTGACGACTTCCTGTCCAAGCCGTTCGCGTTCGTCGTGCTGGTGGCGCGGCTCAGGGCGCTCCTGCGGCGGGGCGCGACCCCCCGGCCCCACGAGCTCGTGGCCGGGGATCTGGCGCTGGACCCGGTAGCCCGCCGGTGCCGGCGCGGCGACGTTCCGATCG
>DATFVX010000281.1:0-9281 GCA_035259985.1 Acidimicrobiales bacterium | reverse complement strand
GTATCGCCGTGTCAGATTCGTCGCTGGCGAGGACGCAGGAGGAAGGCGCAGCCAGCGGCTGCGGCGACGACGAGGACGACGTCCAGCGGCGAATCTGGCCGGCGAGACGCCACGATGACTTCCGCGAGGGCCCACTAGCGGGTGGGTTGACTTCGGGCCCGTTCCCGGCCCTGGGTACTCTCACCGGCCATGCCCACGCTCTCGGAGGCCGCGTCCAAGCAGCTGCTGGCGGGCTTCGGCGTGCCCTTTCCCCCGGAGCGGGTCGTGGCCTCGGCCGACGAAGCGGTCGGCGCCGCCGACGACCTCGGCTACCCGGTGGTCGTCAAGCTGGGTGGGGCGGGCATCGCCCACAAGACCGAGCGCGGGCTGGTCCGGCTCGGCCTGGCCTCGGCCAGGCAGGTGCGCGATGCGGCCGCGGCGCTCCTGGGAGCGGCGACACCCGAGGACGGCGACGTCCACCTCCTGGTGGCGCCGATGCTGCGGGCCACCCGCGAGCTGATCGCGGGGCTCCACCACGACCCACAGTTCGGCATGACCGTCATGCTCGGCGTCGGCGGCATCCTGGCCGAGGCGGTGGCCGACGTGAGCTTCAGGCTCGTGCCGATCGAGCCGGTCGACGCCGACGAGATGATCGACGACCTGGCGCTCCAGGCGCTGCTGGGGGAGTTCCGCGGCGAGCCGGCGGTCGATCGGTCGGCGGTCGCCGAGGTGCTGCTGGGCCTGTCGCGGGCCGCGACCGAACGCGACGACCTGGCGTCGGCCGACCTGAACCCGCTCTTGGTCGTCGACGGCCGCCCGGTGGCGGTGGACGCGCTGGTGGAGGTCCGCTGATGCCGGGAGCCCGCCCGGCGACCGAGCGGTTCCGGGCGCTGTTCGAGCCCCGGGGGGTCCTGGTCGCCGGCGCCTCGACGCATCCCGGCAAGTTCGGCTTCGTCAGCCTCCACAACATCCTGGCCTGCGGGTACGAGGGCAGGATCTTCGCCACCAACCGCGACGGGGCCGAGGTGCTGGGTGTCCAGACGGTGGCCGAGGTCGACGACCTACCCGACGGCGAGATCGACCTGGTCTTCGTGTGCACGCCGGCGTCCGCCAACGCCGAACTGCTGCGGGCGTGCGCCAAGAAGGGCATCACCGCGGCGTTCATCGCCTCCGCCGGCTACGGGGAGACGCAGACCGACGAGGGGCGCCGCGCCGAGGCCGAGCTGGTCGGCCTGGCGGACGAGCTCGGCATCCTGCTCGCGGGCCCCAACGGCCAGGGCGTCGTGTCACCGCCGGCCAGGCTGTGCGCCCAGATCGTGGCGCCGTTCCCGCCCCGCGGACACATCGGCATCGCCAGCCAGTCCGGCAACTTCGTGAGCTCGTTCGAGAACTACGCCCAGCTGAGCGGCGTGGGGGTGAGCCGTGCGGTCTCGGCCGGCAACGCCGCAGCGGTCACCATCCCCGACTACCTCGACTACTACGCGGACGACCCCGAGACCGACGTCGCCTTGGCGTACGTCGAGAGCGTGGGCGACGGCCGGGCGTTCGCTGAGCGGCTGCGGCGCATCGCCGGCCGCCTGCCGATCGTGATCGTCAAGGGCGGCGCCAGCGCCGGGGGGCAGCGAGCGGCCGCCAGCCACACCGGCGCCCTGGCGAGCGACGACCGGGTGTTCGACGGCGCCTGCCGCCAGGCGGGCGTGACGCGCGCCGACACCATCGAGCAGGCCTACGAGATCGCCGCCACGTTCGCGACCCAGCCGCTGCCACGCGGCAACCGGGTGGTCGTGGTGAGCACCGCCGGCGGGTGGGGGGTCGTGACCGCCGACGCCCTGGCCGGCAGCGGCCTCGTGCTGGTCGACCTGCCCGATGACCTGCGGGCGGCGATCGACGCCGAGCTGCCGCCCCGCTGGAGCCGGAACAACCCCATCGACATGGCCGGCGGCGAGACCCGCGACACCGTGCCCAAGGTGCTGGAGCTGGCCGCGTCGCACCCGGACGTCGACGCCGTGATCTTCCTGGGGATGGGCATCCAGGGCAACCAGGCCAAGCTGATGCGCGAGGGACCGTTCTGGCCGGACCACGGGCTGGAGCGCATCGTCGCCTATCACGAGCGGCAGGACGCCCGCTTCGCCGAGGCGGCCGCGGCGGTGAGCGACGCCACCGGCAAGCCCATCCTCAGCGCCACCGAGCTGGCCGTGACCTCGCCCGCCAACCCGGCGCCGGCGGGCGTGCGCGCCAGTGGGCGGCTCTGCTACCCCTCCGCCAACCGGGCCGTCGCCGCGCTCGACCACCTGTGGCGCCGCGCGCGCTGGCTGCAACGCCGGGGCCTGTGACCGCGCCCACGACCGACCCCGGGGCCGGGTCGGAGCCCGAACGCGAACCCGGGGCCGGATCGGAGCCCGAACGCGAACCCGGGCCGGGGTCGGCGTCGCCGTCGGCGGCGCCGCCCGGGCCGTCGTCGCCCGAGCCGGCACCGGCGCACATGGCGTCCCCGGCGCCGCCGGGGTGGAGGCGCCGGTACCTGATCCTTCCCGCCGCGCTGGCGTTGGCCGGGATCGCTGCCGCCGCCGCGGCGTTCGCGCTCGACGCCAAGCCGGCGTCCAGCGCCATCGGCGCTGACGCCGCCACCACGCCCGTGCTGTCGCCCCGCCGGGTGCCCGAGGTCATCGCCGCCCCGGTGGCCGAGCGCCGGCTGGCCAGCGACCTGCAGGGGTGGCTTGCCGCGTCGCCGCCCGCGACCTGTCTGGCGGTCGAGAGCCGCGGTGACCTGGTCTTCGCGCACAACACGACGCTGCCGCTCGCCGGGGCCTCGACGCAGAAGCTGCTGACCGCGACCGGGTTGCTGCTCGCCGCCGGACCCGACGCCCGGCTCGAGACCCGGGCCGTGGCCGCGGCGCCGCCGCGCAAGGGGGTGGTGGCCGGCGATCTCTTCGTCGTCGGCGGTGGCGACGCGGCACTCGGCACCCCGGCGTGGCGCACCGACGCGCCCGATCCGCGCGACAGGGTCGTCCACGACGTGGACGGGCTGGTCGACGCCATCGTCGCCGCGGGCGTCACCCGGATCCAGGGATCGGTGGTGGGCGACGGGAGCCGCTACGACGGCGAGCGCTACAACCCGGCGTGGCCGCGACGGTTCATCGACCAGGACGCCGTCGGCCCCATCGGCGGGCTCATGGTCAACGACGGGTTCGCCGCGTTCTCGCCCGCGCAGTCGGCGTCGGCCACCGTGCCCGCAGGCGACCCGGCGGCCGACGCCGCCCGGGTCGTCACCGACCGGCTGCGGGCCAAGGGCGTCGCGGTGGTCGGGCCCCCACATGCCGGCCGGGCCCCGCACCGGGCCTCGGAGGTGGCATCGCTGGCGTCACCCCCGGTGTCCCAGATCGTGGCGGAGATGCTGACCAACAGCGACAACGAGACGGCCGAGGCGGCGCTCAAGGAGATCGGCGTGTCCGCGTCGGGGCAGGGATCGACGGCGGCGGGCAAGGCGGCGCTGATCCGACTGCTGACGGACGCCGGGATCGCGCTCGACGGTGTCCAACTGGTCGACGGCAGCGGCCTGTCGAACCGGGGCCGGCTCACCTGCCAGTCCCTGACCGAGCTGCTCACGCGCCCGGGAACGGGACCGGTGCTCCGGAGCGGCCTGGCCGTGGCCGGCAAGACCGGCACCCTGGCCGATCGCTGGCGGGGCACGCCCGTGGCGGGACGCCTGCGGGCGAAGACGGGCTCGTTGCGCAACGTCACCGCGCTCGCCGGGGAGGTCGACCCGGTGGCCGGGGGGGCGATCACGTTCGCCTACGTCGCCAACGTGCCCGATCCCGGCCCGCTCGACCCCGGCGACGTCAACATGGATCGGCTGGCGGACATCCTCGTGGCCTACCCCCGCGACATCGACCTGGCGGCGCTCGACCCCGAGTGAGCGAGTTCCGAACTTGCGGCGGCTGGAGCCCCTATGGGGTCCCTAATCACCGCAAGTTCGGCTGGGGTTGTTCAGCCCCAGCTCTTGCCGTCGGGGGCACGGAGGGCGGCCGGGGGCCTGACCGGGGTGACGGTGCGGGCCTTGAGCATGGCGACGTTGCCCCCGGCGCGCTCCTCGACCACGCCCCTGATGCGCAGGAAGGGGCTGCCGCGCACCTCGGTGCGGCAGCGGTCGTAGAGCTGGGGGGCCAGCATGACGTTGACCAGGCCGTGCTCGTCCTCGAGCAGCAGGAACACCGCGCCCCGGCCGCTGCCCGGCCGCTGGCGGCAGACGACCAGGCCCGCGGTGTCGACCGTCCGCTTGGGCGGGACGTCGAGCAGCTCGCGGCTGGACCGGACCCTGCCCCGCAGCCCGTCGCGCAGGAACTGCATGGGGTGGGCCTCGGGCGACAGTCCCAGCACCTCGTAGTCGTCGGCCATCGCCCGGAAGCGCGACACCTCCGCCAGCGGCACGTGATCCTGCTCGGTGGGCAGGTCCAACCGCAGCTGCCGGTAGCGGGGCCGGCCGGTGGTGCGCCTGGTGGGCTGGGGAGCCCCGCTGCCCAGCCCGAGCAGCCAGAGCTGCCACAACAACTCCCGCCGCCGGAGGCCCAGGCCGTCGAACGCCCCGACCCGGATGGCGTTCTCGATCGCCTCCCCGGCCAGCCCGGTGCGGTGCGCGAAGTCGCGCAGCGACCGGTAGGGCCCGTGCAGGTCGCGTTCGTCGACGACGGCCGCGGCGGTGGTCGCCCCCATCCCCCGGATGTACCCGAGCCCGAGGCGCACCGTGCCCAGCCCCTCGGTGCTCGCCACGGTGCAGGGCACCCGGCTGGCGTTGATCTCCGGCCGCAGGATCTCGACGCCGCGCCGCCGGGCGTCGTTGGTGAACACGTGCGGCGGGTAGAAGCCCATGGGCCAGTTGTTGAACAGGGCGCAGAAGAACTCGGCGGGGTAGTACTCCTTGAGCCAGGTGGTCTGGTACGCCAGCAGCCCGAAGGCGGCGGCATGGCTCTTGGGGAAGCCGAACTGGGCGAACCCCGCCAGGCTCTCGAAGGTGCGCTCGGCCACGTCGAGGGGGACCCCCTTCTCCTGGGCCCCCGCCAGGAACTTGTCCCGGTAGAAGTCGATCTCCTCGCCCCAGTCCTTGCGGCCCATGGCCCGCCGGAACGTCTCGGCCATGCCGTCGGTGAAGTTGCCCATGGCGACGGCCACCTGCACCACCTGCTCCTGGTAGAGCACCACGCCGAAGGTCTCGCCCAGCACGTCCCGGACGCAGTCGTGCGGGACGAGGTTGGGGGAGTCGGGGTTGGAGCGGCCCTCGACGTAGTTGTGGACCGCCCCGCCGACGATGGGGCCGGGCCGGATGATCGCCACCTGGGCGGTCAGGTCGTCGAGGTTCCGCGGCTTGGTGCGGGGGAGGATGCCGGCCTGGGCCCGGGATTCGATCTGGAACACCCCGACGGTGTCGCCCCGCCCGATGCGGTCGTACACCCGCCGGTCCTCGAAGTCGATGCGGGAGAGGTTGATGTCGGTGCCCCGATGGATGGCGCAGAGGTCGAGGCACTCCTCGACCAGCGACAGCATGCCCAGCGCCAGGAAGTCGATCTTCACCATCCGGGCATCGTCGATGTCGTCCTTGTCCCAGTGGCAGATGTACCGACCGGGCCAGGCGGCGGGCTGGACGGGCACGCAGTCGATGAGCGGATCGGAGGCGATGACCACCCCTCCCACGTGCTGGGAGAGGTGGCGGGGGAAGTTCGCCAGCTGGCCGGCGAGCTCGATGAGGTGCCGCCAGCCCGGGGTCCCGGCGAGCGGGCGCAGCTCGGGGACCCGCTCCATCTCGCCCCGGACGTTGGACGCCGAGCCGTAGCCCTCGGCCAGCTTGGCCAGCCGATCGATCTCCGCCGCCGGCAGGCCCAGCGCCTTGCCCAGGTCGCGGACGGCGCTGCGGATGCGGTAGCGGGGGAAGGTGGCGACCAGCGCGGCGTGGTCGCTGCCCCAGTGCTCGTACACCTCCCGGAACAACCGGTCGCGGATGTCACGGGGGAAATCCAGGTCGATGTCGGGGAGGCTCGACATCGTGTCGTTGAGGAACCGCCCGAGGAACAGGTTCTTCTCGATCGGGTCGATGTGCGACAGCCCGATCAGGTAGCACACGATGCTGCTCACGCTGGAGCCACGGCCCCGGCCCGGCGGCATGCCCAGGCGCCCCCGCGGGGCGTCGCCCCGTACCTCGGCCGCCACCTTCCTGGCCAGCTCCAGCACCTGGTGGTACACGAGGAAGAAGCCGGCCATCCCGTGCCGGGCGATGAGCCCCAGCTCCTCGTCCAAACGATTCCGCGCCTTGTCGAGCGACGCCCCGCTGTAGCGCTCGTCGACCTCCCACCGGCAGAGCTGCGCCAGCCACGAGTCGGGGGTGTGGCCCTCGGGGACGTCCGGCGTGGGGAGCCGGTAGCCCAGGTCCTCGGTCAGGTCGAAGGCGCAGCGCTCGGCGATGCGGAGGGTGTTGGCCACGGCCTCGGGCCACTCGGCGAAGCGCTCGGCCTGCTCGGCCGGGCTCCTCAGGTGGAACTCGCGGTTGGGCCGGCGCTGGGTGTGGCAGCCGTCGAGCGTGGTGCGGTGGCGGATGGCGCAGAGCGCGTCGTGGAGCCGGTGCCGCTCGGGATCGTGGTAGTGGACGTCCCCGGTGGCGACGACCCCCACGCCCAGCTCGCGGGCCAGCGACACCTGCGCCCGTGTGCGGGGCTGGTCGCCCTGGACCAGGTTGTCGTGCAGCTCGACCCACACGTTCCCCGGCCCGAACCAGTCGACCCAGCGGCGGAGCACGTCCCTCGCCCCCGGCCGATCGCCCGCCGCCACGCGTTGGGCCAGCTCCCCGCGGCGCCCCCCGGTGAGGCAGACGACCCCGGCGGTGTGCCCCCGCACGTGGTGGAGCGCGGCGCAGGGGTCACGGCGGCGCCGTTCCCGATCGGCCTGCTCGACCAGGCCCCAGCCGTTGGCCAGGCTCACGAGCCGGCACAGGTTGGCGTATCCCCGGCGGTTCTCGGCCAACAGCGTGACGTCGTGACGGGAGCCGGACGGGGTGTCGGGGTCGGCGTCCGGGTCGGGGGCCACGGTGAGCTCGACGCCGATGATGGAGCGGATGCCGGCATCCCGGCACGCCCGGGCGAACACCATGGCGCCGTAGAGGTTGTTGCGGTCGGTGATCGCCAGGGTGTCGTAGCCGTGGCCGGCGGCCCGGACGATCAGCTCCTTGGGGGACGAGGCGCCCTCCAGCAACGAGTAGCAGGTGTGGAGGTGCAGCTCGGCGTAGGGGGCGTCACCCAGTGCCGCGATCGTCATGAGCGTTGCGTCCACCACGTCCCGTCGTCCAGGTCGCGGTAGACGGTGACGAGGCGGCCGTCGGTCAGCGCCAGCCGGTAGTACAGCCGCGACAGCGGGTTGGGCCCCCACCAGCCCTCGTCGATGCGCCAGCGCTCCGCCACCTGTGCCACCGGGACCGCCCGCCGGCGCCCCAGCGGTCCCGGCAGCCCGATCGCCCGGGGCTCGCCCGCGGGATCGACCTGGACGGGTATGCGCACCGGGGCGTTCAGCGGCCGTGGTGTCATTCGAGCTCCACCAGCGCCCACCGGCGCTCGGGGACCCGGCTCCACGGCTCCACCGGGACCATCCGCCCCACCAGGGTGCGCCCGTAGCGGGTCCGCAGCTGGCGCATGCCCTCCTCGATGCGCTCGCGTCGCTCCGCCGAGGCGCGCGAGGTCGCCAACAGCTCGCCCTGCCAACCCCGCGACGGCCGCAGGCCCCGCAGCTCGACCGTCAGCTCGCTCACCGGGCCCGGCAGCGACGCCCGCTCGAGCGCCGAGGCCAGCGTCACCCACAGGCCGTCGTGGTCGCACCGGGCATGGCGCAACGTGGCCCGGGACTCCCAACGCTTGCCCTGCTCGGTCTCGGCCCGCACCACGAGCTGGCGGGCCACCCGATCCCGGCGCCGCGGGTGGCGCAGGATCCGGCGGAGCACCTGCGCGGCGGCGGCCAGCACGGCTTCCCGGCTGGTGAGCGGCTCGGGGAACGCCAACCGCTCCCGCACGCGCTCCTCGCGGGGGCGGGGCCGCACCGGCTCGGCCGCACCGTCGAGCAGCGCCACCAGGCGCATTCCCTGGGCGCCGAACTGGGCCACCAATGCGTGCCGGGGCAGGGCGGCGAGCTGGCCCACCGTGGTGATGCCGACCAGCCGCAGGCGGCGGATCATCTCCGCCTCCACCGGCAGGGCGGTCACCGGGACCGGCGTGACGAAGGCGGCCACCTCGGACGCGTCGACCACCGTGACGTTCGGGGCGACGTTCCCGGATCGGCCGTGCGTCCCTGCCAGCGAGGCCGCCAGCCCGGCCACGAACTTGGTGGGCCCCACCCCCAGGCGGGGCCGCAGCTCGCTCGGGGCGCACCCGAGCAACGCCGCGTGCAACGCGGCGGGGGAGCGGTAGCAGCGCGCCAGGCTGGCGAGCTCGACGTACGCGGTCCCCAGGCCGGCGGGCTCGACGCCGGGCACCACCCGTTCGAGCGCGTCGAGGATGGCGGCATCCCTGGCCTCGTACCGGGCCGGCCGCGCGTCGAGCACCACCAGCGAGGGGCAGCGGCCCATCGCCTCGGACAGGCGCTGGCCCTCCACCACCCCGTGGGTCCGGGTGGCCGCCGGAGACGCCGACCACACCACGGGGGCATCGGCATGGGCAACGACGACCGGACGACCCCACAGCTCGGGGCGATCGCCGAGCTCGCAGGCCAGTGGGAAGCGCGGGACCACGAGGCAGCCGAAGATGTCTGGGTGGCGAGGGGCGACCATGGGCACCCCACCATATACGAACAACAGTTCGATTGACTAGGCTCGCCGAATATGCCGGTGGCCCCGATGTTCCCGTTGGGCACCGTGCTCGTGCCGGGGATGGTGCTGCCCCTGCACGTGTTCGAGCCCCGCTACCGGCGCATGGTGAACGACTCCCGCACGCACCACGACAGCACGTTCGGCGTCGTGCTCATCGAGCGGGGATCCGAGGTCGGCGGGGGAGACGTCCGCACCGACGTCGGCACGTTGGCCCGCATCCTGCGCGCCGAGGAACTGCCCGACGGCCGCTGGATCCTCGGCGCGCTCGGCATCCACCGCATCCGTGTCGACCGCTGGCTCCCCGACGACCCGTACCCACGGGCGGAGATCCACGAATGGGCCGAGCAGCTCCGCGAGCAAGCCGGCGCCGAGGACGAAGAGGAAGCGGGAGCGGAGCTGGCCGAGGGGGCCGCCGACGTTCGGAACGAGGTCACGACACTGCTGCGGCGGGCGGCCGCCCTGCGGCGGG
>DATFVX010000280.1:0-11746 GCA_035259985.1 Acidimicrobiales bacterium | reverse complement strand
AGCGCGACGGTGCCCCAGTCGAGCGGATCGACGTCGGCCTTGGTGCGGAGCAGGAATCGTCGCAGGCGTGCGATCAGGGCCTCGCCGTGCCCGCCGTCGACGTCGAGCACGACCTCGTCGTCGCCCGTTCGGGTCGCCCGGACCCAGGCGTCGACCTTGCCCGCCGGCTGCAGCACGAACGAGCGCGCGCTGGATCCGACCGCGAGCGCCTCGATGTCCTGGCTGAGCTGGCCCTGGAGGTAGGCGGCCGCATCCGGTCCCGCCACCCTGACCGCGTCCCGCGGCTCGGGGAACCAACCCAACGCGGTGCGGAGGTCGATCGCTGCGCCCGGCATGCCTTTCAGTCTGGCACCGCAGGGCGGAGCGCCGGCGGGGCTCAGTCGCCGGTCGGCACCTTCGGCGGCGCCGTCGAGCCCCTGCGCCGCGCGGCGGTCATGCGCCGCGCCGCAGGCACGGCGGCCAGCAGGGCCTGCGCCTTGTTGCGGCACTCGAGATCCTCGTGCTCCGGCACCGAGTCGGCGACGATCCCGGCCCCGGCCTGGACCGATGCCCGGCCGTCGTCGTCGATGACCATGGTGCGGATGGCGATCGCGGTGTCGATGTTGCCGGAGAAGTCGAGGTAGCCGACCACGCCGGCGTAGGGACCCCGCTTCGTGGGCTCGAGCGCGTCGATGATCTCCATCGCCCGCACCTTCGGTGCGCCGGACACGGTCCCCGCCGGGAGCGTGGCCCGGAGGACGTCGATCGCGCTGCGGCCATCGGCCAGCTCGCCGGACACCTGCGAGGTGAGGTGCATGACGTGGCTGTAGCGCTCCAGCGTCTGGTACTCGTCCACCCGCTCGGTGCCGAAGCGGACGACGCGCCCGACGTCGTTCCGGGCCAGGTCGACGAGCATGACGTGCTCGGCGATCTCCTTCGGATGCTCACGCAGCTCGGCCGCCAGGCGGGCGTCGTCCTCGTCGGTCGTCCCCCGGCGGCGAGTGCCGGCGATCGGCCGGGAGATCACCCGGCCGTCGGTCAGCCGCACCATCGGCTCCGGCGACGCACCCACCAGGGTGAGCCCGCGCGCACCATCGGTCTGCCGCACGAAGTACATGTACGGGCTCGGGTTGACCTGGCGCAGCACCCGGTAGACGTCGAACGGCTCGGCGTCGAGGTCGAAGTCGTAGCGCTGCGACAGCACCACCTGGAAGATGTCGCCGGCCAGGATGTGCTCGCGGGCGACCTCCACTGCGCGGGCGAAGAGGTCGGTGCCCATGGTCGACCGCACGTCGGGCAGCGGGTCGTCGGCCACCGGCGGCTCGACGAGGGGCTCGTCGATCGGGCGCGCACCGTCGGCGGCGAGCTGCCCGAGGCGCGTGACCGCGCCGTCGTACAGCGCGTCGAGCTGGCCGTCGGTCGCGTCGTCCGGCACGACCACGTTGTCGATGAGGACGACCCGCTGGCGCCAGTGGTCGTAGGCGGCGAGCTGGCCGATGACCGACACGACCGCATCGTCGTGGCCGAGGTCGTCGGGGGGCACGTCGGGCAGGCGCTCGACCTCGCGCACGACGTCGTAGCCGAGGTAGCCGAGCACGCCGCCGTGGAGCGGCGGCAGGTCCGGGAGCGACGGCGCCTGCCAGACCCCGAGCAGCGCCTCGAGCGCCGCCAGGATCCCGCGGTCACGCGGGACCGAGGGCGGCACCCACCCGGCCACGTCCACCGCCCGCCCCCGCGCCGTCAGGGTCGCAAGCGGGTTGCGGCCGATGAACGACCAGCGGCTCCACCGGGCCTCGCCGTGCTCGACCGACTCGAGCAGGAACCCGGTGCCCTCACCGACCAGTCGGGCGTAGGCGGCCACCGGAGTCGTGAGGTCGGCCAGCAGCTCGCGCCACACGGGAATGACCGTGTGGTCACGGGCCAGCGACCTGAACTGGTCGCGGGACGGGTTGATCACGGCGCGCGGCCGAGCCCCGCGACGGGATCGGAGGCCTGCCGGGTCGCTCCACTGGGGCCGAGCCCGAACGCCCGGAAGAAGCAGGACCGCTCGCCGGTGTGGCACGCGCCCGCACCCAGCTGGTCCACCACGAACAGCAGCACGTCACCGTCGCAGTCGTAGTGCGCCGACCGCACGTACTGGACGTCGCCGGACGTCTCGCCCTTGCGCCACACCTCGCGGCGGCTGCGGCTCCAGAAGACGGTGCGGCCCTCGGCCAGCGTGAGCCGCAGGGTCTCGGCGGTCATCCACGCCATCATCAGCACGCGCCCTGAGGCGCGGTCCTGCACGATGGCCGGCACCAGGCCGTCGGCGTTGTACCGGACCCGCGCCAGCTGCTCGTCCGTCGCCTCGATCGGCGTCGCCGGGGGCGTGGCTGGCATCCGGCCATCGTACGGCCCGCCCCCCGCCAGGAAGAATCCATTCGCGTCAGGGGGCGGCGGCCGAGATGGAGACGGTGCTGTCGGGCTCGGCGATCGAGTCGGAGTCGCAGTCGGTCGAGAACTGGACCGTCTTCTGGTTCTCGCCGGCCAGACCCGCCTCGACGCGCCGGCGGGCTTCATCGAACGTCGCACCGGTCTCGTCGGGGAACTCGTCGTAGGCGGGGAACTCGCCCGTGAACTGGATGTCGATGTCCCCTGCACGGAAGCCCTTGCGCAGGAGGTGGTCTTGGATGCCGCCGGCCAACAGCTGATCCAGGCCCACCCGTTCGGCGGCCAGCCTGATGCACGCGGGGTTGAGCGTCGCCAGCTGGCCGATCTTGAGGACGTTCTCGGCCGTGCCCGTGTTGATGTTGGTCAGGCCGAGGGTCATCCCGTCGACCGCCTTCGTCAGGATGCTCTCGGACTGCTCGGGGTCGAAGACGAACGCCCCGGTCGAGTAGGTGCCGTCCTCGAGGAACACGCGGGTCCCCTCCTCGATCGGCAGGCCGCCGGCTTCCGCTATCCGCCCGTCCTCGACCTTGAACTCCACGGGCTCGCGCAGCTGCTCGACCCGCTCCTGGACGAAGACGTTGTCCCTCGGGATGGTCACCTTCACCTGGTTGTCGTCCGACACCTCGACATCCGGGAGGTCCTCGACCCTGAACTCGAGCAGGCCCGGCACCTGCGCCGGGAAGATGTCCGTGTAGATGTCCTGCGTGCGGCCCAGGATCTCGACGTCATGCGTCACCCGCAGCTCGACGTCGTTCTGGACGGCGATGAGCCCGAGGGTCGTCTCGAGCTCCGACGCCGGAAACACCAGGCGGCTGCTGACGCCGCGACCTTCCTCGGACTCGTTGAAGCCGAACTGGTCCGAGCAGTAGCCGAGGCCGAGCGCGGCCACGCCCAGGGCCGCCACGGCGGCGATGGTGGTCCTGACGACACCGCCCCGCCGCGGGCGCCGCTCCGCTCGTCTCATGTCACGACTTCATCGTGGTCGGGCATGGTCGGGCCGGCGTCAGTCCGTCGGCGGGAGGGACGACGAGCCGCCCGAGCCGCCCGAGTCGCCCGAGGCGGCCGCCGAGGACGACGCACCCCTGACGCACCTCGTGACGCCCGAGTCAGACGTCGTGGGCCAGCCCATCACCTCGAGCGTCGCCGGGCCGTACTCGCCGTCCGACGTGATCCCGGCCCGTTGCTGCACGTCCGCCACCGCTCCCGCGGTCTGGGGGCCGTACTCGCCGTCGACGGTCACACCCTCGCGGTTGCACCGCGCCAGCGCGTCCTGCAGCACCACGACCGCGTCCTCGTCGCCCCGCCCCTGCGACATCCCGCACGAGCTGGACGGCTCCGAGAAGAAGCCCGTGTCGCCGGGCACCCGCACCGGCGTCGAGTCGATGTCGATGACCACGACGCCGTCGCACGTGGGCAGCCCGTTGGTCGTGCTGTCGCTGGCGGCGGCCTCGCTGCTGGTGCCGAAGTCGAAGTCGCCGTTCCCGTCGAGCGACTCACACCCGCCCGCGGCCGCGAGGGCCAGAAGTCCGAACAGCACCAGGATGGCGACTCCCATGCTGCCTCCTCCCTCGGATCTCCCCTGTAGGTGTACCCCGCGAATGCCGGTCCGTGTCAACGGAACGTGCGGCCGTTAGCACCCTCACGAACGAGCTGGTGAGTTTGCCACTTCGTGCGCGCACATGTCACGCCCGGTGGCGAAATCGGGTCGTCCGGTCCGGTTTGGGGCGTCTAGAGGTACAGGCCCGTCGAGGCCTCGCCCAGCCGGGTCGACGCCACGGCATGGACGTCGCGCTCGCGCAGGATGATGTAGTCGTCGCCCCGGACCTCGACCTCGTAGCGGTCCTCGGGGGCGAACAGGACGTGGTCGCCGGCCTGCATGGCCCTGACGTTGGGGCCGACCGCCACCACCTCGGCCCAGGCGAGCCGCTTGGACGTCTGGGCGGTGGCCGGGATGAGGATGCCACCGGACGACCGTCGCTCGCCCTCGGGTCCCGCGATGCGCACCAGCACCCGATCGTTGAGCATCTTGATGGGGAGCTTCTCGGTTGCGGTGCCGTCGTCGGCGGTCACCGTGACGGGATCCGGCACACGAACGACGCTAGCGGTCGCCGGCGGCAACCGACGACTCTGCCCCCCGGCTTCGCGGCTTCACTCGATCAGGTGCGGACGCTGCCCCCCGAGCGCCAGTACTCGCCCGCAGCCCGATCGAGGAACCCCTCGTCGACCAGGAACCGCCGCAACGACGCAACGTCCTCGTGGAAGCGCCGCAGGATCGCGTTGACCTGGCGCTCCGAGTAGCGGGAACCGACGTCGAACTCCTGCGCCAGGCGGTCGAGGATCACGAGCCTGCGGGCCCGCTGGGTCGGGATCTGCGTCAGCCGCCCGCCCCGGAGGTAGCGCCGCAGGATGCGCGCGTCGTCCTCCGGCACGCCGTCGGTGGGATCCGGCGCCGGGCGCTCCGACGCCGCCATCGCCGCCAGCCGGAAGGCCTCGCCCAGGAGCACGTGGTCGCCGCGCTCGCCGCGAATGACCAGATCGCCGTCCACCAGGCGGGCGAGGGCGGTCGCGGCCCGGCGCGCCGTCAGCCCGGTCGATGCCCGCACCTCGTCGAGCGTCGACCCACCCAGCACCAGAGCCGCGAACACCCGCCGCCGGTCGTCGTCGGCGAGCAGACCGGCGATGGCGCCGGCGTCCGGCACCGGGGCGGCTCGGTCGTCGTCGGGAGCGGTCACTGAGGCGGCTGCACCGGCCGGACGATCAGCCCGGCCCGTGTGAGCTCGTCCTTCGCCTCGGCGACGGTGTGCCCACCGAAGTGGAAGATCGACGCCGCCAGCACCGCGTCGGCGCCGCCCTCGATCACGCCCTCGGCGAGGTGGGCCAGGGTGCCCACGCCGCCGCTGGCGATCACCGGCACGCCCACGGCGTCGGACACCGCCCGGGTCAGCTCGAGGTCGAAGCCCTCGCGGGTGCCGTCGCGGTCCATGGACGTGAGCAGGATCTCGCCCGCGCCCCGATCCTCGACATCCCGGGCCCAGGCCACGGCATCGAGCGTCGTCGCCGACCGCCCGCCGTGCGTCGTGACCTGAAAGGTCCCCTCGGCGCCGGGCACCCGGCGCGCGTCGACCGCCACCACGACGCACTGGCTGCCGAACTCGGTGGCCAGCTCGGTCACGAGGTCCGGACGCTCCACCGCCGCCGTGTTGATCGACACCTTCTCCGCGCCCGCCATCAACAGCCGGCGGGCGTCGTCCACCGACCGCACCCCTCCCCCCACGGTGAACGGGATGAACACCTCGTCGGCCGTGCGCGCGGCGACCCCGACGATGGTGTCCCGGGCGTCCGCGGACGCGGTGATGTCGAGGAAGACCAGCTCGTCGGCGCCCTCGGCGTCATAGCGGGCAGCCAGCTCCACGGGGTCCCCAGCGTCGCGCAGGCCCACGAAGTTGACGCCCTTGACCACGCGGCCGGCGTCCACGTCGAGGCAGGGGATCACCCGGACGCTACGCACCGGCCGCCTCCCGGTCCGTTGGCCGTACGGCGCCACCCGCCTCCGCGGCACGGCGCGGGCCGGTCACGCGTGGGCCTCGATCGTGGCGACGGCGTCGGAGACCCGGAAGGCGCCCTCGTACAGGGCCCGGCCCACGATGACGCCGGCCAGCCTGCGGTCGCCGACCTCGAGGACCGACAGCGTCCGCAGGTCGGCGAGCGTCCCCACGCCGCCGGACGCGATCACGTCGACGCTGGTGGCATCCAGCACGGCGACGAGCTGGTCCAGGGCCGGTCCCGACAGCGTGCCGTCCCGCCCGATCTCGGTGACGACCAACGCCGCCACGCCGGCGTCCTCGAACTGGCGGGCGACGTCCACGAGGTCGTGCCCCGAATCCTGGAGCCACCCCCGCACGGCCACATCGCGACCCCGGGCGTCGAGCCCGACCGCGACCCGCCCGGGGTAGCGCCCCGCCAGCGAACGCACCCAGCCGGGCCGTTCCAGCGCCGCCGTTCCCACGACCACCCGGCGCACGCCCTGCCCCAGGAGCGCATCGGCGGCGGCATCGTCGCGGACGCCACCCCCGCACTGCACCCGCACCTCGACAGCGGCGGCCACGGCGGCCACGAGGTCGCGGTTGACGGGCTCGCCGGTGCGGGCGGCGTCGAGGTCGACGACGTGGATCCAGGGCGCACCCTCGGCGGCGAACGCCCGTGCCCGCGCCACCGGGTCGTCGACGTACACGGTCTCGCGGGCGTAGTCGCCCTGGTACAGCCGGACACAGCGGCCACCGCGCAGGTCGATCGCCGGGTACAGGTCCATCACCGGTCCGTCACGCCGCGGCCGCCGACTCGACCGCCCGGCCGACGAAGTTGGCCAGGATGCGCATCCCGGTGGCCCCCGACTTCTCGGGGTGGAACTGCGTCGCCCACAGCGCACCCGACTCGACGGCGGCCACCACCGGGCCGCCGTAGTCGCACGTCGCCACCGCGTGATCGTCGCGGTCGGCGGCAAACGAGTGCACGAAGTAGACCCACACCGGGTCGGGCACGCCGGCCAGGAGGCCGCTCTCGCCGCGCCTGGCGAGCACGTTCCACTGCATCTGCGGGCGCTTGACGCCGTCCGGGAGCCGCCGCACGACCCCGCGGAGGACGCCCAGGCCCGGCACGGCGGGCGTCTCCTCCGAGCTCTCGTACAGCATCTGCATCCCGACGCAGACCCCCAGGAACGGCCGGCCCGAGCAGGCGCACTCGATGGCCAGCTCGTCGAGGCCCCTCTGCTCGAGCGCCTCCATGCAGCGGCCGAAGTTTCCGACCCCCGGGAGCACCACGCCCGCGGCGTCGCGCACCAGGCCCGGATCGGCGGTGAGCCGGGCGTCGGCGCCCACGTGCTCGAGCGCCTTCTGCGCCGACCGGAGGTTGCCGATGCCGTAGTCGAGGACGGCGATGAGGGTCATGGGCGGTCTACCGGCTGATGCTACGGCCGGGCACTGTCGGCTCCGGAACCGATTCTGCCTTCGACATCTCTGGTGGTGCAGCCTTCCGGCGCTACCCCGTGCTACGTGTTCCAGTGGCTGATTGCACTGACCTCGTGCTCCCCGCCGAGAACCGACACCGTCCCCGTGGCGAGCACGAAGCGAGCGCCCGCGGTGGGCGGCTGCTCGATCCAGCGCGCCGCCAGCACCCGCAGGAAGTGGCCGTGGGAGAACAGCAGGGCGCGGGCTCGCGCGTCGCGCCGCACACGGTCGATGACGCGGTCGGCGCGGGCTGCGACCTGTTCGGCGGTCTCGCCACCCGGCATCGGGTGGGTCCAGACCGTCCAGCCGGGCGCCGTCTCGCGAATGGTGGCCGTGGTGAGGCCCTCGAACTCGCCGTAGTTCCACTCCTCGGCGGCCGGTTCCACGGCGGCAGCGGGGAACCCGGCGAGTGCCGCGGTGTCGACGGACCGGCGCCGCGGGCTGGTCAGCACCAGGTCGAAGGTCACGGCGGAGAGGCGCGACGCCAGCCGGCGGGCCTGCTCCTCCCCGTCCGGGGTCAGCGGCAGGTCGGTCCGGCTGGTGTGGCGGCCATCACGGCTCCACTCGGTCTCGCCGTGCCTGCAGAGCCAGAGCTCGGGTCGCACCACGGGACCAGCCTGCCCCAGCCGGAGCGATGGCACCCGGGAGACCGCGGGCGCGGCCACACTGGTTCCATGCTCCTCGTGGGAACCGGTGACGGACTGGTCGAGCTCGGCCTCGACGGCAAGGTCGTGCGCCGCGGCCTGACCGGCGTCGGGGTGACCGGCGTCGCCGGGGAGTGGATCATCGCCGACGACCGGGTCGTTGCGCTGGAGGACGGCGCGCCCCGCCCGCTGCCCGAGGGGCTGCTCCCCCGCTGCCTGCTGAGCTTGGCCGGCGGGCGGGCGCTGGTCGGGACCAGCGAGGCTCGGCTCGTGCTCGTCGGCAGCGCCGACGGGCCCGCCGTCGACCGCGCCTTCGACGCCATCCCGACCCGGAAGGAGTGGACCACACCCTGGGGAGCGCCACCCGACCTGCGCTCGCTCACCATGGGGGACGCCGGGCTGTTCGCGGGGGTGCACGTCGGTGGCGTCTGGCGGCGGGACCCGGAGCAGTGGATCGAGGTGGTGCCGGCCGAGGCCGACGACCACCAGGTCCTGGCGGAGGGCGACACCGTCGCGGTGGCCGCCGCCATCGGCGTGGGCCAGAGCGACGACGGCGGGAACACCTGGCACTGGAGCACCGAGGGCCTGCACGCCGGCTACTGCCGGGCGGTGGCCCTGTCCGACGGCTGGCTGCTGGCCAGCGCCTCGACCGGGCCCGCCACCCACGAGGCGGCCGTCTACAGGCGGCCGGTCGACGACCCCGACCAGCCGCTGGTTCCCTGCGGTGGCACCTCGGGGCTGCCGGCAACGTTCCCCCACAACATCGACACCTTCGGGCTCGTCGCCGCCGGCAACCTGGTGGCGGTGGGCGAGCGCTACGGGCGGGTCTACCTGTCCGAGGACGCCGGGGAGAGCTGGCGCAAGCTGGCCGAAGCCCTCCCCGGCGTCTACTGCCTGGCGTTCGCCGGCTGACGGGGGTACCGGCCGCCAGGCGAGCTAGCGGTCCCTGACCGACTGGCGGCCGCTGCCGCTGGTGCCGCCGTGGTCGTCGCCGGCCGGATCGTCGGCACCATGGCCACCCGCGCCCGGACCGCTGTTGCCGCGGTCGTCCACGGCGCGGTCGTCCACGGCGCGGTCGTCGCCGCGGTCGTCGGCCCGGTCGCCGGGCTCGGTCCGGACCACGGCGCCGTTCTCGAAGCGGACGTCCGTGCCGTCGGCCTCGTCGCGGATGCGGATCCGCTCACGCACCGCACCGTCCTCGAGCTCGAGGTTGACCTGCACGCGTCGCGTGCCCTGGCGGAAGTCGACCTCGATCTCGACACCGGCCGACTGTTCCACCTCGACGCGCCAGCCATCGGCGGGCACCGCGCTCACGAGGCTGAGCTGCGCACCGCTGCGGCGGAACGTGACGGTGCCCGCACCCGCGGCGTCGACGACCTGGTCGCCAGACATGCTCGCGGCGGCGGTGCCCGCGCTCGCGGTCGTCTGGGTGGTGGGGCTCGTCGAGGAGGTCGAGCCACCGCCGGAGTCGCCGCCCGACGCCCCGGCCAGGAGGGACGGTGCCGGACCGAGACCCGTGACCAGTGCGAGGCCGACACCGCCGCCCACGAGGCCAGCGACCATGCGCATGCGACGCGGTGAGTTGGAGAGGTTCATGACTGGGGACTCCGTTTCGCTCTTAGGGATCAGTCGCCCCAGCGTCCCGGCGCCCCCCGTAACGGCGTCTCCGACCGACCCTAAGCGTGAGCTAAGGCTCGGCGGAGTCCATTTGCCTCCGGCGCAGGAGGAACGGCCGGCGAGGCCACACCCAAGGTCATGGGTTCCGCCCGCCCGAGCCCGAGGTCATAGGTTCCGCCACCGGAACCCATAACCTCGCCGTGGATTGGCGGAACCCGTTGCCTCCGGTGCAGAGGAACGGCGGGCGAGGCCACCCGAGGTCATGGGTTCCGCCCGCCCGAGCCCGAGGTCATAGGTTCCGCCACCCGGAGCCCGAGGTCATTGGTTCCGCCCGGCCGAGCCCGAGGTCATAGGTTCCGCCACCCGGAGCCCGAGGTCATTGGTTCCGCCGCCGGAACCCATTGCCTCGCGTGGATTGCCGGAACCCGTTGGAGCCGCGGCTCCAAATTCCGCCGCAGGTCGATTGGCGGAACGCATGGCCTCGGGTCCCGGCCGCCCGACGCCGACCGGGTCAACCGGGGCCGGAACCGCCGCTGCCGTCGTCCCCGGAGCCGCGACCGTCGCCGGACTCGACGGTCTCGCCGTCTTCGCGGCGCTCCACCTGGGGCCCGCCGTCCCACCAGGCGTCCACCCTGCTCCGGTGCGCGTCGCTCTCGAACTCGACCTTCACGCCGTTGCCGTGCTCGGGCTCGACATCGACGGTGAAACCATCGGCGGGCGACGCCCCGACGACCTCCACGCCTGCCGGCGAGAACCGCAGGGCCACCACGCCGCCCTGCATCCTGTACGTCCTGGTCGTGGCCGAGGGGTCGGCCGGGGGCGCGGTGGTGCTGGTCCCGCCGTCGGGAGCGTTGGTCGTGCTGGTGGCCGGCGCCTGGTTGGCTTGCAGCTCCCGGGCAACCTGCTCGGAGCTCAGCGGTGCGGGGCGGTCGTCGGTCACCTGGTCGCCGACCACGCCGATGCCCGCCCAGGCGACACCCGCCGCCGACGCAGCCGCCGCCACCCAGATGGCACCGAGCGCGAGGGATCGCCGCACCGCCCCATGGTGCCCGGACCCGGCCCTAGGCGATGCCCAACCGAGGCCTAAGCCTCGGTTAAGGACGGCCCGGCCCCCGTCGGCTCCGGTCGCGCGGGCCTAGCGTGGCGCCGGTGGCATCGGTGCTGGTGATCGAGGACGATCAGCGGATCCGGGAGGCGCTCGCCAGCGGTCTCTCCGGGTCCGGCCACGCGGTGCGCACGGAAGGGACCGGGGCGGCCGCGCTCACGGCGGCCGTCGACTGGCGCCCGGAGGTCATCGTCCTCGACCTCGGCCTGCCCGACCTCGACGGCGCCGACGTCCTCCGGATGCTGCGGGGCGTGTCCGACGTCCCGGTCATCGTCGCCACCGCCCGCGACGACGAGGCCGAGATCGTCCGGCTCCTGGACCAGGGCGCCGACGACTACGTGGTCAAGCCCTACTCGGCCGCCCAGCTCGAGGCCCGCATCCGAGCGGTCCTGCGGCGGGGCGGGGCCGGCGACGACGACGACCGCGTCCAGGTCGGCGACCTGGTCGTCCAGCCCCGGACCCGCAGCGCCACGCTCGACGGGCGGCAGCTCGACCTCACCCGGCTGGAGTTCGATCTCCTCGCCCACCTGGCCCGGCGGAGCCCCGACGTCGTGACCCGGCGCGAGCTGCTGGCCGAGGTGTGGCGCCAGCCCTATGGCGGCGCCGACAAGACCGTCGACGTCCACCTGTCGTGGCTGCGCCGCAAGCTCGGGGAGACGGCGGCCGAGCCCCGCTACCTGTACACGGTCCGCGGCGTCGGGGTGCGGCTCGACACCCCGGCCGACGGCGGCGACGCCCGGCCCACCTGAGGCCCCGTGCGTCGCCGGCTCCTCCTCGTCGTCGTGGCGACGACCAGCCTCGTGGTGGTGGCGTTCGCGGTGCCGCTGGGGGCGCTGGTGCGCTCGGTCGCCCGTGACCGGGCCCTCAGCGCCGCCGAGCGTGACCTGGGGGCGTTGGCACCGATCCTGGCGCTGGACCCGGAGGTCCCCGCGGTGGAGGACGCCATGGCCCGGACCGGCGCCGGCGCC